>CAVIQT010000066.1:0-7191 GCA_963645165.1 Phocaeicola vulgatus
ATTGTAACTGGAATAGATAATAAATATAATATATACATATTTAATATAACAAAATCTAAAAATCTAGCATTAATATTTATTATTATCATAGTAATTTGTATTGCTGGAGTAATAGCATATAAGTTATTTATGAAAATTAAAAATAATAATGATGGTAATACGGGGGACTATGACTATGAATAAAAATAAATATATAATTATATTTTTAATACTAATATCATTTTTTACATTTAATGAAAATGTATTTGCTGATTTAGACCCTATAACTTATGATTTAGAAAAGGGAGAACTTACAATTAATGTTAAAGCCAGCAAAAAAATTACAACTGCAGTTTTAAATTGCGACGGAAAACAAGCGGCATTTTTTGAAAATGTTAATAATAAAAAATTATATTCAACATTTGATATAACACAAAGACTTACGGTAGGTGAACACAATTGCAATATTTATTACAATGTAGAAGGTAGTGATACTACATCTAAAGCACTTGATAATGATGTATATGTTAATATAACTGTTCCTAACAAAGATACTCCAACATGTAAATCTTATAGTAATAGTTCAACTACTTGCAAACAAAAGGGTTGCTTTTATAATAATAAGTTCTGTACTGGCTACATGAGCGATATTTCTGCTTGGAACATTAATACAAATGATAATTCATCTAGTGGTTCATCAAGTAACTCATCATCATCTTCAAATAATAGTTCTTCAAGCGGTAGTAATTCCTCAAGTAATAATAATAATGCTACTAATTCATCTTCTGGAAGTTCTTCAA
Organism: Phocaeicola vulgatus; assembly: GCA_963645165.1. Lineage (GTDB taxonomy): Bacteria > Bacillota_I > Bacilli_A > RF39 > UBA660 > CAG-533. The sequence goes on from CAVIQT010000066.1 coordinate 780, forward strand.
GTAGCAGTACTTCTAATGACTTAACTACTTCTAAATTAGAAGTAAAACCCTTAGAAAGCGGAGAATTTTGTCATGATATATCACCAGGCTTAAAAATAGCAGGTTATACAATTTTAATTATTAAAATAATAACACCACTTGCTATTATCTTAATGGGATCATTCGATTTTTATAAAGCAGTATCTACTGGAAAACCAGATGACTTAAAAAAACAAGCAATCTTATTAGGTAATCGTGTAATAACTGGTTTAATTATCTTCTTTTTACCTGCTATATTAAAAACAACTCTAGACTTTTTATCTGGAGAAAGTGAATATATAACATGTATTGATTGTTTATTTGATCCTAATAATAGTTGCAAATAAATTAAATTACTAAGTATATATTAAATAAGATTTACTCAAAATAAAGTAAATCTTTTTTTCTTTAAAAAAGTAATAATTATCTATGTAAAATAACCTAACAATCATTGAAAACACTAAAAATTTATTATATACTATTTATAGAGTAAGATAGGAGGAATTATTAAATGAAAGAAGCTTCTTCAGAATTAAGTATGACTGCTATAGCAGTAGTAGCAATTGCGGCAATTGGGGTATTATTTACCACGGTTATTTGGCCATCAATTAAAACTAACATTATCAATTCAACTAAATGCGCTAATGCACTTTCTTGTGATAATTGTAATGGTAAAACTTGCAAATGTACTTATTTAGATGATGATGGAAATGTTCAAAGTAATTTAACTTGTCCAGATAAAACTAATTAATAAGAGAAGAATATGAGAGAGTCAATAGGTGGTACTTGGATCTTTTCTTTAGTCATAGTATTTATTGTTTTATTTACTGGTTACTTAGCAGTATCAGTTAATTACTCACGTGCTTTTAAAGTTAAAAATGGAATAATAAGTATTATTGAACAAGATGAAGGACACAATCTGACAGCCCAAGAAGATATTACTGCTTACTTAAATAGTTCCAGTTACTTTGTATATGGAACATGCGGAAGTAATGAACAAGGCTTTGGAAAAGCAAATGCTCAAAGTTCTAAATATAGATATTGTATATCAAAAGTAGTTAATAATGATACAACTATACCAAGTACAAGATATTATGTAAAAGTATTTTTTAGATTAGATTTGCCAGTACTAGGTGATATACTAACATTCCCAATAACGGGAGAAACTAAAGCCGTATATTTTGCAAAAGATAATTAAACTAGAAGAGATGATAAGATGAATATAATAATTAAAAATCAAAATAGTAAAGTATTAAGTGAACTTCAAGTAGATGTTATAAAAACATTAGAAGGTGAATTTAATAGAAGTGAAATAGAACAAGAATTTGTAAATCTATTTTATAATAAAGTTATAATTGATATAACTGCGATTAGAAATTATTATGATTCTACATCTCTTTTTAATTTTCTATCTTTTTTTGAACCTAATAAAGTTATATTACTACTAAATAATAGCGAACTAGTTAACAGTGCTAATTATTTATCTAAATTAGTAGAAAAAGGATACTATAACTTTACTAAAAATGCTAGTTCAATTGGGTATTTAATAGATCATCCTAATAATCTTGAAGATGTTAAGAAATTTATAGTAGAAACTAATAATAATATACCTTCTATAAATAATGAAGATATAAATAATAATAATAATAATAATAATATGCCAAATGAATTTGGCAGTAAAAGTAGGGGATTATTTAATAGTTTATTTGGCAAGAAAAATGAAGAAGAAAAAGAAACAGAAAAAGTTATAATAGGTATTCAAAATATAACTGACCATGCTGGTGCAACTACTTTAATGTATATGATGGTAAAACAACTATCTTATAACTATAAAGTTAAAGGCATAGAAATGAATAAACAAGATGGTATTTACTTTAGAGATGATCATTTAATTATGGCAACATCCATAGAAGATTTAAAAATGCAAATAAATGTCTTAAAAGATGAAGATGTAATTATTATAGATTTAAATGGTAATAATGCAGATGATATATGCACACATATTTTATACTTAATTGAACCAGGAACAATAAGACTAAATAGGTTATTTAAATCCAATAGAGCCATATTAGATAAAGTAAATAATGGTAAAGTTATTCTAAATAGAAGCGCCATAAAAGATGAAGAAATAAATAACTTAGAATATGAAACAAAAATGAAAGTATTCTTTAATATGCCAAACTTTGATGAAAGAAAAGAAAGAATACAAGTTATAGATGAACTATTAAACAAATTAAAATTAAAGAAATCTACTGATAAGTAGGGAAATTTGTTGACAATAGTAATTAAAATAATATATAATTTAATTGTTGTAAGGGAGAGAATTTTATGAGTAATTTATTATTAAGTGGTTTTAATGTTAATGGTTTTTGTACCAATGCAAAAGATGTTTTATCATTTGTAGGTTGGATACTTACTATATTTAAAATAGCTATACCATTATTAATTATTGCTTATGGTATGTTTGATTTTGGTAAAGCAGTTGTTGCAAGTAAAGATGATGAAATTAAAAAATCAGCAAAAAGTCTTGGTATGCGTGCAGTATCTGGTGTTGTTATATTCTTTATACCATCAATTATATTATGGTTATTTAGTCTTGCGCCAGGTTATAGTGATGCTAATGGTAGTGCAGATTTTGAAGTTTGCAAAACATGTATTTTATATCCATATAATTGTGATTAATCAAACCAAAAAACAACTTTACTGTTGTTTTTTTTTATGTTATAATTTTTAATGGAAAAGTATATTCAATGAGGTACTATATGAAAAAATTTATATATATATTTTTATTTTTTATGTTTAGCTTTTTAATATTTAATGAAAATGTATTTGCTAAAGCTGATCCAATTACATACGATTTAAGTGAAAAAACTATGACAGTTGCATTTAATGCTAAATCTAATGTAACTAAAGTAGTAGTTAAATGTAATGGTAGTGATGTTCATATATTTGACTCAGTTAATACCAAAAATGTATCCTTAACATTTAATTATAATTTAGCAAACGGTAATTATACTTGTAACGCCAATTATTATATGGACGGAAATGAAGCAGCGCAGGCCGTATCGAAAACTAATATTGATGTAATTATAAAAGAACCAAGAACTTATAATGCTGAAGATAATACATGTGTTTCAATGATGGACACGCAAGATACTGATGGGAATTCTCTAAATTATAATTGTAAAGAAGCAGGTTGTAAATGGACAGGAAACTCTTGTGTAAGTTATACCAATACATCAAGTTCATCTAGTGGCTCATCAAGTAATACATCTAGTGAAAATAATTCTTCAAGTGATAATACATCATCTGATTCATCAAATGGGGAAAAAATTACCACTGACAATTGTCGTATTTTAGGTGACTTTAAAGATGATTTACAAGAAATACTTAAAATGGTAAGAATGTTTGCTCCTATCTTGGTAGCAGTAATATCTGTCTATGAATATTTGTCTGTTGTATTTATGAAAGATGCAAGTGAATTAAAGAAAGCAAATTCTAGACTTATTAAAAGATTAATTTTAATTACTCTTTTATTTCTTTTACCAACCTTTTTAAATATTATCTTAGATTTAGTTGATACAGGTAATTATTCAACATGTGTTAAATAGAAAGGAGCTAAATTATGAGTAATTTAATATTAAGCGCTGGATTAATTTGGCCATTTACATGGTTAGCATCTATTGCTTTAGCAATTGATACTTTAGTATATTATATAGTGCATGAAACATATCAAATCTTTAGTTTGGTTGCCCAGGCTCAGTTATTTAGTGATCCTAATGGTATTATAAAACCTCTTACTGACAGAATTTATAGTATTTTAGGAATTATAATGCTCTTTGTTTTTACATATAATATTTTACTTTTAATTATTAATCCTGATAAATTAAATGATAAATCAGATAGTTCTATGCTTGGAATAATAAAGAATCTAATTATTTCACTTATACTTATTGTACTTCTTCCTACAATGTTTGGTTATGCTTATAGAATTCAAAATAGTATTTTAAACTCAGGAGTATTAAGTAGTATATTTATGGGCGGAACTACATCTGATGAAAATAATAATTTAATCCGTGATGGTGGAAGAGTAGTTGCTTTAAATCTATTTAGTGCATTTTATTATCCGATAGATACAGCAGGAACTGCATATTCATATGAAGATTGTACTACTAAATCAGATGCACCGGCAATATGTAGTGACTATGTTAGCGCCATGGATAGTGTAATGAATGATGGTAACTTATTTGCTTTTACAGAAAATAAAACTCTTAAAAAAGGCTTAGAAAATGATCAAATGAGATATACTTGGTTTATTAGTTTTTGTGCTGGAGTATTTGCGGCATACTTATTTATATCTTTTACAATAGATGTAGGAGTTAGAGTTGTAAAATTAGGATTATTGCAAGTTATTGCACCAATCCCAATTGTAATGAGAATAACCAAACCTAAGGGTGGAGTATTTGATAAATGGTTTAAAGAAACTACTAAAACATTTTTAATGGTATTTGAAAGATTAATCGTAATTTATTTTGCTATGTGGACTATTTCTTCTGTTATTTGTAGTGACAAAGGGGGAATAATACCAAATTTAAATAGTGATGGCTCTACTGGTGCTTTTGCAATGCTTTTTGCTAAAGTATTTCTAATATTAGGCACTTTAGCATTTGCTAAAGAAGCCCCTAAAATGATGGAAGACTTATTTGGTATGAAGATTGGCAATGTAAGCATTAAGAAGAAACTTGGCCAAAATGAATACGCAATGCGTGGTGCCGCAATGATTGGAACAGGTGGTGCCAAAGGAATAGGGAACTATTTAAATGCTAGAAAATCAGGTAAAAGTTTTGTTAAGGCACTTGGTGCCAGTGCCTCTGGATTAGCAACTGGTGGAATTCAAGGCTTTAGACAAAGTAAAGGATTAAATGATTTAGGAAAATTAAAAAATACAGTTGTCATTGGTAAAGGTGTTGCTGACGCTAATGAGCAAAAAAGACTTGATAAAAAGCAAGCTATGTATGATGCAAATAAAATAGAACAGTGGGAAAATAATAGTAAAATTAAAGCAATGCGTGATAGTAAATCGGCAGAATACTTAAGCCAGCATGGAGATATATATCAAAGTGGAGATTGGCAGAGTATACATGATGAAATATTTAGTAATCCTAATTTAAGCGAAACTGAAAAAGTTGCACTATATGAACAAAAAGTTAGTGAATATAATGAAAGTTTAAAAAATGAAGCAGAAACATATGCAAGAAATAAAGTTTATAACGATACATATGCTGATTTCAAGCCTGCATTTGGAACTACCGCTGCTTATACAAGAAAATACAAAGCTACTAAAAACAGAGAAAAAATGCAAGAATTTTTTACTGGCACTGGCGGAAAGACTATCTATGATGCTAACGTTGCTTCAATGGATAACGCTATAAATTCATTAAAACAAATGAAAGAAGCAGTATCTAAACTAGGAGCTGAGACAATGGAAAAGCAATTTTCTACTGCATCAAATGATCCTAATTATACAGAAACTATTCGTAATGATTTAAAAGGTAAAAGAGAGTTTGAACGTAATAAAGCAGCTATGAAACTATTTGATGAAAAATTAACATCTTATGGTACATCATATTTAGAAAGCTTAAAGAAATCTATATCAGATAACCCTCAAGCATTTGCTAACAGCACCTTAAAGGTTGACGATTTAGAAAAAATGGTTAATAAGATTAATGATAAGCATGATGAATACTTTGATAGTAGTAATAACCTAACTGCCGCTGGAAAATCAGCACTTGAAACAGAATTTAAAGATTTATATAAAACAATTAACGATATGCAAATATCAATTAATAATGACAAAATTAAGAAAACAACTGAGTGGGCTACTGAACATAGAAATGATAAAAAAGATTCTTAATATTAAAAGGAGGAATAAAAAGTGGAAAATAATAACTTCTTGATACCAGCAAACTCCAAAAAGTCTATGCTGATATTAGGTTTTTTCAACAAAATAGATTTAGTAATATTTGGTACAGGTATATTAATTACTCTAATCTTTATGTTTACAATAACTATTGAAACATTAAAAGAGGCTATAATTGTATTACTTCCAGCCCTTGTTAGTACATTTTTAATCTTACCAATTCCAAATCAACATAATGTAGTAACATTACTAACTAATATTTATAGATATTTTACAAATAGAAGAACTTATTATTGGAGAGGTTGGTGTGTCAAATATGGCAAAGATGAAACAAAGTAAATTCACAGAAGATTGGATACCTGTTAAAGCTATTCAAAATGGTATGATTATTCTTGACAATAATTATTATGTAACAGGTATTAAAGTTGAACCTAAAAATATCTTTATTTTAGATTATCAAACACAAAATAATAT
>CAVIQT010000067.1:0-7058 GCA_963645165.1 Phocaeicola vulgatus
CTATAAAATAATATTATAGATTTTTCTAGTTATATTCATAATTTTATATTATAATGAGTTTGGTGGTTAGATGAAACTTGATAATATTATTTATAAAGATATTAATTTTAAAGAAGTAAAAAGAATATATATGATTGGTATTGGTGGAGTTAGTATGAGTGGGATTGCGCTTATATTAAAGCAGTGGGGTTATGATGTTCTTGGAAGTGATGCCGCAAACACTTTTTTAAGAAGTAAGGGTATTTTAGTTAATGATAAGCAAGAAGCAAAAAATATAACATGTGATATTGATTTAATAGTTTATACAGCAGCGATAAGTGATGATAATCCAGAACTTATGGAAGCTAAAGCAAAAAATATTCCTTTATTAGAACGTGGGGAGTTTTTAGGAGTTATTACTAGAATGTATAAAAATACGATTGGGGTTGCTGGCACACATGGTAAAACGACTACTACATCGATGATTTCTTGCATATTTTTAGAGGCTAATTTAGATCCTACTATTCAAGTTGGTAGTTATTTATCTAATATTGATGGTAATTATAGAATTGGTCAAAGTGAGAACTTTATTTTAGAATCTTGTGAATATAAGGATAGTTTTTTATATTTTAAGGAAAAAAGTGGGATTGTTTTAAATATTGATACTGATCACTTGGATTATTTTAAAAATTTAGATAGTATTAAAGAATCATTTTATAAGTATGTAAGTTCTTTAGACGATGATGGATTTTTGATATATAATGTAGATGATGAAAATTCGAAAGATTTAGTTAATCATACTAAGGCAAGACCTGTTAGTTTTGGTATTAATAATGATGCGGTATTTATGGCTGATAAAATTAGTTATGATGATGAAGGGTATGCTAGGTTTGAACTACTACATAATAAGAAGTTTTTGGCGAATATTTCTTTAGAGGTTGCTGGCAAGCAAAATGTTTATGATTCACTGGCGGCAATCGCACTTACATATTCTTATAATATAAAGATAAATGATATTATAAATGGACTTAAAAATTATCATGGGGCAGCAAGAAGATTAGAGTTTAAAGGTTATTTTAATGGTGCGAAAGTATATGATGATTATGGACATCATCCAACGGAGGTTAAAGCAGTTGGTGAGGCAGTAAAAAATAAAAAATATAATAGAAGTTTTGTTATATTTGAGCCTCATACTTATAGTAGAGTTATAAATCATAAAAGTGAATTTGCCGAAAGTTTAAAAAGTTTTGATAATATTATTGTAACTGATATTTATGCTGCGAGAGAGAAAAATATTTATAATGTTTCAGCCAAAGATATAGTTATAGAGTTAGAAAAACTTGGTAAAGATGCTTTATATATAAGTAGTTATGATGATATTATTAGTTATTTAAAAGAAAATGTTAAAAATGGGGATATTATTGTTACTTTAGGGGCTGGAAAAGTAACTAAATTAAGTGAACTTTTAACAACCCTTATAATGGTTTGAAAAATGTTAATAAAAATGATAGAATATTTGATAGGTGGTTTAGATGAAACAAAAAAAATTAAAAAATGGCGGATATGTAAATGAGGATACTAAGGAAATTAGAAATTTAATTATTATAACAGTTGTAGTTATTGCGCTTGCGCTTGGCTTATATTTCTTAACTGATAAAGTGTTAAATAAAAATAGTAGTAGTGATAGTAGTGCAGATGTTGATTATACAACTTGTTTAATAGGTAATATGTTTAATAGACCTTATGATGAGTATTATGTTTTTGCTTTTAGGAGTGAAGATGATAACGCTAGTACTTATAGTTCCTTAATTTCTACATATGAAAAGAAAGATAACGCGCTTAAAATTTACATGATTGATTTAAGTAATAATTTTAATAAGAGTGTATTAAGTGATAAATCAAATAAGAAACCTACTAGTGCAAGTGATGTTAAGATTAAAGATTCAGCTTTAATACATATTAAAAATGGGAAAGTTGTAAATTATTATGAGTCATCAAGTGATTATGAAAAAGTGTTAAGTTAACGCTTTTTTATTTGTTATTATTTCTTTTTGTGATAATATTATATTGTGATGATAGTATGAAGAGTATAAAGGATAAAAAACCTACTTTTGAACTATGGGAGGTACTTGTAATTACACTTGTATCTTCAGTTATTATGGGATTAAGTACAGGTTATGTAGCGTACCGTAGTAATAAAAATAATGTTAATACGGGAAATGAATATATTAATGAATTAGTAAAGTCTTATAATAATATTACTTCTAATTATTATGATAATATAGATGAAAAGTCTTTAGTTGATGCTGCTATTAATGGGATGCTTAATTATTTAGGAGATCCTTATACTACATATTTAGATAAAACTAATACTAATTCATTAAATAGTGCTTTAGCAGGTACTTATGAAGGTATTGGAGTAGAAGTATCTAAAAATGAAAATAATGAAATTGAAGTTAAAACAGTATTTGATGATACACCTTCTAGTGAAGCAGGTCTTTTAGTGGGTGATGTTATTTTAAAGATTAATGAGGAGGATGTTAGTGAGAAAACTACTTCTGATGCGGTGGCATTAATTAAGGCTAGTAAATCAAGTAGTATTAAATTACAAATAAAAAGAGATGAAGAAACTAAAGATATTGAAGTAGAGAGAAAAGAGTTATATATACCTGTAGTTAGTGGCGAGTTAATTAGTCAAAATGATAAAAATATTGGTTATATTAAAGTAGATAAATTTTCTGAAACCGTTTTTGAGCAATTTTCAAAAGAATTAAATAAACTAGAAAAAAGTACACTAGCTGGTTTAATTATAGATTTAAGAAATAATACAGGTGGATATTTAGTTGGGGCGACTAATATAGCAGAGATGTTTTTAGAAAAGGGAAAAGTAATATATTCTTTACAATCAAAATTAGAAAATGAAGAAACTAAAGATAGTACTGATGAAAAAAGAGATTATAAAGTATATATTTTAGTAAATAAGTCTTCGGCATCTGCATCTGAGATTTTAGCAGCGGCTTTAAAGTATAGTTATGGTGCTAAGTTAGTGGGGACTACTACTTATGGAAAAGGTAAAGTTCAAAAGACATCAAAACTTAGTGATGGAACAATGTATAAATATACATCTGCTAAGTGGCTTACTCCTAATGGGGATTGTATAGATGGTGTTGGTCTTAGTCCTGATTTAAATGTAGAATTATCTGAAGAGTATAATAATAATATGACGAAAGAAAATGATAATCAGTTGCAAATGGCTCTTTATGAAATTGTAAAATAAATAGAAATATTGATTTTATTAAGTTGAGATATTTCTTTTTTTATTTAAAGCAAGGTTGTTATAATTTACATTTGGTTATAAATCTAGTACAATTAAGATGCAGGGGTGTGATTCGTATGAAAAAAGTTAAACTTCAAAGTTATGATTTAGATATTACTTTAACACCATTTATTAATATAGTTGGTGTTATTGGTAGTGGAAAAACAATGTTACTTAGAACGCTAATAAATCAAGTAAATAGTAATGATGTGTATTTGGATGATAAACCAGTAAGTGGGTATGATATGATCTTTTTAAGAAAGAATATTGCGGCGGTGCTTAATAGTTTTGATTTTAAAACAAGTTATGTTAAAGAGGAATTATTATATTATCAGTTAAAAATAAATATTGATGAAGTAGAGGCTTATAAAAATATTGATAATTTTGTTAAGTTTTTTGAGTTAGAGGATATTATTGAATCTAAAATTGAAATGCTTACTAAGTATGAACAAGCTTATTTAAAAATATTATCTTTGTTAATAATTAAGCCTAGTATTTTAGGGATAGATGATATGTTAACTTATTTAAGTGTTAATCAAAAATTAAAAATTATTAAGTTTGTTAAGAATAATAATATTAGTATATTAAATTGTACAACTAATCCAGAGGAGTTATTGTTTGGAACAGATATTATAATTTTGGATCATAAAAGAGTGGTAGCTTATGAAAAGAGTGAGGTAATTTTATCAAGTAATAAGTATTTATCTAAAATTGGCATGAAGGAACCATTTATAGTGGAGTTAAGTGCTAATTTAAATTATTATGATTTACTTAGAAAAAAGTTTTTTGATATTAAAACATTAGTAGGTGAATTATGGAAGTAATGTATTGTAATGATGTGTTAAATAATTATTTTGCTAATAAGAATATTACGGGTTTTATTGGGGAAATTAGTGACTTAGAAGCAATTGTTTCGGATATAAAGGTTAAACCGATAAAAGACAATATGAAGGTTAAGAAAATAATTAAAAAGAATGTTGATGATTTTAAGTTGCTGGGATTATCTGATGATATATTAAGTAGAAAGTATAAAGACTTAAGTTATGGTGAGCAAAAGTTAATGCGTTTGATTTATACTTGTGCAGAAAGACCTAGTATTGTGATATTGAATGATTTTGATCTAGGTTTTACTAGCAAGATGAAATCGAAAATTTCAAGATATATTAAAACGGTTAATGCTTCTTTTAATATTAATTTTATAATTATTACGAATGATATTCTTTTTGTAAATAAAAATGCAAAACATATTATAATTTCTAAAGGAAAGATTATAAAATATCAAGGTGACATTATAACGGCGATTAAACAAAATTTAATTGCCAAACCACCTATAATTGAATTTATTGATATGGCTAATCAAAAAGGGGCAGATCTTGAATATACGTTAGATAGTAAGGAATTATTAAAAGCTATCTATAGGAGTGTTTTTTAATGAGATATTTGGCTAGTGTTAGTTATGATGGTAGTAAGTTTTATGGGTTTCAAAAATTAAATAGTTATAAAACTGTTCAAGGGTGTTTAGAGCATGCAATAAGTAAGATTAATAAAAAATCAGTGGCTGTAAAAGGCGCAGGACGTACTGATAGAGGAGTTCATGCACTATGTCAAGGAATTAGTTTTGATTTGGATGTTAATGTTCCAGTTGATAGGCTTAAAAATGCGATTAATTCTTTATTAGATGATTATATATATGTAAGAAGTATTAAGATGGTAGATGATAATTTTCATGCAAGATTTAGTGCAAAAAAGAAAATCTATGAGTATGTTATTAATTTAGGTGAGTATGATGCGATAAGAAATGATTATTTATATAATTATAATAGAAGTCTTGATGTAGGAAAAATGAAGATGGCTGCTAAAAAGTTAGAGGGCATGCATTCGTTTAAGGCTTTTACATCTGGAGAGAGAGATAATTATAATAGTATAATTTATAGTATCAAAATAAAAAAAGAAAAAAATTTACTTATTATTACTTTTGAAGGTAAAAGTTTTTACCGGTATATGGTAAGAAATATGGTTGGTGTTTTAATTGGTGTGGGAGCTAAAAAAATATCTGTGGATGTTTTGAATGATATGTTTGAGGGGAAGAATGTTACTTATCAGACAGCGCCGGCGTGCGGACTATATTTAAGGGAAGTTTTTTATTAATGGATTTTGAAAAGCTGGTAATTGTAGGTATAGATATGTGATAAATATTAACTTTTAGAGTAGGAATAGAGGGGTCAGAAGATAAAATATGGAGAAAAATAGAAATTCCTGATAGAAGAACAGTAGCAGATCTTGCTTATACAATATTAGCGACTTTTGATTCGCTTGCTTATCATTTATACGATATTAAATATAAAAATTATATATTTGATATTTTTGTTTGTCTTGATGATAATTTAGATTTTGAAGAATTATCAAACGCGAAGATTGTTAAATTAAGTGACCTTGATTTAGAAAAAATGATGAACTAGAAATGGAGTATGATTTTGCTCAACTACAACATTTAAAATAATTTATATTGATCAAAGAGATATTAGTATATATGATGGTTATTTATATCCTAATATAGTTGATGGTGCGGGAAGAGGAATGCTTGATGATTTGTGTGATTTTGAGTTAAAGGAAATAGTGGATGATACTGATAAAAAAGGATATTCTGAGCATTATGTTACACCTGGATATGAGAGGCATGAAAAAGGCTTATGGCATAAAACTGTTCATTGCTGGCTTTATACTGGTGATGGTTATGTTTTTTTCAAAGACGCACGGATACTCATACATTATACATGACTGCTTCTGGACATTTAAAGGCTGGTGAAACTATTAGCGAAGACTTTCACCGAGAAATAAAAGAAGAAATTGGTTGTTCTATTGATGCATCGGATGCTAAATTTATTAAGATGGAACCATTTAAAATGGATAAAATAAAAAATGGCAAACCTTTTATTGATAGGGCTTTTGTAAATGTTTATATGGATTTATATGATGGTGATTTTAAAGATTTTGATTTTGACGAAAAAGAAGTTTTAGAACTTGTTTTAGTTCCGTTAAAAGGAGCCTTAACAATTTTTAAGTCAGTATTAGGCAAAATAGTGACTTCAGATTATAAAGTTATAGATAGAGAAATATTCTTGAATGAGTTTTTAGTTAATGAGGGAGAAACTTATTATGGTAAGTATGGTTGTGTTTTAGGGGCTATAATAAAGAATTTGCATTTATAATGTAATGTATTGTTAAAAGTTTATTATGAAATTTAGTGTTAAATATAAATAAATTACTATATTCATTTTTATAATTTATATGTTATGGATTTATTGATATGAATTATTATTTTGTGTCATACTAAAAAGAGAATAGACATTATATGTAATTTAAAGATAATTATAGTTTAATGTTTTTATTTTTAAAATGAACAATGTTATAATTTTTACATATTATATTTTAGGTGATAGTATGGCTTTAAAAGGTGTTGTTCTTGATAGTGGACATGGAGGCAGTGATGTTGGAGCTTCTGGAAATGGAATAGTGGAAAAGGATTTAACTTTAAAAATTAGTAAATATATGTATGATAGACTTAAAGCACTTGGAATACCCGTTAAAATGACTAGAGATAGTGATATTACGTTAGATCCAAAAGATCGCGTACGTGTAGTGCAAGATCAGTTTGGAAATAGTAGTGATGTAGTTGTGGTTAGTAATCACATAAATGCAGGAGGTGGCGAGTTTACTTACCATTACATAATTTGATTGGGGTATTAAGACGGCTGTATTTAAA
>CAVIQT010000068.1:0-9738 GCA_963645165.1 Phocaeicola vulgatus
ATCAAAGTTTAATCCAGTTGTTAAGTTGTAAGAGTTTAAAAATGAAGTTAATATTACTATAATTATATATATTCTATAATTATTTGCATCAGTTATTATTTTAAAATATTTACTTTTCTTTTTTAATACTTCCATTATCAAAGTTATAGATTTCATCGCATAATTCCTTAAGATCATTTTTTATATGACTACTTATTATAATAAGCTTGTTTTGTTTTTTTAAATTTAATATATATTTTTTTATTTTGTTTACACTACTTTCATCGATGCCGTTAAATGGTTCATCTAAAATGATTATATCTGGATTTTCCATTAATACTTGAATAATACCTAATTTTTGTTTCATTCCAATGGAGTACTCACTGTACTTTTTATCTTTTTGATCATATAATGAAAATTTTTTTTAAAAATCTATTATTACATCATCATTTATTTTTCCTTGTATTGATGCAAGTAGTTTAAGATTTTCAAAACCAGTAATATCAGATATAAAATCAGGATTTTCTATTAATGCTCTTGCATTTGGTAAAAAATCATTGTTTTCTATATAATTATATCCATCTAGTAAAATTTCTCCTTCATCAGGAATATAAAAAGAACAAATGAGCTTTAGAAAAACACTTTTTCCAGAGCCATTTCTACCAGATAAACCATAGATTTTTCCTGATTCAAATGTTATTGAAATATTATTAATTACTTTATTTTTTTAAAACTTTTTTGTAAATTTTTAACTTCTAGTTTCATTTTATTTTCACTTCCTTGTTATTTTTCACACATTATTATAAACTTTTCTTTATTTTTATAAGATAAGTAACTAATTAAACCAGTAATAACAAATAATATAAAATTATATGATAAATATATGTATTTATTTGTTACTCCAGCCCAATCATATATATTTAAAATATTAAAATTACCGCTATTAATATTTAAAAACTTGTCAAACATTAAGCCAATTGCTATTTCGCTAAATGCCCATATTATAAAGATACATATAATACTTTCAATAAGATATATTATAAATTTTTTATTTCTATTTAATGTAAATAAACCTATGTTTATATAAATTCCGGCATTAAAAGTTATTACCAATAAGAATAAAAATAAATTTAATATATTAGGTTTTAATAAGGATATGTTGGGAAGCGCAAGGTGCAAGTTTGCATCTATAATGGGACTTAAATTTCCTTTAGAAATAATAAAACAAATTATTAATGTTATAATTATATATAAAGGAATAATATAAATGTTTTTATAAGCTATTTTATAAATACGTTTAATATAATTACTATATTTACTTCTTAAACAGAATTGTTTTACTATTTTACCATTATATTCTTTTGATAAAATATACATAAAAGGAATTAATACCAGTAAAGGCATAAAGAAGGGTATAATTAGCTTTTCTGAATTTAAGTATTCTTGATAAATAGTATAAATACTATTTGGTTTTTCTCCTTCTATAACTAAATCTTTACAGCTTTCATCTACTATAAACTCATCTTTATATTTTTCATATATTTCTTTTTGAGTTTTTGGATCAGCTTTGATATATTTTTCACACTCATTTTATTGCATATTTAAAAGATAATTATTTTCATTACTATTTTCTAAGACTCTATAATTATACCAGCAAAAAACTTAATATAAAATTATAATTAAGTAAAAAAATATGATTGGTTTATTTTTTAGTTTTTTCATAAATATTTTCCTTTAAGAATTAATACTATGTTTAAATTATATAATATTTTTTTGGGGGTGTAAAGAAAAAAAGAACCATGTTTGGTTCTTAAATAAAGTAATTTTAATTATTAAAATTATTATTTATTTAACATACACAATCTACATAGCAATCATTTAAACATCTTACAATGCAGCAGCAGTCTAGATTCATTGTGAAGAAGCTATTAGTTGATATATATGGTTCTTTATTGCAACATGATTGATCTGGATTTAAGGCAAGTACTCTAAATGTACAACAGTTTCCTTCTATTTTTTCAACTCTAAAGACATTTGAGCAGCCTTCACATGAACTATCTACTGATGGTGTTGAACATGTAGCACTTGAATCTTTGCTAGTTGGCATGCTTAGAGGAACGCCATTACCACAGCAAGTGTATAGCATAACTGGTCTGGTATTGCAAATTAGGCAGTTATTTCCACCACCAAGCATTGGTCTATCACAAGAGTCTAAACAGTTTTCAGGACAAGCATTTTGTTGCAATATGCAGATAACTTTTAATGTTTCACAGATACAATTACCTTCGTTTTGATTATTACACATTTTATTCACCCTTTCATTTACTCAATATATTTTATGTGGAATATAAAAAATAGTGTATTTTTTTTAAAAATTTGATAAAATGTTTGTGGGTGATAAATTTATGTGGTGGCAATATTTAATTATATTTTTTGTATTATTTTTAATTAGTTTAGTAATTGTTAAGTTAAATAAAAAGAACTTTACTTTTGAAATTAATAAGTTAGTTCAGTATTTAGGAGGAAAAGATAATATCTTAGATACGGAAGTTAATGTGTCAAGATTAAAAGTTACTTTGAAGGATATTACTTTAGTTGATAAAGATGCGATTCAAAGATTAGGCGCGAAGGGTATTGTAGAAATAGATAATCAATTAAAAATAATATTTGGACCTAACGCGAAAGCATTAAAAAAATACATAAGTGAAATGAAATAACTTATGTATTTTTTTAGTTAAAAACAAATCCTTCGTTATCTATGGTTAATGCTGGAGCAATTGAGTATACTTTAGCATAAATATTACCATCATCACCATTTATATTACATGATATAGGGGTATTTTGTGGTAGATATCTTAATACTAGTAAAGCATAATTAGCAGTTATAGTGGTGTCATTTTCACCTTTTACTTCTTCGTTAAAGGCATCTATCCATCTATAATCTGGAGTATTAGTTAGAAATTCTTCATAATCCATACCATATTCAGAAGATATTTGCATTAGTTTTTCTTTAGTAGCAGTTGGTCCCCAATTATATGCATATAAGGCTGCGATTATATTTCCTTTAAATTCATTTAAACAGTTATGGAAGATAATATTACTTGCTAGGATATTTTCTTCTTCATTATAAATATTTTCATCAAATAGGAAGTTTTTCCATTTATATTCAGAAAAATCATAGTAGTCTTCACTTACATAATAGTTTCCTTGAGAGTCTTTTTTTAACCAGATATCGGGATTTATTTGACATATACCAACATCACCATATGGGTCTCTTATAGGTTCGTGATAGCCTTTTTCTTGAGTGGCTAGGGCCATCATAATGGCACTGCTGTTGCCAGTTATTTTAGCATATTTTTCAAAGGTACTTCCATAATTCTTTTTAACAAAAGTAAATTTATCTGCCCATGAGGCATCTTGAAGTCCTGGTAAATTTACATATGATACTCCCCCATCTATAACTTTAGGGATATATGGAGTTGGAGTTACTTGATTAGTTGGCTCTGGTGTTACAGTAGTATTTTGATTAGTATTAGGATTGTAAACATCTGGCGTTGGCTCTACATATTCATAAGGATTATAAGGAACATTTCCATTATAATATGATTCTAAATCTGAAGGCACAGTGCCTTTATTATCGGTAGTAACATTAGGAGTAGCTTCTACATAACCAATATTAGGTGTTTCTAATGAAGGAGTACTTGTAATAGTTGGTGTGCTTATAGATGTTGGGGTAATATAACTTTCTTTATAGTTATTATTACTTGATTTAATACTACTATGAATAGCAAAAGCAAATATACTTATTCCAAGAACTACTGCACCTATTTTAATAACAGTTCCGTTAATAGATTTTTCTCTATTTACAGTAATTTTAATATCATAATCGCTTATTAATTGGTGATTTTTCTTTTTAAGTATAGTTGTTAATTCTTTAATTTTTTTAGTATTTCCATTATTTAATGCTCTTTTTAAATCTGATGAAATTATTTTTATCATTTCTTGTTCATCTGTAGTTAGTGATGTTTTTTTGCTAACTTCGGATACTGTTTTAGGTAAAATATTTAATATACGATATGCTGCTAAGTAACTATTAAATTGTTCTAGAACTTTTTTATTTACAGATATTTCTACTGTATCAATTGTATATCTAATAGTAGTTTCATCTTCATCTATGAGTTCTTTATTTTCAGCATATTTAGCAATATTACTCATAAATCTGTTTATTTTATCTAAGTCAGTTGTGGGACTATCTAAGTTTCCCCCAGATAAAACAATTTTATTTTCTTCGTTTATATTTAAATAATATTTTGTCATAGTCACCTCTAATATGTACTTTCTAATTCTTTTTCAAGAGAGTTTGTAACAGTGTAAAAGTCTGTTGTTTGTGAGCCTAAAAAATCGATTGATCTTATGCTTATTATTTGATTTGCTGGCAAGTAGCTAGCTATTTTTCCAAAGTAAGAATCATTATTTTGGAATGCTAAACTAAACCATTCATAATTATCTTTATTAGATATAATGTCATCATAACTTAATACAGTATTTTTAGCATATAGCATTATTTTTTCTTGTAATTTAGTAGAACTATATTTACCTAGTTCACTACTTTCTAAAGCAATAACTAAGTTATGTCCATTATCACGATAAGACATTTGAATTAAGGCACAGCCTATTTTAATATTTTGGTAATTATCTTTTAGTTTTTCTTGATTTACCACAATTGTATCCCAAGTGTTTTGTTTGTAATTATAGACTCTAAATGTACGTCCTTCTAAATTATAGTAAGAAATATTCATAGGTCCTATTTTACCACTAGAGTTAGATATACCATCTTTATTATCAAGATTGGATGCACAGATAGCAGTTAGTAATGATTTGTCTACTCCGTAAGTTTCAGCAAGTTCAGGAATAATATCTTTATATTTTTCTTGCGCTATTAAGTAGGCATTTGCATTTTCTTCAGTGGTTGTAACGGGTATATTTATATTATGAATAACTATATCATCAGTAGAAGATGTTGTGTTTTGGTCATTTATCATAGTTATTTCTGTGGCTGCATTATTACTTTCAGCTGCTTTATTAATTTTAGTGATTACTTCTTTATAACCTAAAAAGTAGATTGTGGCTGCTAAAGATGCACAAGTTATAACAGTTCCTGCTACTGTGGCAATGCGATTAACTTTGGCTATTTTACGTCTTCTTAGCTCAGCTTTTTTCTCTTTATTATATCTTTTAAGTTCGGCTTTTTGTTCTTCTTCTTTACGTTTTTTATCTTCTAGGGCTTTTTTACTTTCGTTTTTTTCATATTCTTTAATTAAGTTTTCCCTAGCTTTTTCTTTAGCAATTATTTCATTTTCTTCTTTTTCTTTGGCTTTTCTTTTTTCAATTTCTGCTCTTTTTTGTTTTGCTAATAACTTTGTTTTAGCATCTGTATATGATTTAGGAAAGTATTTGGTTAGTAGTTCATCATATTTTTCTAGATTATGAAATTCAATAATTCCGTCATAAAGTTCAGAGGAAAATGTATCATTTTTTATTGTACCATTTTTC
Source organism: Phocaeicola vulgatus (assembly GCA_963645165.1). Lineage (GTDB taxonomy): Bacteria > Bacillota_I > Bacilli_A > RF39 > UBA660 > CAG-533. The sequence continues at coordinate 5,533 of CAVIQT010000068.1, forward strand.
ATTACTTTATCATATGAACTTAATTTTTTCATATTATAAGTAAAGTCTGTATTGAATGCTTTTTTAACTAATTTATCATCACGATACATTAAAATATGATAGCCGTTTTCTTCGCTATATTTTAATTCAATTTTCGTCATCGCTATGTAAGTACTCTTCTAACTTTTTATCTACAAAGTCCCAATCTTCATTTGATGTTATTTGTTCTAATGTTATTTGTCCCTCATTATTATTTATAAGAGAGGCACTTATTTCGCCATCTGGGCATTCATAAACAACAAAGTCTCTTTCTTTATGGTTAAATAGAAATAAAACTTCTAATTTTTTTCCATCTACTTCCAAATAATTATCTAACATATGCTAATCACCCTTATGGTAATTATAGCACAAATAATATTTTTTATATAGAAAAATTGTGGAGGAATTCCACAATCTATTTTTTTATAATTCTAGTTATTGATTTTTTACCTTTATGTAAGACAAAATCAGTTTTTTCACAGATATAATTAGGATCAAGTATTTTGTCTTCATCAATACTTATACCACCTTGAGTAACTAGTCTTCTGGCTTCACTTTTAGATGGTGCTAGTTTACTTTCTACTAAAATATCTAGAATATTATTACTTGTTACTTCTACTTTAGGCATTTCATCTGTTACTTCGCCATTAAAGATTTTTTCACTTGTTTCTTTGGCTTTATCAGCTTCTTCTTTACCATGTAAGTCTTTAACTACTTCATAAGCAAGTGTTTTTTGGGCTAGTCTTTCTTCAGGATGTTTTTTAAATTCGATTTCAATTTGGTCTATTTCTTCTTTAGTTAGAAAGGTAAATACTTTTAAGTATTCGATTACTTTTGAGTCATCTGAATTAATTAAATATTGGTATATTTTAAAAGGAGATGTTTTTTCTTTATCAAGCCATAGGGCATTACCCTCACTTTTACCAAATTTTTTACCAGTAGCATCTAATATTAATGGCATTGTAAAACCATATGCTTCTTTATTTTCGATTTTTCTTATAAGTTCAATACCTGTTGTAATGTTACCCCACTGATCAGAACCTGCTGCTTGAAGTGTGCAGTTATATTTATTAAATAAGTGCAAAAAGTCAAATCCTTGTAATAGAGTATAAGAAAATTCTGCATAAGTTATACCTGTTTCTAGTCTTCTTGAAATAATATCTTTTCCAAGCATATAGTTGACATTAATATATTTTCCAATATCCCTTAAGAAGTCTAGGAAGGTAACATCTTTAGTCCAGTCATAGTTATTAACTATTTGAGCTTTACCTTCTAGAAGTATATTTACTTGTTTTTTTAGACCTTCAATGTTTTTAGCAACGGTTTCTTTAGATATTATTTCTCTTTCAGCAGTTGGTCTAGGATCACCAATTAAGCCAGTAGCGCCACCAACTAAAATAATAGGTTTATGGCCATGGCGAGCAAGTCTTTTAGCAGTTACAAATGATGCATAGTGACCAATATGAAGAGAGTCTGCGGTAGGATCTGTTCCTAGATAGAATGTTAATGATTCATTATTTAGTTTATTTTCAAGTTCAGGACTACTAATATCCTTTACTACACCTCTCCATTTTAATTCTTCAAAAAATGTCATATTACTTTTCCTCCTTATTAGTTGAACCTATTCCACCGGTTCTAATGCTTGTTATTTCTTCTTCATCATCGACAGTTAAGTATTTCATGAAAATGCCCTGCGCGATGCGGTCGCCTACTTTTATTTCTAGGTCTTTATCTCCATGATTAATTATTTTAACTTTGAAGTGTCCTTCATTGTCTTCATTATTATAATAATCTGAATCAATTACACCAACACTGTTAGCAAGGGTAGCAGAGTATTTATAACCAAAAGAACTTCTAGTGTATAAATATAATACTTCATCAGTGTTCATAGCGACTTTTAAACCGGTTACAAAGGCTTTAGCTTCATGAGGTTTAATAGTATAGTCTTCTAAACTACAAATGTCATAACCAGCTGAGTGTTTAGTACTTCTTTTAGGTAAGTTATAGTTTTCGTATAATGTTTTATCATCTTTTACATCTTTTTTAAATTGTTCAAAACTTATTTTTTCAAATTTTCTCATATAGTCTCCTTTATAAAATAAAAAAATCATTAATTTAAGGACGACTAATGCCGCGGTACCACCTTATTTCATGATTTTCATGCTCTTTAAATATCTTAACGCGATATACGTTTTAACTCGGGAAGTTGTAGGTTTCCGTCTTTGTTAACATGATAAGTATAGCAAAAAGATTATTGAGTAGTCAAGTGAGGAATTAGCTTTCAATGTAGGTAATTCTGGCGTAGCCATTTTCTTTTTTAGAACAGTTTGATGTTGGTGTCTCATTTGTACAAGTAGTAGATATAGTTTTAGTGCTTTCATCTGCAGACTCAGAGCAGTTATAGCAATACATAACTTTATTTGTTAAAAGAGAGTTACCTATATAACCTGAGCCGCCGCTTGCTCCCCATTCATATGTATCCCCAGCTCCGCCATAAAATCCGCCACCGCCTCCACAAGCGGCTTTTGTTTCTGCACCAATGCCTTTACCAAAACTTCCGGTGCCACTTCTTCCAGTTCCACCAGTTAATTGATTTCCACCAGAGCGAGTTCCACAGTCATGACAAGTATTAATAGATATTGCTCCTTCAATTCCACCTCCAGAGCCACCCGGCGCGCACGTGTTATTATTAGAATAAAAGCCACTTCCTCCGCCGCCGCCAGCAACAATTAATAATTGGTCTAGAGAATCTTGTAATGTATATAATTCTCCAGAATTTTTAGCTATACTTGTGGCTCCACCACCTGCACACATTGTGTATTTATTTGATACTGCTTTAGCAGAAGCACCACCATTATAGCCACCAGAAATTAGTGTATCTGTGGAGCAGTTAGCAGTACCTCCAACATTTACATATAAAACTGAATTTTTTAATAACAATATTTCACTTCGAGAATATCCGCCAGATCCTCCATCGCAAGTTGATGTAGCACTGCCACCTTGAGCTCCCCATACTTCTAATCTATAAAGTCCGTCAAACATTGCAGTAAAGGTTTGTTCAGTGCCTGTATAATCATAAACTAATGAACCTATATATTCAGTTGTTGATGCACCTTTAATATATATTTCATATGAAAAAGATTTTCCTTTATCTACACTTTGATCTATATCTAGATTATTGTAATATGTTGTTACTGTATATGTATGGGTAGTATTTCCTTGAATATATATTCCAGTTCCAATAACTTCTTCACTTGATGGAAGTAATGTTTTATTTTTATTGAATCCCCCATCAAGGCTTTCTATCTTATATGAAAGACTATCTCCTATTAAAGGATTTACTATATCACCAATATATAGTGAGTAATTTGTGCCTATACTACTTTTATTGGTTACAGAAAAAGTTTTAGTATCATACCACCCAGGAAATATATCACTAGCACTTATTTGATTAGTTCCTTCTTTAAATTCTAACTCTAAATTTGCAGCATCAGCAGTTATAGTAGATGTTGTTTCATTATTGCTTACTTTAGTTATAAAATAAGCATAAGATACACCACTTAACATTAAAATAAAACCAAATAAAGAAAAAATTATCTTATATATTTTAGTACGTTCCATAGAAAATCACCTATATTTTCTATTTAATTTTACTAATTGCCCCCCCATGTCAAGTTAACACTTCATCCTCTATATTTCTATCATTTTAACTTGTTTTTTGGCTTATTATAGCGTTAAAATATGTATGTAAGCAAAGAAATTTGCATAAAATAAAATGGGAAGCCTTAAACTATCCAGTTTGAGTACTTGCCAAAGCATTTGAACATGTACCCAATCTTTAAAGATTAGGTACTTTTTATATAAGATACTACTTAAATACTAGTACTAACACTAATATCAAAATAGTTAGAGGCAAGTACCCATCCAGGAATAGTAAGGTTTCCCATGACATTATTTATACAATATATTTATCATAAAATAAGGAGGTTTTATTCATTTTGTGGATAAACCTCTTTATTTTGTTGATAACTCATTAATTTTTAATTATAGATTTTTAAAAAGTCAGATTTTAAGTGGGAATTTATGCAAATTTTATTAATCTGATATAAAGGTTATTTTAGCGTAGCCACTATCTTGTTTTGAACAGTTTGATGTTGGTACACTACTAATGCAGGTGGTTGATACTGT
>CAVIQT010000069.1:0-9468 GCA_963645165.1 Phocaeicola vulgatus
GATAATATAAATGATTAATAAGATTCCTACAAAAATAATTGATATAGAAGTAAGTATTAAATTACTTGATTATTTAAAGCGAGAAAAGGTTATAGATGATGATATATATAATTATTGTATTAGTATTTTACTTAAGAAAGAAAATTTAGAAAAAAAGAAAATTAATAGTTTAGATAACTATAAAATATTATCTTAAAAGGAGTTTTATGGACTTATATACGGTTAGAAATAGTATTATGAAAGGTTCTTCTTTACAAGATTTAAATTTAAGAGTATGTTTTTATGCTAGAGTATCTACTGATAAAGATGAACAGTTACATTCTTTAAATTCACAAATATCTTTCTTTAATGATTATATTAAAAATATTCCTAATTGGGATTTTGTTGGTTCTTATATAGATGAGGGAATAAGTGGGACTAATGTTAAGAAAAGAGAAGAGTTTTTAAGAATGATTGAAGATGCTAAAAGTGATAAGTTTGATTTAATATTAACTAAGGAAATATCAAGGTTTTCTAGAAATACTTTAGATAGTATTATGTATACTCAAAAGTTATTATCTAATGGGGTTGGCGTATATTTTTTAAATGATAATATAAATACTATATTACCTGATTCAGAGCTTAGACTTACTTTAATGTCTTCTATTGCACAAGATGAGGTTAGAAAACTTTCAGAAAGAGTTTCATTTGGTATGAAAAGAAGTATAGATAATGGGGTTGTTTTAGGTTCATCTAATATTTATGGTTATAAAAAGGATAATGGTAGGTTAATAATTGATGAGGATGAATCTAAAATGGTTAAGATAATATTTGATAGATATGCAAATAGTAGTGATGGATTAATGGGCGTATCAAAATATCTTTTTTCTTTAGGGTATAAAAGTAAAAGTGGAAAAAGAATTGATTCTACTGTTATTACTAGAATTATAGAAAATCCTAAATATAAAGGATATTATTGTGGAAATAAATCTAAAGTAATAGATTATCGTACTAAAGAAAAGAAGAAATTAAATGAATCTAACTGGATAATGTATAAAGATTATAAGAATATTCCACCTATTGTAGAAGAAGAATTATGGGAAAAAGCAAATATTAAATTAAAGGAAAGACAAAATAGTTTTGCAAATAGAAAAGTTAGTAAAAAAGTATTTCAAAATAGATATGCATATTCAGGTAAAATATATTGTGGCTGTCATAATTTAACTTATCATAGAATGGGTTCTGGAAAAAGAAAAAGTAATCCAGTATGGGAGTGTCAAGTTTATAGAAAAGAATCTTTAAAAGGGTGCACTAATCCTAGAGTGTTTGAGGTTTCTTTAAATGAAGCATTTAAGGATATGTTTGTGAAAATATTTAATAGAAGGATGGATATTTTTAAGGAAATAATTAATCTATGTAATAATTATTTAAATGATAATAATGATAATAATATAAAAAGAATTAATTCTAAAGTAGAAATTTTAAATAATAAGAAAGATAAGTTATTAGAGCTTGTTATAGAAAAATATTTATCTAAAAAAGATTATAAATACCAAATAGATTTAATTAATAAGGAGTTAAATAGTTATCAAAGTAAACTAAAAGAGGAAGAAAATATTATAAATGATAAAAATTATAAGGAAAATAAAATTAAGAAAATTAAAGTTTCATTAGGTAAGTGTTTAGATGATAATAAGTGTTTTAGTGATATATTTAATGAAATAATAGAAAAAATAATAGTTTATAGAAATAATGATAAGGAAATTAAATTAGATGTTTTTATTAAAACGGGTGAGGAAGTTAGCTTATTTTCAAGTAATTTAGGTAAAAAGTTTCATTTATTAGACTACTATACAACAAGTAACAGGGGTATCTGCAGCGATTAATGGAGGGACACTTTATAAACCATATATTGTTAGGAGCATTAATGAAGGAGAGACTAATAATTTAATAGTTTTAAATGAACCTAAAATTGTTCGTAAAGTTATTAGTGAGGCGTCTTCAAAATTAGTTAGATATGCACTTGAGAGTGTAGTACAAAATGGGACAGGTAAGAATGCTTATATTGAAAATTATAGAGTAGGTGGGAAAACAGGAACTGCTCAAAAAGTATTGAATGGTAAATACATGGTGGGTAATTATATTGTTTCTTTTGTTGGCTTTTTGCCGGCTGATAATCCTAAGTATGTTATTTATGTTGCGATTGATCACCCGCAAGGAATAACTCAGTATGGTGGTACGGTGTCTGCTCCAGTTGCGAAAAATATCATGTTAAGTATTATTGATAGTAAAAATATACCTTCAGTAGATACTGATGCAACTAGAGAATATACATGGCTTTCACAGAAATATATTAAAATACCTGATGTTACAGGAATGGATTTAAAAGATGCAAAAAAACTTCTCAAAGGGTTTTCTATTGAGTATTCTGGGGTAGGAAGTAAAGTAATTGAACAATCTCCTGAAGGAAATCGCTTTGCTAAAGAGGGAAGCACTGTAAAATTATTACTTCATTAAATTCTATCTTTTGTAAAGTATGTAAAGTTGTATTTACAACAAAATAATAATAATTGTATAATCAATTAAAGAGGTGACAAAAATTTATGTTAATTTTAGCTAAATCAATTTTAGGATTAATGCTTGGTTTTGTCTTATCATTAATTACTGCCGTGATATTAATTCCCCTTTTGAGAAAATTTCATGTTGGTCAAAGTGTTAGCCATTTAATTAATGCAAGACACTTAAAAAAAGAGGGGACTCCAACTATTGGAGGGTTAATATTTATTGTTCCTACTATTATAATTATGTTTGTTTTATATTTAAGAGGAAGTGTAGAGTTATCATCTAATTTGATTATTTTATTGTTTGTATTTTTATCTTATGCACTTTTAGGGCTTGTAGATGATATTTTAAAAGTAAAGTATCATAATAATGCAGGGCTTAAAACTTTAACTAAGTTATTTTTACAGACAGTTATTGCTATTATTTTCTATATTATATTTAAAAATAATGGAGGAGATTCTAATTTAATAATTACTTCACTTAATATTAATATTCCTTTAGGGTGGGCATTTGGTTTATTTATTTTACTTGTTTTAGTTGGAACTACCAATGCGGTTAATATTACTGACGGATTGGATGGTTTAGCAGGGGGATTATCAGTTATGGCTTTTCTAGCATATGGAGTTATTGCTTGGGGGTCTAGCTGGATTGTAGGATATCAAGATCTCGCAATATTTTCTTTTGTTTTAGTAGGTAGTTTACTTGGATTTCTTGTCTTTAATACTCACCCAGCTAAAGTATTTATGGGTGATACTGGCTCTCTAGCTCTTGGTGGGGCACTTGCTACTATCGCAATTTTAACTCGTCATGAATTATCTTTAATTTTAATTGGTGGAGTCTTTGTGGTAGAGACATTATGTTCACTTATTCAAATTATTGCGATACGTAAATTTCATAAAAAAGTATTTTTAAAAGCACCACTTCATCATCATTTTGAAGAGTTAGGTTGGTGTGAGACAGATATTGTAAAATTATTCTGGGTTGTTGGTTTCTTATTATCAATGATTGGTATAATATATGGTGTTTGGTTATAATTTACTAAGTTAAACTATAAGATATTAATAGGTGATTGAATGAAAAGAAGCCTATTAATTTTTTTTGCTTGTATATTACTTGGTGTGATTGGTCTTGTTATGATATATTCATCTTCTAACATTTGGAGTTTATATAAATTTAATGATTCTTTTTATTATGTTAAACATCAGTTATTATTTTTTATAGTAGGTGTTGTGGCTATAAGTGTATTAAGAAAGATAGATTATAAAATTTATGAGAGGCATGCTAATATTATATTATTTGTATCTATATTATTACTTTCTTTAGTATTAATTCCTGGTATTGGTAAAGTAAGAAATGGTTCTAGAAGCTGGTTTGGTATAGGTTCATTTGGTTTTCAACCTTCAGAGGTGGCTAAGTTATCTTTAATTATATTTACATCTAAATATTTAGCAAATAATGAAAAAGAAGTTAAAAAATTTAAAAGTGGGGTAGTTCCTATTTTATTAATTATATTTATTTTTTTCGGGTTAATAATGTTAGAGCCTGATTTTGGAACTGCTATGGTTATGGTAATGAGCACGGTAACTATGTTATTTGCTTCTAATATTAAACTTTCTTTTTTTGGTATAATGGGGCTTTTTGGTATATTGGGCATAACGGGTTTAGTAATAATCGCGCCATACAGATTGGCTAGAATAGTATCTTTTTTAAATCCCTTTGTAGATCCTTTAGGTAGTGGTTTTCAAATTATTCAAAGTTTGTATGCGATAAGTCCATCAGGTTTATTTGGTAGGGGATTTGGTAATTCTATACAGAAACACTTTTATTTACCAGAGCCACAGACAGATTTTATTTTTGCTATTATAAGTGAAGAATTTGGCATTATTGGTATTATTGTTATTGCTGCTTTATTTTTTCTTATTTTTTATCAAAGTATTAAAATAAGTTTAAATACTAGTAATTTATTTGGTAAGTATCTTTCTTTTGGTCTTATAATGGGGATAATTATTCAAATGATTTTAAATATTTGTGTGGTTATTGGTATTGTTCCAGTAACGGGGGTTACTCTTCCTTTTATTAGTTATGGTGGTTCATCTTTATTAGTTAGTATGATAAGCATTGGAATAATATTAAATATTAGTAGAGATGTTAATTAAGTTTTATAGTTATTTTCTTTTAAGTCACTCCGAAAAAATTCATAATTCCGAAAAAGTTCGGAGCGGACTATAAAAATAATATAGTTTGAATAATTAAGAATCTACTGTACAAAATTGTCAATAATTATAATTTTGTATAGTTTGCAGTACAAAACTTACAATCTGTTTTTGATATATAATTTATGTAGTGGTGATTATACGTGATTAATATGATTAAAAGAGAAAAATATTTAAAAAATATAAGAACGTTTTATGAGCAAGATTTAATTAAGGTAATAACTGGTATAAGAAGATGTGGGAAATCTGTTATATTAACCCAGATTTGAATTTGCTGATTATATTGATATAACTGATTGTAAAAAATCAAATAATTTTATTGAAAAAAAGTTAGTTAATAAAACTAGATATTATGTTTTTTTGATGAAATTCAAATTGTTAATGAATGGGAAAGAGTAGTAAATTCGCTTAAATCTAAATATAGAGAAAATATTTCAATATTTATTACTGGCTCTAATAGTGATTTACTTTCTGGGGGAGTTAGCAACTCATATTGCTGGAAGATATGTTAGTTTTAAAGTTTATCTATTTACTTTTGATGAAGTATGTGAACTTAAGAATATTAAAAATAAAGATAAGTATGAATTAAAAACAGAATTTGGTGATTATATTATTGGGAGAGGAATGCCGCAAAGATTTTCTATGCATGATAATCTTCAAGTTAAAACATATTTATCTGATGTATATAATTCAATAGTTATTAAAGATATAGTTCTAGGATTTAAAATAAAGGATCTTGATTTATTTAATAAAATATTAACTTTTATTGTTGCAACATCTTCTCAAACTTTTTCTGCTGAAAGCTTATCTAATTATTTACTTAGTAAAATATTGTTTATAATGAATTAATATCTAGAGGATATGATGTTAAAGTTGGATCTTTAGATAATGGAGAAATTGATTTTATAGCGACTAGATTTAATGAAAAAGAATACTATCAAGTGGCTTATTATTTAAATGATAAGATTATAGATAGAGAATTTGGTATTTATGATAATATTCAAGATAATTTTGTTATTTTTTGTGATACATTTGATTTTTCTCAAAATGGTATTATTTATAAGAATATTATTGATTTTTTATTAAATAAATATGATAGAATATAATGTAATATTATAATTATGGTAAATGTTTGAGCTTTTTATTACTAATATTTTTCTATTCTATTTTTAATATATTAATGATAAAATAATTAAGAAAGAAGATGATTATATGATTGATAAATTTAATTTAACCTTAGATGAAAATATATTTTTAGCCAAAAAACTTCTTGTTTCAAGTATCTATATGAGTGCTAAAATAGAAGGTTTAAATGTAACATTTCCAGAGACTGAAACTATTTTAGATGGCGTAAATGTTCCAAATATTAAACTGGATGAAATAAATACGATACTTAATTTAAGAGATGCTTGGAAGTATGTTTTAGATAATATTAGTGATGAAGTTACTTTAGATTTTATATTAAAAATAAATTTTTTTGTAAGTAGAAATGAATCTCTTTCTTGGGGCACTTTAAGGACTGGTAATGTTGGTATTTCTGGAACTAATTATATTCCTTTGATACCTAATGATGATATTGTAAAAAATGATTTAGAAAATATATTAAAAATTACTAATGTAACTTTAAGAAGTATTAAATATATGCTTTATGGAATGAGAAATCAGCTTTTTTGGGATGGTAATAAAAGAACTAGTATAATTATTGCTAATAAAATAATGATTATGAATGGAAAGGGTATAATTTTAATAAAAGATGAGTATTTATTAGAATTTAATAGGTTATTATCTGATTTTTATACTACGGGAATGGATGAAGAAATTACTAAATTTATATATAATAATTGTATTTATGGGATAAATTAAAGATATAAATTATAAATGTCAACTAAATAAAAATAGTAAATAAAAACAAATTATTCGTGATAAAATATAATTATAGGTGAGTTTTATGGACAAGAAAATAACAATTGGATTATTTAATGATTCATTTTATCCGGTGGTTGATGGTGTAATTATGGTAGTGGACAATTATGCTAGAAGATTATCTAAGTATGCGAATGTTATTGTGTTTGTTCCTGATTATTATAATCGTATTGGTGATGATAGTGAGTTTCCTTATAAGGTGGTAAGATGTCGTTCGTTAAAGGTTCCTTTTATAGATTATTCTTTATCTGTTCCTAAGTTTGATAAAATTTTTTTAGAGGATGTTAATAGATATAATTTAGATATTGTTCATATTCATTCTCCTTTTACTATTGGAAGAATTGGAATAATGTATGCTAAGAAAAATAATATTCCTTGTATTGGTACTATGCATTCTCAGTTTAAAAGAGATATTTTAAGGTATGTTAAGTCTGATTTAATTGCTTCTGGAATTAATTATAAGATTATAAAGTGTTTTGATAAGTGTGATGAATGCTGGGCAGTAAATAAGGAAATAGCACGTATTTTTTATGAGGATTATCATGTTAAGAGGATGCCTAAGGTTATGAATAATGCGACAGAAATGACACCTGTTAAGGATGCTAAAAAGTCTATTAGTTTTGTTAATAAAAAGCATCATATAAATAATTCTTATAAAGTATTACTCTTTGTTGGACGCATTAATAAATTAAAAAATATTATGTTTATTGCTGATAGTATTAAGGCATTAAAAGAAAAGATGCCCCACTTTAAGTTTAAAATGATTTATGTTGGTAGTGGTCAAGATGAAGATGAGTTAAAAGATTATATTATTAAGTTAAGGTTAGATGGTGATGTTATATTTACTGGTAATATTACTGATAGGTGGGTGCTTGCTTCTTATTATAAAAGGGCTGATTTATTATTATTTCCTTCTTTTTATGATGCATCATCTATAGTGCAAATTGAGGCTGCTAGTCAAAAAACTCCTGGTATCTTTATAGAAAATACTGCTACTAGTTCTACTATTACTAATAATGTAAATGGTTATATAAGTAAAAATTCAGTAGATGCTTATAGTGATAAAATTATTGAAGTTTTAAGTGATACAAAAAAATATCAAGAAGTATGTGAGGGAGCATATCATGATTTATATAAAACTTGGAGTGATGTTACTAATGAAATTTATAATAACTATTTAAAACTTATAGAAATAAACTCTAATAAAAGTAATAAATAAGTTATTTAGTATCTTTTATAATTAAGTTAATATGATATAATTTATAGTAGGAAGTATAATGTAGGAGGTATTATATGATTTTTTCTAGTTTAACTTTTTTATATTACTTTTTACCTCTTTTTTTAATATGTTATTATTTATTTCCTAAAAAATATAAGAAGATTTGTCTTACTTTTTTTAGTTTGGTATTTTATGCTTATGGAGATATTAAATATGTACCTTTATTAATTATTTCTGCTTATTTAAATTATCTTTTAGGTAAATATATTAGTAGTAAAAATAATCGTAAATTATTTCTTATAGTTGGTCTTATTTTAAATTTTGGATTACTTTTTTATTTTAAGTATTATAATTTCTTTGTACAAAATATAAATGCTTTAGGTAAAGTTCATTTATCTTATATAAGGACTATAATTCCTTTAGGGGTTAGTTTTTATACTTTTCAAAATGCTAGTTATTTAATTGATGTTTATACTAACAAAATTAAAGAGGTAAGTAAATTAATAGATTATATGACTTATTTATTTATGTTTCCTCATATAGTGGAAGGACCTATTGTAAGGTATGCTGATATAAACAAAGAGTTAGATAGTACAAGAACAAGTTTTACATATTTTGCTCAAGGGGTAAGTAGATTTGTTATTGGCTTATCTAAAAAAGTTATTTTAGCTGATACTTTAGTTTCTTTTTCTAAGAGTTTATCATCTTTAAGTGAGCCTAGCATTTTGTCTTACTGGCTTAGAGCGTTTAATGATACGATAGTTTTATATTTAGATTTTTCTGGTTATAGTGATATGGCAATTGGGTTAGGTTTAATGATTGGCTTTAGGTTTTTAGAAAACTTTGATTATCCTCTTGCGTCAGCAAGTATTACAGATTTTTGGAGAAGATGGCATATTTCTTTATCGTCTTGGTTTAAAGATTATGTTTATATTCCTTTAAAGGGTAGTCATGTTAAACCTTTAAGAAGATATTTTAATATATTTATTGTATGGTTTTTAACGGGATTTTGGCATGGTTCTTCATGGAATTTTATATTTTGGGGATTATATTATGCAGTTATATTAATTATAGAAAAAAGATATTTAAAGAAGTTTTTAGATAATCATCAGGTTATAGGTATTATTTATACTAATGTAATAGTGGCAGTAGGGTTTGTTATTTTTAATAATACTGATTTAAGTAAGGGATTATTATTTATTAAGAATATGTTTTCATTTAATTCTTTAGATTTTGTTAATTTAGAAACATTATATTATTTAAAAAATTATTTAATTATATTTTTATTAGGAGTAGTTATATCACTTAAACTTATTAAAAAATTAGATGATAAATTATCTAAAATAACTACTTATATTAAACCTATTATTTATATTCTTTTACTTATTATATGTACATCTTTTATTATTGATTCATCAGCAAATCCCTTTTTATATTTTAAATTTTAGGAGGAAGTATGAAAGATAAAATTATATCTATTTCATTTATATTATTTTTAATAATCTTTGGTATTTTTAGTCTTTTATCTTCAGATAAGGAAGTATCTATTAAGGAAAGAAGAGTGCTTAAAGT
>CAVIQT010000070.1:0-4368 GCA_963645165.1 Phocaeicola vulgatus
TTAAATATACTGCCGATAAAGGCTGGGTAATTGATGTATATGAATTAGATAAAAGTTTAACTACTTGCAGAGTAGACTTTACCGAAGTATTAAAAGTAACCTATGAAGTATTAGAAACAAGACTTAACTGTTCCAACACTGAAAGTGGCGCTATATCAGATAATCCACTTATTACTTACACAGGTAACTGTTCTTTAATATCAGATACAGAAAATGATGATGGAACACATACATGGAGATTAAAACTACTAACAAGTGGTACATTTACTGTTAATGGACTTATGTATATAGATGCCTTTCTAGTCGGCGGCGGCGGAGGAGGAGGTTGCGGAATTGTTATTTATGGCACAAATTTTGGAGGTTGTGGTGGCGGCGGCGGTTACACTAAGACTCAAAAAAATATAAGATTAGACAATAAAACAACGGATACTTATCAGATAACTATTGGGTCAGGCGGCACTGCCGGAACCTGTTCATATGGCCAAATTGGTGGTAGAGGTGGTACCACTTCTGCCTTTGGTTATTCAATTGAAGGTGGCTATGGTGGCGCTATAGGTTATCAGGGGAACGGCGGTAATGGTGGATCAGGAGGCGCAAGTTATAATTCCTGTGCTGGTGTTGCTGGCGGCTCTGATGGCGGTAATGGCGGTAATGGAAAAGAAGGTTGCTATCGAGATAGTGGTGGGACCGGACAAGGTACAACTACCCGTGAATTTGGTGAATCTACCGGTGAATTATACGCTGGTGGCGGCGGAGGTGGGCCTGGTGGAACCGGAGGAGCTGGCGGCGGAGGAGATGCAACTGGTTCTGTTGCTGGAACCGCAAATACAGGCGGCGGTGGCGGCGGAGGAGATGCAACTGGTTCTGTTGCTGGAACCGCAAATACAGGCGGCGGTGGCGGCGGAGGAGATGCAACTGGTTCTGTTGCTGGAACCGCAAATACAGGCGGCGGTGGCGGCGGAGGAGATGCAACTGGTTCTGTTGCTGGAACCGCAAATACAGGCGGCGGTGGCGGTGGAGGAAAAACAGAAGGTTATACTGGCGGTGCCGGAGGGACCGGTATCGTAGTAATCCGTGATGTCCGCTCTTAATCTATGATTAATATCATAGATTTTTATTGTTCTCTTTATAAAAATAATGCATATATTTTTATAGAAAGGACTGATTATATGAATGAAGTTTTTACTATTGATAGGGAGTTTTTATTTAAAACATCCATATATGAAATAACAAGTATAAGTATAGAACATAACTATGATATTAATAGCTCTAAATTAGAAGGCGAGTTTATTATTTCTGGTGATTATCGTTTACATGAAATAAGTATTAATAAAGAAGACTTTAGTTTTAAAATACCATTTACTCATGAAATAAGAAGTAATGTTAATTTAGATACTATAGATGTAGAAATTACTGATTTTAGTTATGACTTTAACAATGGGGATGAACTAACAGTACATGTTGAATACTTAGTTAAAGGTAATGAATCTATTTTAGAATTTTCTGATGAAGACAAACTAAATGAATTTTTAGATAATAATAAAGCCCTAGAAGTAGTTAATTTAATAGATGAAGTAAAAGAAGAAACTCCTATAAAAGAAGAAAAAACTAATGATAGAGATGATAAACAAATAGATGAAAATATGATTCTAAATAGCATTAATGAAGAAGAAGAATATATTAAATATCATGTTCATACAGTTACAATGAATGATACTATTGAAAGTATTACATCTATGTATAAAATAAGTTTAAATACTCTAAAGAAATATAATTCATTTGAAAATTTAGAACTTAATATGAAATTAATTATTCCTGAAAATGAAGAACTATAGGGAAATATTTAATCCTAGTAAAATTACTATTTCTGGCAAAAGTAAAATTGTTGATACTGAAAGTGGTAAATATGTAATTAAATCTAAAAAGAATGATATAAAATCTTTATATGATTATTTAGAATCAAGAAGTTTTAGAAATTATCCAAAAGTTATAGATGAATTTGATGATAATTATGTCTATGAATATGTAAGTGATAGTGCTATCCCTATTAATCAAAAATGTGTAGATATGGCAGAATTACTAGCAAATTTACACTATAAAACATCCTTTTTTCAAACTAAAGTTAAAGATGATGTAAAAGAAATATATGAAACTATAAAAGGCAATATATTATATATGGAATCATACTTTGAAGAACTTTATAAAAGAGGAGAAAGTGAAACCTATATGAAACCATCATATTATCTAATTTTAAGAAATAGATCTAGAATAGATTCTTTAATAGATTATTTAAATAATGAATTAGAAAGTTGGTATAACCTAGCAATAAATGAAGATAAAGAAAGAGTAGTATATTGTCATAATAACTTAAGTATAGACCACTTTCTAGAAAGTAAAGAAAAATACTTTATTAGCTGGGATAACTACCGAGTAGACTCACCAATTTTAGATATAATTAACTTATATAAAAATGATTATAATAAATATGATTTTAGAATATTTTTAGATACATACTTAAAAAATTTTGAACTAAATAATATTGAAAAAAAATTACTATTTGTAGTAATATCTATACCAGAAATTAAATACTTTAACCATAATGAAGTAGATAATACTATTTTATCAGGTAAATTTATTGATTATATTGATAAAACTGAAAAACTAATAAGGCCATATTATACGATAGAGAAGAAAGAATAATAAAAATACTTCTACTAATAATATAATAATATTCCACCTTAAAGGAAAGAAAAAAGTTATAATAGTTTGATAGAATATTAATGTACATAAAATTAAGAACCAAAAAAATGACCAAATACCCTTAAAAGGATTATAATTATTATTATTTTGATACATTATTATCACCTATAGTAGTATATGTGTACTTTGTTTCTTTTGCACCCCAAGACTATTTTAGTCTTTTTTTTAATACTATTTTATTATATAATTGTTATTAGAATAAGAGGTTTTGGTAAGTAATATTTATAATACTTTAAAGTAGGTGATAATCACTGTGTCAAAGGATAAAAATGGATTTGTATTACTAGAAACAATAGTAGTTATATGTGTATTATGTGTAGGTATTTTATCTTTATATAAAACATATGCTGGTCTTATTCAAAGAATAAATAGTAATGAATTAAATAATAATGCTGAAAATATATATAAAGCAGAATATATTGCTAAGAATTTCTTTAATAATGATATTATTTTAAATGATAATATTATCTATGTAGAACTTGACTTAACAGATGCTGCGAATTCCCTAATGAAAATATGCTCTAAGGATAGTAGTAATATAATTACCTGTGAATATAATGAATTTGATAATGTAGTAGAAATTAATGCTTACCAAGTATTAGAAATAAATAAGATATATTATACTAAATATCAAATAAATACTTTTACTGATGATAATATAACTACTTCTAATCAAAGTATATTACTTACTTTTGATGGATCAACTATTAATTATTTAAGAAATATAAAAAATAAAGCAGAATCTAACATAGAAAAAATTAAATATAACTTAATAGTTAAAACTAATAAAGGAACGTTTGGTTATTACCAAGGAAAGGATTAAAATGAAACCTAAAATAAATATTAATAATGGCAAAATAACTAACTTAGAATCTATAATTAATTATATTAATGATGCTAATGATTATGAATATTTAAAAGCCTTACTAGATGCCATAGAAGAATATGAAGCAGAAAATAATACTAAAAACTTATTTGATTTTATATCCCTTAAAAGAATAATTGTAAACAAATTAGGAATTAATAATAATAATAATTTAGATGTTAAAGAAATTTTAAGAAAATTATGTAATGATGAATCGCTTACTTCTAATGAGTATAAAACACTAACTGAAAAGATGGAAGATATAGTAGAAAGGATGAACTTAAATGCCTAACAAAGAAAAAAGTGGTATAACTTTTGAAGAACAACAAATGCTTGATGTTTTTGTTTTAAAAGTAAAAAGTATGAATGAAGTAAATCCTAGATGGAATGATATCATAGCTTTATATGATGCTAAAATTAGAGAAAAAAATGAAATATCTCTTCAAAAAGAAAAAGAAAATACCAATAAAGTACTACAAATGCGCATGAGTGATAAAGCAAATAAAAGTGGTTTAGTTTTGACTTTATCTATTATTGAAATTTCTTTGGTAGTTGGGCTTTTTATGGCATTTTTAATTCTTGCGTTAATTTAAGTTTTATGGAATAATATTAATAAGGAGAGAAAATTATGGATATATTAAATGAAGCAGAAGTTAAAATGCAAAAAGCAATAGAAAATATGGAATCTAGATTTTTAAATGTTAGAGCAGGAAGAGCTAATCCTTCTATGCTAAGTGGTATTA
>CAVIQT010000071.1:0-10024 GCA_963645165.1 Phocaeicola vulgatus
GAATTATTCACTGATTATTTAGAAAGTTTACCTAATAATAATAAAGATACTATAAAAAAAGATACTATACTATTAATTAATAAATATCAAAAAAAATATGATCAAGATAAACTTAAATATTTTATTAAAGACAAACTCTATAAAAAAGGGTATAATATAAACGAAATTAGTGAGGTGTTAAATGAAGAATTATTATAGTAGATTAGATAATGATAGAAAAAAAGAAGTAAAAGAAAAATTTCTTAAATCTAATGAATGCTTAGTATATAAAAAAGCAAATAAAATGTTTAACTTTGCTTTATTTGGAACTACATTTGGTATTTTTTCTTTTATATTTGATCTTACCTATAAAAATGGCACCATAAACTTAATTATAGATGTATTCTTATTTGTAGGATGTCTAATCACATTACTAAAAATGAATAAATATAAATTAGATGAAATAAACAAATACGCTATAAAAACAAAATAAAAAAATATCACTTAGTGATAATTTTTTTATTCTTCGCTTGTACTAGACTGTGCTTGTAATAATTGATTAGAAATATAAGTTTGATATTGTTTATTTAATTCATCATCTTCAATACTCATACCATATTCTTTTCTAAGTTCAACTAATGCATTAATTTGTAAAGTACTATCATTATTTTTCTTTTCAGTTGCAAGTGTTTCTTTAATACTATCTTTTAAATTTTCTAAAGTATCTTTTTCTTTTTCACCAGTTTTTAAGATAATATGATAACCATATTTAGTCTTAACTGGGGTAGTAGTATATTTATTTAATTTTAATTTATAAGCAGCCTCTTCAAACTCAGAAACCATATCACCTTTATTAAAATAACCTAAATCTCCACCTTTATCCTTATTAGTATCATCTTGTGAATATTCCTTAGCAAGAGTGCTAAAATCTTCACCATTATCTAACTTCTTAATAATTTCCTTAGCAGTATTTAAAGCTTTTTTCTCAGCTTCTTCCTTTTCCTCATCAGTCATACTATCAGTAACATCTGGTGTAATTAAAATATGTGAACAAGAAATATCCCCAACAGTTTCATTCTTATAATAATTTTCAATTTCCTTATCAGTTACACTATCTGTTGCATAATCATCAACTGCTTTTTGACGATAATAACTTAAATTTAACATAGTTTTAAACTCATCTATAGAACTAATACCATAATAACTAGATAAAGCACTAAGTAATTTTTCTTCACTATACTTTCCATTATCATCAACATAATACTTTTTAATATTAGTTAGCTGTTCATCAACATAACTATCAGCATCTTTTTCACTATCAGGATATTTATCTAAAAGAATTTTAGTATCAATCATATCTATTAATGAAGAAAGAGCATAATTTTTCTTTATCTTATTGTATAAATCTGTAGCGCTAATTCCATTTTCTTCCTTAGTAAAAGTAACAACCGCATCTTCTCCATTAGAAAGAGTAGGAACCTTACCACAACCACTTGCAAAACCTAAAATAAGTAAAGCGATTAATATTTTCTTTTTCATATTCCCTCCAGTAAACATTATAACAACTATAAACTTAAAATACAAGAACACAATCACGCCTATTTGTATACAATAAAATGAGATATGAAAAGGAGGGAGAATATGAACGCTTGCTGTAATAATAATAACATTGGTGTAAGTGGAGCTGCATTTATTTTAGTATTATTTATTTTATTAGTAATTATAGTTGGTGCTGCCGCTTTTTAGTAAAGGAGGTTAACTATGTGCGATAAACATAAAAATAATAAAGTAACTGCTAGTAATGCCTTTATTGTTTTAGTACTATTTATATTACTAGCTATTATTCTTGGCGCCGTAATATATTAAGAGGGTAACCTCTTTTTTTTATAATTTAAATATGATATCATTTACTATGATAGGATTGATATAAAATGTTTGGAAAAATAAAAGAAATAAAAGATAACATTGTAATTATAGAAAACAATAGTAAAAAAATAGAAACTAATTACTTAAACTTACATGTAGTATTTCCTGATGACAAAAGAAAAGTTGTTGGTGAAATAATTAGTATGAATGAAGATATAGTATGCATCTTATTAGTAGGAGAAATAGTAAATGATAAATTCTATTCTGGAGTTATAAAAAAACCAGACGGTAAAAATGGTGCTAGAATAGTATATAAAAGTGAAGCAGAACTACTTTTAGGTAATCAAGATTTATATAATAAACAAAATTTATATATAGGTAAATCAGTAATATATGATGGCTTTAATATAACCACTAATAAAAATGCTTTTTTTTCTAATCATTTTGCTATTGTAGGAAACTCTGGTAGTGGTAAATCTTGCGGAGTAGCAAGAATAATGCAAAATATATTTTATGAAGGAATGGAAGTACCTAATAACTCCCATATCGTCTTATTTGATGTTTATGGAGAATATAACACTGCTTTTTCCTATATGAATAATAATGATGAAATGGGATACAAATACTATACTACTGACTTAAAAAGTAAAAATAATCTTTTACAAATACCTGCTTACTTTTTAGATGTAGATGATTTAGCCTTACTTTTAAATGTAACCAGTAATAGTCAATTACCAATTATAGAAAAAGCTTTAAAATATGTATATATCTTTAAAGGAGAAGATGAAACTAGTAAAAAATATAAAAATAGTATTATTGCTTCATGTATTTTAGATATATTATCATCAGGAAAAAGCCCTACTCAAATTAGAGACCAAGTTATTGCCGTTTTATCAAGATATAATACTGATGATATTAATGTTAATTCTCCCATAGTTGAACCAGGATATACTAGAACTATTAAACAGTGTCTTAATATAGATGCCCAAGGCAAAATAAGTGCTTTATCCCTAGTAATAGATTATTTAAATAATTATAACTGTCTAAATTTAAATGACTATGAACCTAACATGCTAACTATATATGACTTAGTAGACTTATATAATGCCTTTGAATTTGCCCTAATTAGTGAAGGCACACTTAATAGTGATAAAGCCTTTGAAGAATATAACTCTCTAAAGATAAGACTACATCAAATAATTAACAGTGATTTAAAAGAGTTTTTTTGCTCAACTGTAAGTAGAGTATCTAAAAAAGAATATATAAAGAATTTATTTGAAAGTTATAATCATAAATACCAAATAATAAATATGAATTTAAACTATATAGATGATCGAACCGCTAAAATCTTAACTAAAATATATGCTAGAATGTTTTTTGAATATGCAACTAACTTAGATGAAAGAGGAACTTACCCAATACATATTATTTTAGAAGAAGCTCATAGATATGTCCAAAATGATAATGATATAAATATTTTAGGATATAATATCTTTGATCGAATCACTAAAGAAGGAAGAAAATATGGTGTTATTTTAGGTTTAATTACCCAAAGACCTAGTGAATTATCCGTAACTGCCTTATCTCAATGTCAAAATTTCTTAATATTTAAAATGTTTCATCCCGAAGACATAAAAATAATTAATAGTATTACCAGTAATGTTTCTTTTGAAACAATCGAGCAAATTAAAAATCTAAATTCCGGAACTTGTATGGTTTTTGGATCTGCCTTTAAACTACCACTAATTGTTAAATTAGACCTACCAGACCCAATGCCTAAATCAACTAGTGCCGATATAATTAGTTCCTGGTACAAATAAAAAGAAGCCCTTAGCTTCTTTTAGTTTGCTTTTTTTAAAGTTCTAGCTTCTCTTGCAGTTAATCTAACTTTAACTCCATTAATTTTATAAGTTTGTAAGTTAGGATTTTGTTTACTATTAGTTTTATTATTAGCATGAGAACTTAGTTTTATTGATAAAGGTTTTTTGCTTGATAATTTCTTAGCCATGTTTTTTCCTCCTTAATTAAAATCTTTATAGATTTTATCATAGAAAATATGTCAAAGTCAAGGAAATAGATATTTTTAAAAGATATAATAAAACCATGATATAATTATATTGATTGGAGGCTAACTATGAAATCATGTATAAGTATTAAAACTGATTATAGTATTCTAACTAGTTTGATAAAATTAAAAGATTTATTTAACTATGCCTTAACTAATCAAATAAATGCCTTAGGTATATGCGATGATAATCTCTGTGCCACTGCCGAATTTCTATCTTTATGTAAAAACTATAATATAAAACCTCTTATTTCTCTAGAAGTTAAATTAAATAATAAACTAATATACTTATATGCTAAAAATAATAATGGATTAAAAGATCTATTTAAATTAAATACTTACTTACTTGAAAATACTTTAAATCTTGATGAACTAAATAAATATATAAATAATATATTAATAGTAGTACCCTATAAAAATAAAGATATCTATGATATTATTAAAAATATTACCACTAATACATATATTGGTTATGAAAATGAAGAAGAAAAGAAAAATGCTTTAATTATTACAAATAAAATAGTTTATTTTAACTTAGCATTATCACTAAATAGTAATGATACTAAATATATAAATTACTTACAAATGATAAAAGATAATCTAACTAGTAAAGAATATACCAAAGTAAATTATAGTGCCTTTTATTTAAAAAACACTTTAGAAAATAATCCATTTATAAACGAAATAGATAATCTATATTTAAATAAAAGAAATGATTTAATACCTCACTATGATGAAAAACATGAAAATAGTTATGCTTTCCTAGCTGCTCTAGCAGTTAAAGGACTAAATAAAAGACTAAAAGGTAATATACCTGATAACTATAAAAAACGTTTAATGTATGAATTATCTGTAATTAAAAAAATGAACTTTGTTGACTACTTTCTAATAGTTTATGATTATGTTAAATATAGTAAAAATAATAATATTTATGTTGGACCTGGAAGAGGATCTGCTGCAGGCTCTTTAGTTAC
This sequence comes from Phocaeicola vulgatus, assembly GCA_963645165.1. Lineage (GTDB taxonomy): Bacteria > Bacillota_I > Bacilli_A > RF39 > UBA660 > CAG-533. The sequence goes on from CAVIQT010000071.1 coordinate 4,885, forward strand.
ATACACCCTAGGAATTACTAATATTGATCCTTTAAAATATAATCTACTATTTGAAAGATTTCTAAATCCTGAAAGAGTAACTATGCCTGATATTGATATTGACTTTGATGCAAGTAAAAGAGGGGAAGTCATAGAATATGTTAAAAAAAGATATGGCACCCTAAATGTAATGCCAATTATGACTTATGGAACTCTTGCATCTAAACAAGTATTACTTTCTGTATCTAAAATATTAAATATAGACATTTCTTTAATAAGTAACCTAATAGATCCTAAAAAAACTTTAAGAGAAAATTTAACTAAAGAAGTAATTAAAATCCTAAATACTAATAATGAAATAAAAGAAGTATACTACATCTCTTTAAAATTAGAAGGCTTAAAAAAACATATCAGTACCCATGCTGCTGGAATTATTATCTGCCGTGAAAAACTAGACGAAGTTATCCCTATAATTAAAAGTGGTAACACTTACTTAACTGGCTTTACAATGAATTATCTAGAAGATTTAGGTCTTTTAAAAATGGACTTTCTAGCCATAAAAAACTTAACAACTATGGCAAATATCTTAAATGAAATAGGTAATATTAATATTAATGAAATCCCTTTAAATGATAAAGAAGTATTAAATAGATTTTCTAATGGTAATACCACTGGTATATTTCAGTTTGAAGTAGAAGGTATGAAAAACTTTTTAAGAAAATTAAAACCAACTTCATTTAATGATTTAATAGTCGCAGTCGCTTTATATAGACCAGGCCCTATGGAAAACATTGATACCTTTATTAAAAGAAAAGAAGGGAAATTAAAAGTAGATTATATAGTGCCTAGTTTAGAACCTATATTAAAAGAAACCTATGGTATTATTGTTTATCAAGAACAAATTATGCAAATATTTATGATTATTGCATCTTATACCACATCAGAAGCAGACATAATAAGAAGAGCAATCTCTAAAAAGAAAGAAAGTATTATCAAAGAAGAAAAAGAAAAATTTATTATTAGAGCAAAAAAGAATGGATACGATGAAAAAGATTCAATAAGAATATATGATTATATAATGAAATTTGCAAACTATGGTTTTAATAAATCTCACTCTGTCGCGTATGCCTTAGTTGCTTATCAAATGATGTATTTAAAAGTAAGATATCCTTTATATTTCTATAACTATTTACTTAATATTAATAAAGGCTCTAACATTAAAACTAAAGAATATATAGATGAAGCAAAAATGGTAAATATTAAAATAATTAAACCTGATATTAATATTAGTAAAAATGACTATTATATTAATGAAGGAATAATAATGCCATTATCATTTATTAAAAATGTTGGAGATGCCATATCTAATGAAATAGTACTTGCTAGAGGAAATAATAAATTTAAAGACTTCTTTGACTTTACTGCCCGTATATATAATAAAGGAATAAGTGAAAAAACAATTGAAAACTTAATTATGGCTGGTGCCTTAGATTCCCTTAATGAAACTAGAGCAACCTTAGTAAATAATATTAAACCTGCTATTTTATATGCTGAACTTATAAGTGGTTTAGATGAATCATTAGTTAATAAACCACAGTTAATTAAAAAAGAAGAATACCTTGGAAATATCCTTATGCAAAAAGAATTAGACCTATATGGTTTTTATATGAGTAATCACCCTGCAAGTAAATATAAATGCCCTAAAATAAAAGATATATATTACTACTTTGATAAAAATATTGAAACGGTTGGTTTACTAGAATCAATAAAAATGATTAAAACTAAAAAAGGTGACTCCATGGCTTTCTTAAAAATATCTGATGAAACCGGAACTATGGACTATACAATATTTCCTAATAAAATAAATTATGCCAATATAATAAAAGATGGAGACTTATTAAAAATAGTAGGTCATGTTGAAAAAAGACTAGATAAATACCAAATAATAGTTAGTAAACTTGAAAAAATCAAAGAAATATGATAGAATATATCTTAATTTAAGGGGGTTATTATGATACGTGATATTTTTAAATATATATCTAGCATCTTATTATGTTTTATCATGATAATATTTAGTTTATTTATTTGGGAAAGTTTTAGAGCTAAAACTAGTGTAATTGAAAATGTTATTGCTCAAAATAATATTGAACTTATAAGTGGTCAAAGTTTAAACGAAAAAGATATAAGATTTGCTATAATTAATGGAAGCTATACCATATTAAATAATTCTAAATATAATATAAATACTGACTTAGTTTTTAAATTAGATAAATCTTCTGATTTAAAAGCAGATGATTTAATAATTTATGTAGATGACTATAACTGTGAATTAACTTATTTATATCAAGATAGTGATCAAAATTATGATATATATTTACTAAAAAGAATTAACTTATTTGGTAAAGAAAAAAGAACATATAATATTAAACTAGCTATTAAAGAAGAAAATTACAACCTAGTAAAAGGTAAAAACTATAAATACAAAATAGAAGCAAATACTTTACTATAATTATAGGAGAATAAAGATTCTTCTTTTTTTAACTATTTACTTGCAATTAAAACATTTAATAGTTAAAATATTTTTGAAGAAGGTGTTAGTATGAAAGAAAAAAATATCTTACCAGCAGATACATATATAGTTGTTAATAAAACCATACTAACTGAAATAGATAAAAGAAACTTAATTAATTTATACGAACCAATAGTAGGCCCTCTTCCTATAAGTTTATACATGACTTTATGGAGTGACTTAGATAAATCAGAAACTATTAGTAAAGACTATACTCATCATCATTTAATGACTTTTCTAAAAACTAAACTAGAAGATATCAAAGAAGCAAGAAAAGCCCTAGAGTCTCTTGGACTAATTAAAACTTATTTAAAAAAAGAAAATGACATTAACCACTATATATATGAACTTTTTTCTCCTCTTAGTGCCTATGAATTTTTTAATCATCCCATTTTAAATGTAGTTTTATATAACAATATTGGTGAAAATGAATATAATAACTTACTTAAATATTATAAAAAACCTACATTTAAATATGATGACTATGAAGAAATTACTGCAAAATTAAACGATACATTTAGATCAACTATTGGAAATATTTTTAATAACAGTGATATAAAATCCAAAACTGAAAACAAATTAATGATAGATTCTCTTATTGACTTTGATATGCTTATGGAAAGTATACCTAATAAAGTATTAAGTGATAAAGCCCTTAATAAAAGAATGAGAGAATTAATAAATAGTCTAGCATTTATTTATAATTTAGATACTTTAAAACTAAGTGAAATAATAAGACTTACTATTGATAATAATGGTATGATTAATAGAGACTTACTAATTAAAGAAGTAAGAAAATACTATGAATATAATAATGGTGGAACTCTTCCCACTCTAATTTATAGAACTCAGCCAGATTTCTTAAAAAGCCCAGAAGGTAATTTATCTAATAAAGGAAAAATGATATATATATTTGAAAATACTAGTCCTTATGATTTCTTAAGAAGTAAATATAAAAATAATAATCCTACCCCTAGAGATTTAAAACTCCTAGAGTATTTAGCTATTGATTTAGAAATGACACCTGCAGTTATTAATGTTTTAATTGACTACACTCTAAGAATTAATGATAATAAACTTACTAAAGGCTTTGTAGAAACTATTGCTGGTCAGTGGGTAAGACTAGGAATAAAAACCGCCACTGGCGCAATGAAACAAGCTGAAAAAGAATATAAAAAACGCCCTAAGAAAGAAATTAAAAAAGAAAATGTATTACCATCTTGGTTTAATAATAAAATTAAAGATGAAGAAATATCTGAAGAAGAAAAAGCTGAACTAGAAGAACTATTAAAAGAATTTAGGTGATTATAAGTGAGAGAATTTAACTCTATTAAAGGTAAAAAAGATTTAGAATTTAGTTTAAAAAGTGACTATGCCATTGCTTTAAAAAATGATAACTTTAAAAAACTAATAAATACATTAAAAATAAAAGAAAATATTGCATATAAATATACATCTAAACTAGAAAGAACAGTAGAAGAACTAGGTAAATGTGCAAACTGTAAAAGTCTACTTGCTTGTCAAAATAAAGTAACTGGCATGGTTTATTACCCAACTCTAACAGATGAAGAAACCCTAGAATTTAACTATGTTGCATGCAAATATAAAAAGAAAGATATTAAAGAAAAAGAAGAAATAAAATCTAATTTCTTTAAAATGCCATATGATATAAAAATGGCTAAAATGGCAAATATAGAACTAGAAACAAAAAGAGCTAAAATAATAAAATGGCTTAAGAAATTCTATGATACTTATCAAAAAGATGAAAAACAAAAAGGCCTTTATTTATATGGATCATTTGGAAGTGGTAAAACTTATATGATAAGTGCTCTTTTAAATGAACTATCTAAACTAAATTATAGTGTTGTAATAGTATATTATCCAGAACTTATAAGAAGTATAAAAGAATCATTTTCATCAGGTGAAGACTTTTATGAAAGAATGAATACAATTAAAACCTGTAATTTATTACTATTAGATGATATTGGAGCTGAAAGTGTAACTGCCTGGAATAGAGATGAAATTCTAGGAACTATTTTACAATACAGAATGGATAATAAAATGCCTACATTCTTTACTTCAAACTTAAATTTAGAAGAATTAGAAAACCATTTAATTATTAAAGATACCGCTGAAGAAAGAATTAAAGCAAGAAGAATAATGGAAAGAATAAAACAGTTATCTGAATATTTAGAATTACTTGGTGAAAATAGAAGAAAATAAATAGTAAATTTCATAGAACTTTGGACAACCACTTGTTAACTTGACATGGGGGGGGTAATTAGTAAAATTAAATAGAAAATAAGGGTGATTTTCTATGAGATATACTAATATAATAAATAAAATAAAGGCAAATAAAAGAATTTTATATCTATCATTTTGCATAGTATTAATTCTTTTTTCTTTGGTTTTAAATATAACCTTTAGTTTAATGACTAAAGATAATAATACTAGCGGAGCAAATATTATTGTTGGTGATTTAAAATATCAAATGATTATAAATGAAGTTGAATTAAATGAAAGTGTTGGAACTAAATTACCATCTAATACTATTATAGGTGATAGAATTATATTACTTAAAGCTGGTTTAAC
>CAVIQT010000072.1:0-24274 GCA_963645165.1 Phocaeicola vulgatus
GCGATGCTTGCATGGAAGAAATTTATAATGTTTTTAAAGAATCAAAAGTAGTTTCTAACACATCTATTGAAAATAATTTATCTGTCCTAGTAATAAGACCAGAAAACAACCTTATTGATAAAAATAAAATTTTAAGTATCCAAAAATTTATAATGTTAAAATCCCAAAATCAAAAATATAAACTATACTTTATTTTAAACGCTAATTTAATGAATACTATCGCGGCCAATAAACTACTAAAAACTCTAGAAGAACCTCAAGAAAACGCAATCGGTTTCTTACTAACTTCTAGTGAAAACGAAATGCTTGAAACAATTAAAAGTAGATGTATTCATTTTTATACTGAAGAAAAAACAGAATCATTAGAAAAACCCGAAATAATAGATAAAATAATTAATATTAACTATTACAACTATATGGAAGCACACAATCTAAAAAAAGAATTAATGTCTAAAGAAAAACCCGAAATAATAAAAATATTAGAACTAACTGAAGAAGAAATAATAAATAATAATAAAATATCTAATCTTGCAAAAAAATATAAAATAATAGATAATATAATAGATTTAATTAAAGCAAATGTTAATTTAGAATTATGTTTAGACAAAATGTTTATAGAAATGGGGCAAATATCATGAAAATCTATGGTATAAAGTTAAAAGAAAATGGAAAAATATACAACTTTAAAGATGAAAATGAAATAGAATTAAAAATAGATGACTATGTAATTGTGGAAACTGAAAAAGGTGAACAATATGGTAAAGTATCAATAATAAAAGAACGTGAAAATTCTGAAGAATTAAAAAATATTTTAAGAAAATCAACTGATAACGACTATGACAAATACTTGCAAAACTTAAAAGACGCTAAAGGTGTAGTTAAAAAAACTAAAGAACTTGTTCAAAATCTAAACTTACATATGCAAATAATTGATGCCGCATACACATTCGACCGAAAAAAACTAACTATAAATTTTATTGCCGATGAAAGAATAGATTTTAGAGAATTAGTAAAACAAATCGCCGCTATCTATAAAACAAGAATTGACCTTCACCAAATTGGTATAAGAGATAAAGCTAAAGAAAATGGTGGATTAGGCCCATGTGGAAGAGAATTATGTTGCAAATCATTTCTAAATAAATTAGATACTATTACTATTAATATGGCAAAAAATCAAAATATTGCACTAAACCCATCAAAAATAAATGGCTCTTGTGGAAGACTCCTATGTTGCCTATCTTATGAAGATGATAACTACTGCTGTCTAAAGAAAAACCTTCCTAATATAGGTTCTACTATTAAACATAATGGAACTGATACCAAAGTTATAGACGTAGACATACTAAAACAATCATATACAATCATATATGAAAACGAAAAAAAGGAAATTTTTATAGATGAAACCAAATGAAATAAATGATTTATATAATTATGGATATAAAATCATTCAAAATTCATCTTTTTTTAAGTTCTCATTAGACTCTATATTACTAGCGGACTTTGTTCATATTGATTACACAGATAAAAAACTAGTAGATTTTTGTACCGGCAATGCCCCACTTCCTATTATTTTATCAAGCAAAATCATGGAAATTACCGGAATCGAACTACAAAAAGAAATTTATAACCTAGCCGCAGAGTCTATAAATATCAATAACATTAAAAATATCAAACTAATCAATGATAATGTAAAAAATATAAAAAATTATTTTAATCCCAATGAAATTGACATAATAACTTGTAATCCCCCTTATTTTAAATATACAAATCCAAAAGTATTAAATAAAAATGAAATTAAAACTATCGCTCGCCACGAAAAAGAAATAACTTTAGAAGAAATAATAAACCTTGCCCATATCTACTTAAAGACAAAAGGAAAATTATATCTAGTACACCGCTCTGAAAGAATTGTGGAAATCATAGAAGTTTTAAACAAATATCATTTTGGCATAAAAAAAATAACTTGCTGTTATTATGATGAAACTAAAATCTGTAACATGATATTAATAGAAGCAAAAAAAGATTGCAAAAATAACATTATCATAACAGCACCACTTTTTACAAAAAATTATGGAGGTAATAACAAATGAAATTAATAGTTGGCCTAGGTAATCCTGGAAAAGAATATGAAAAAACCAGACATAACGTTGGTTATATGGTATTAGATAGTTTATTGCCATATGAAAAATGGAAAGAAGATAAATACGCATTTATTATTAAAGATGGACAAAAGGCATTATTTATAAAACCAACCACATTCATGAACTTATCCGGAACAGCCGTTAAATATTACAGTGATTACTATAAAATAGACTCAAAAGATATCCTAGTAGTTCAAGACGATCTAGACAGCGCTCTAGGTGCTATAAAAGTAAAAGATAATTCCTCATCTGGAGGACATAATGGCATCAAAGACATAATTAATAAAATACATACAGATAACTTTCCACGCATCAAAATAGGGATTTCTCACCCAGATAAAGATGTTATAGATTATGTACTTACAAAATTTTCTAAATCTGAACTAGATACTATTAATAACTCTATTTCTATATCCCATAATATAATAAATGATTTTATCAATAATAAAGAAATAAGTACAATTCAAGGAAAGTATAATAGTAAAGGTATAAAATGAAATTTTTAAATGAAATATTTACAAAAATAAACTCCAAAAATATTAGTGGTCTAACCGATGAATTAAAAACACTTTATATAGATAACATATTTAAATGTACTTCCCAAAATATTATTATTTTAACCAGTACCTTATATGAAGCCACTAAATATTTTAATTATTTAAAAACATACACTAACGATGTTTCTCTTTTTCCAATGGATGAATTTTTAACCTCTGTCGCTATTGCTGAGTCCCCTGATTTAAAAGTAAAAAGATTAGAAACCCTAAATAATCTATCAAATGGCAAACCTCAAATAGTTGTAACAAACTTAACAGGCTTTTTAAAATTTGTTCCGAACAAAAAAGTCCTAGAAAAACTAAAAGTAGACCTTAAAACATCATCAAATATTAACCGTGAAAATCTAGAAAAAATAATTAATAAATTTGGTTATAATAAAACTTCTATTGTTACATCATCTGGAGAGTACTCTATAAGAGGCTTTATTATAGATATCTTTCCCTTTAATGAAGAATATCCCATTAGAATAGAATTATTTGGAAATACCATCGAAAACATTAAAACATTTGACTCTGAAACCCAGCGCTCTATAAAAGAAATCAAAGAAATAACCATTTTACCCTTTAATGAAATTATAGAACATGAAAAAAGCAGTCTATTTGACCTTATGAATAAACCCCTAGTAATTGAAATAGACTCTGAAATTATTAGCAAATCAAATGAACTATTACTTGCCCAAATGTTAGATTATAAAAAAGAAAAAAATATCGATTCAAATTTCAAATTTATGTATGATTTATCAGAAATAAACATGAATGAAATAATAAAACTATCTTCCTTTAATCAAAAAGAATACTCTCATATTTATTCTGAATCTATTGAAAACTTTAACTCTAATTTAAAATTACTAAAAAACTATATAAAACAAAACATAGACAAATACGCCATAATAATATGTACAAATAATAAAGAACTAATTAACGAATTAGAAGAAGAATTTAATAATATAATCCAATCTAGTGAAGACTTTAAAATTGGAAATATTTATTTTTTAAATAAAAAAATTAACCAAGGCTTTATAATATCTCATTACTTAGTTATATCAGATAATGACATCTTTCAAAATAATGCTCCAGTTAAATATCACAATCCCGTAAAAATTGGCCGCAAAATTAAAGACTTTAACGATATAAAACCAGGCGATTACGTAGTTCATACCGCCCATGGTATTGGAATCTATAATGGAGTAATAACCCTAAAAAAGGGAGATATTTTAAAAGATTACATTCAAATAAACTATCAAGGCAGTGACAAAATATATGTACCTGTTGAAAAAATAACAACTATCTATAAATATTCCGATGCCGATGGTACCCCACCAAAAATCAATAAACTAAATTCTACTGCCTGGATTAAAACTAAAAACTCAATTAAAGCTAAAATTAAAGACATTAGTAAGGAACTCTTAAAATTATATGCCGAACGTGCTAAAATAAAAAGTCCAAAATATAAAGAATATCCTGAAGATTTAATATTTGCTAGTAACTTTAAATATACCGAAACAAAAGATCAAACTAAATGTATTAAAGATATTTTAAGTGACCTAAAAAGTGATAAACCCATGGATAGACTACTATGTGGAGACGTAGGTTTTGGAAAAACAGAAGTAGCCTTTAGAGCCATCTTTAATACCATAATGAATGGTTACCAAGTTGCTTACTTATGTCCAACCACTATATTATCTAAACAACAATATAATAATGCCTTAGAAAGATTTAAAGAATTTCCTATTAATATTGCCATTTTAAATAGATTTACCACCACTAAAGAATTTAATGAAATAATAAAAAAACTTTTAACGGGTCAAATAGACCTATTATTTGGCACTCACAAACTATTTAACGAAAAAATAAAATTTCATAATCTAGGTTTACTAATTGTCGATGAAGAACAAAGATTTGGCGTTAGTCAAAAAGAAAAAATTAAAGAAATGAGCAAAAATGTTAATATCCTAACTCTATCTGCCACTCCAATTCCTAGAACTCTAAAAATGGCTATGTCCGGACTAAAAGATTTATCAATTCTAGATACCCCTCCAGAAGAAAGATACCCAATTCAAACTTACGTAGTTGAACAAAATGATGCCTTAATTAAAGAAGTTATTTATAAAGAACTATCACGCAAAGGCCAAGTATATTACCTATATAACAATGTATCTAAAATAGAAACTGAAAAAAATCGCTTACAAAAATTAGTTCCCGAGGCTAAAATCTGCTATGCCCATGGTCAAATGTCTAAACAAGAACTAGAAAACATCATTGAAGATTTTATTGAAAAAAAATATGATATCTTAGTCTGCACAACCATTATAGAAACAGGTATTGATATATCAAATGTTAATACTCTAATTATCATCGATTCCCAAAACTACGGATTAAGTCAGTTATACCAATTAAGAGGAAGAGTAGGTCGCAGTAATAAAATTGCTTACGCTTACCTAACCTATAATAACTCTAAAATACTAAATGAAGTAGCTGAAAAAAGATTAAAAGCCATTCAAGAATTTACCGAATTAGGTTCAGGCTATAAAATCGCCATGAGAGATCTATCCATTAGAGGGGCTGGTGATTTATTAGGTAGTGAGCAAGCCGGATTTATCGACTCAGTTGGTATCGAACTATACACAAAACTAATAGAAGAATCAATTAAAGAAATAAAAGGAGAACCTATAATAGAAGAAGATAATAAACCACCTCTCATAGATATAGATACCCACATAGATAAATCTTACGTAAATGAAGATTCAGTACGTATTGAAATTCATCAGTTAATAAATCAAATAAAAGATTACGAAACATTAACCAATATTAAAAACGAAATAGAAGACCGCTTTGGTAAAATAAATGAAAAAATGGAAATATATATGTATGAAGAATGGTTTGAAAAACTAGCTTATTCTCTAGGAATAAAAAATATTACTCAAACAAAAGACCAAGTAGAAATCACTTTACCTATAGAGTTATCTTCCAAAGTTAATGGTGAAAAACTATTCCTAGAATTATATAATATATCTCCTAAATTCAAAATAAAATATTTAGCTAAACAAATAATTATTACATTACCAACTAAAAACTTAGAAAAACACTACTTATACTATCTAGTAGAACTATTACAAAAATTAAATAGTGATTTTGCATAATTTATATTAATATTACCAAAATACTTATAGTGATGTAAATGAATTCAAATAATAATTATATAAGAAAAATAGATGACTTAGGAAGAATAGTAATTCCTAAAGAAGTAAGAAACAAACTAAAAATTCAAGAAAATGAAAGTATCATGATAACATCAGACAACTCAAAAATAGTTATATCTAAATACTCTTACTTAAGTAACTATTTAAGATTTATAAATGATATATGTGAAAACTTTATTGAAATTTATAAAACCAACATAAAAGTTACTGATCGTGAAAAAATTATCTTTAATAGCGCTGTTAATACTAAATACTTATATAAAGAAGATATTATTAAAAACTCAGTTATAATTGGCTCTATTGAATTTAATGAGCCAAAATATAAAGATACTATTAAACTTATTTCCCGCACTATATCATCTTACTTAACTACTTCTTGATAATTTTAAAAGGAGGAAATCATGTATACAGATACCCACTGTCATATACTAAAATCAGAATACGATGATCCAGATAAAATATTAAAAGAACTATCATCAAATAATATAAAAAGAATAATTATAAATGGATATAACTTAGAAAGTAATAAAGAAGTTATAAAACTAATATCTAAATATGATAATGTTTATGGAGCACTAGGTATTCACCCAGATAATATAAACGAAGAAAGTACATGTCTAAAATTTATAGAAGAAAACCTTAAAAACCCTAAAGTTATTGCTATTGGTGAAATAGGCTTAGACTATTACCATAACAAAGAAAATAAAGACTCCCAAATAAAACTTTTAGAAAAACAATTATCTTTAGGAGAAAAATATAATTTACCTGTTATAATTCATAATCGTGAAGCAACCAAAGATTTAATTAAAGTTTTAAAAAAATATCATACCAAAGGAATAATTCACTGTTTTAATGGCAGCCTAGAAACTGCCCAAATATTTTTAAAAATGGGATATATTCTAGGTATCAATGGAATAATAACATTTAAATCATGTAAACTAAAAGAAGTAACATCTGTTCTTCCTAAAGACAGTTTTTTCTTAGAAACAGATGCCCCATATCTAACCCCAGAACCATACAGAGGCACCCCAAATGAACCAAAATTTATTAAATATACGGCTTCTTTTTTAGCCGCATCTTTAAATATAACAGAAACAGAACTAGCAACTATTTTAGAAGATAATTTTAAAAAAATGTTTCTATAAAACCAAAACTTTAAAAAATTACTCTAAAACCCGTTATATTTTTGACAACCATATCAAAATAATGCTACAATTATCTAGGATATGGAGATAAATTATGATAACAAAGATTTCAAAAATAATGCGCACTATTACCATACTTACAATAGTTTTACTATCAACTAAAGTATGCATACCTAATATGGAAACAAAATCAAATAATAATAACTTAAATAAAACCATTGACCTAAATACAATGGCTATTAAAATAGAAGAAATAAAAAAAAATGATTTATATACACCAATTGACTCCTACACAGGAGATATAACCGGTTATGCTGCTAACTGTCCTTTATGTGGTGGAACCCTAGGCTGCACTGGTCAAAATGTTTTAGATGGAACAACCACATATAATGATAAAGATTATGGAGAAGTTAGAATTGTCGCATCATCTCTTAGAATGCCATGTGGTTCTATTGTAGAATTTACCCTTGATAGAATTTCTAATAAACCCATAACCGCTATCGTATTAGATAGAGGAGTAACTGGAACATCTCTAGATTTATTAGTAGAAAGTGAATCATATGCATCTACTAATATTGGCAGAGTAAACACAACATACAATGTACTAAGATATGGATATAATAGACAAGTTTAAATTTGTCTATTTTTATGTTAGAATATTTCTAGTGATATATATGAACGAACACATATTTAAAAAAAAATACGGTCAAAATTTTCTAAACGATGAAAACATTTTAAAAAAAATATACTCCAGTATAACTCCCAAAGAAAACGATTTAATTATTGAAATTGGTCCTGGAAGTGGCAACTTAACTAAATGGCTTCAAAAATATAACTGTAAGTTAATATGCTTTGAAATAGATCAAACTCTAGATGTTACTTTAAATAATTTAAAAAATGAAAAAACAACAATAATATTTGCCGACTTCTTAAAATCAGATTTAAAAGAAATTTTAAAAAACTACCACTATGAAAATCTATACGTAATTGCTAATATTCCCTACTATATAACAACCCCTATAATAGAAAAAATAACCAAAGAAAGCATAAATCCAGAAGAGTTAATTCTAATGGTTCAAAAAGAAGTAGCAAACCGTCTATCTGCCTCACCTAAATCTAAAGAATATAGCTATATAACTGTATGGTTAAGTTACTACTATAATATAAAAAAATTATTTGATGTAAGTAGAAACTGCTTTTACCCCGTACCTAATGTTGACAGCAGTATAATATCCCTAAAGTCTAAACATAATAATAATAATAATAATAATAATGAAAAGTTTGATAAACTAATTCAAAATGCCTTTAAATTCAAAAGAAAAACTCTAAAAAACAATTTAAAGTCTTATGACCTATCAAAAATAGAACCAATATTAAAAAGAAATAATTATTCTCTAACTAATCGTGCAGAAGAAATACCTCTAAATGTATACATAGAAATTGCTGATAATTTATAATAATTATCTTTTTTTTGCATAAATTTACATAGTAGGAGAAAATTTCATGGATATTAAAATTGGTTCATATGTTACCCGTAAAAGTTATAATCATGACATAATCTTTAAAGTCTTAAATATTAAAGATAATATCTATTACTTAAAAGGACAAAATATAAGGTTATATGCTGATAGTCCCCTTGAAGACTTAAATTTATCTACTAAAAATAGACAAAATGATGAATTTGAGGGCATTCTATCCTTAGATCGCTCCCTAGATCGTAATGATTACTTTTATATGCCAGCTAAGATTCTTCACTGTGACGGCGATGACGACTACTTAAATAGATGCCTAAACTATTACCGCAAAAATAATTTAAAAGCCATTGGTAAAGTTGTAAAAGAAGAAGAATTACCAAATAAAATAAATAAATTCTTAAATGATTATAACCCAGATATCGTAATAATTACCGGTCATGACGCTTACTACAAGAAAAAAGGAAATAAAAATGATTTAAATAACTATCGAAACTCTAAGTATTTTTGTGAAACAGTCAAAAAAGCTCGTAAATATGAAAAAGACCATGACAAGTTAGTAATAATTGCCGGTGCTTGCCAAAGCAACTATGAAGAATTAATTAAATGTGGTGCGAACTATGCATCCAGCCCTAAAAGAGTTAATATTCATGCATTAGATCCTGCTATAATCGCATCAACAATCGCACTTACTAACAAAATGGAAACTATTAACCTAATAGAATTATTAAATAAAACCAAATATGGTTCCGATGGAATGGGAGGAGTAGTTGGAAATGGACTTATGTATGTGGGGTACCCAAGATGATTGAAAGTATTAAAACTAGTATTCGAAATCACCTAAACAAAGAAGTAAAAATAGTTGCCAAAGAAAACCGTAACCGAAATGAAGTATTCTATGGATATATATCTGAAATATACAATCATGTATTCGTAATAACCAATGGTATAGAGAAAAAAAGTTATACATACTCAGATATTTTAAGCAAAGATATTTATATAACCTTTTTATAAACTCTTGCAATTTTCCCTTTAATGCATTAAAATTATACTAGGTTATACTTAGAAGGAGTGAAAAATATGGAAATTACATCTGTAAACGTACGTAAAATTGAAAAAGAAGGTTCACGCATGAAAGGAATCGCATCTGTATTATTAGATGATGCTTTTGCTGTACATGACATTAGAATCATTGAAGGAGACAACGGTTTATTTATAGCTATGCCTAGTAGAAAAACTGCAACAGGCGGTTATAGAGATATTGCTCATCCAATCAATCCAGACGTTCGTAAACTATTCGAAGATGCAATTATAGAAGAATATAATAAAGAAGAAACTACTGAAGAATAATTTACTATTCTTTAATAATTAATTCATAAAAATAAAAAATCCTCATACTTTTTTATAGGAGGATTTTTTTATGGATAAAATGATTGACGCACCTGCATTTACTCACGTTATAAAATTAAATGATCGAAAAAATATTATTATTAGTGGTATTAAAAAAATAAATAACTTTGATGAACACGAATTTAATCTAGAGTCAATAATGGGAAATATTCTTATTAAAGGAGACAATTTAGAAATGATAAAACTAGACACAGTCGAAGGAAACGTATCTATAAAAGGAAAAATAAACAGTTTTACATATAATGATGGAATATCAAAAGAAAATAGTATTTTAATGAAACTTTTCAAATGAAAGAATTACTATTAATTATAATATCTATTATTTATGGATTTACTTTCTCATTTATATTTAGATACTTAAAAACATCTCTTCTCCTAAGTCTATTACAATCAATAACTTTCACTAGTACTTATATTTACATAATGTATATTTTAAATAATGGAATAATTAACTATATTTTAAAAATATCTATAATAATTGGATTTGTACTATATCTAAAAGTGTCAAATTTACCCAAAAAGATGTAAAGAACACAAATTTATATTGCAAAATTATATATTAGACGTATACTAAAAATACGGAGCGTGTTTACATGAATAAAAAAACCAAAAAAGATAAACGAAGAATGCTTATTTGGTCAATGGTACTATTTATTATAGTATCATATTTATGTGTTTTCTCATTTAATTACTGGTCTAAAATTCTTGCTAATAAAAAAGAAAAAATTTTATTAGAACAAAAATATACCGAACTATTAAAAGAAGAAGCAACCTTAAACGATGAAGCAAATAAGCTTCAAGACCCAGAATATGTTGCTAAATATGCCCGTGAAAAATATTCCTACTCAAAAGATGGGGAAATAAAAATAAAATTTCCTGAAGAAGAAGATAACTAATTTGCATTAAATCCTGCCTTATGTTATAATTCACCTGTACTTGGGGCCGTTTTGGTTTCGACAGAATATATTTGGTATTGTTTGCAAGTGGTCGCTGTCCTAAACAGCACACAGTTTAAAATAACTGACAACACAAATTATAATACCGCTCTAGCATTCGCATAGTTCGCGATTTGAGCACTGATTTATAACTAATTCTACAAAGTTATAAATTGGTTCATAATAGTAGAATATATCTATTAATTGCCTAGTTTAATAGATGAATAATTATAGGCTTAGTTAATGTATCTTTCGGTAATTTTGAGCGCATTAATGAACTAACAAATTATCTAAACTTGTAGACGGCAATATTTAAGTATTTTGGACAGCGGTTCAAATCCGCTCGGCTCCACCATTGACGAATCTGTTCGAACTATTCGAACTTTGATATATAGAAATCAATCGAAATGATTGATTTTTTTTCGTTTAGAAAAAAATCATAAGAAAGGTTGGTGTCTATGATAAATATTATCAAAAAAGAAATTGATGTAGAAGAATCTTTAAGAAAGAGATTAGAAATTATATGTGATTTTTGTAATACTACTCCAATTATTATAAATGGTAGTATTAGAAAAGTTGATAAAACTAATTTATCTTATATTGAGCCACATAAAATAATAATCAATAATAATGTATTTCTTGCATTTAATTATTCTAATGAAATCTATATTAATAATTTAAGTAGAAAAATTAAGATAAATGAACTTGAAAACTATATTAAAAGTCAAAATTAACAGTATTTAATCCAGTTAGTGTAGAATAAGTGTGGAGATTTTTTTGATAATTTAAATAATTTATGCTATTATTAGTATGTAAGCAAGAGAATTTACATAAAATAAAAAAGGGGAACATTAGATTCTGCAAGTGAATGTCGCCTCTAAAAAATTTAGTATTGACACTCAATCAGAGATGAAAGAGTGTCATATTTTTATTGCTATTACCAATGAGGTAAGGAGTAATAAAATGATAGCAATAAGACGAAAGACTTTTATTATAAAAGTTCTTTTATTCATTGTATTCCTCCTTTCTTTCTCAAGATTGGAGGACGACACTCGCACCAATTATGTTTTTACTTGAATCTTTAGACAGATATCAATCATAGATGGTTGATTTTTTTAATTATATTCACCTCATAAGAAAAGAGTATAGAATATTTATAAATAATTAAATAACACAAATGTAATTACTATTTTGAACTAAACTAGGGAATCAAAAATCATTACTCTCTGCGGTATGATTTAATATTTATTTAAAAGGACTGAATTATAAGGATTAATTACCGGAAAGTAGGAGGTTAAGTTCTTTATTTTCTATCCCTATTATTGTTAATAAAATATTGATTATTACTATAAAAAAATGTAAAATATAAACAAGGAGGTAATTATGAAAGGTAAATTAAAATCATGGATAATTGGCATATTAATTGTAATAGTTTTATTAATACCAATAGTTGTAAACTATGTAAAAACTAGAAATATTGAAACAATCAAATACGATGAATTTACAACTAACTTATCAACTACAGAATTCTCATTAACTTATATTGGAGACATTAATAGTGATAACTATGACTCAATAGAAAAATCATTATTAAATCTTAGAAGTAAATATGATGCTACTGTAAACTCAATGGATAAAACAAAATTATCTGATGATAATTGGAAATCAATTAGCAGTATTAATGAAGAAGTTACAGACAGTGCTTATGTATTTGTAAAAGATGGTGAAATTGTTTATGTTGGTAAAGACTTATCAGAAACAAAACTTGATACTTTAATTAATAAATACAAAAACAACGTAATTCCAGATGATGAAGTATATTATAAAACATTTACTACCTATAAAGAATATATGAAATTAGTAGATAGTAAAAAAGTAACAATGACTGTATTTGGTAGAAACACTTGCAGTTGGTGTAATAAATTTAAACCTGTATACAATGATGTAGCGCATGAATACGATATAGATATTTATTATGTTGACTCTGATTCATTTGACTCTACAGAATATAGCAAAATTATCAACTCTGATTTAACTATTCCAGCAAAATGTAATAGTGGAACTGAAGCAAAACTTTCAGCTGGATTCGGAACCCCATTAACAATATTTACTAAAAATGGTAAATCTATTGATTGTATTTCTGGATATACTAACAAAGAAGGCTTAGTTAAAGTCCTTAAAGATGTTGGTTTAATTAAATAATAGAAAGAGGATTATTATGGCTTCTACATATGATATTGTAAAAGATTTTAAAAGAAGATATCCACAAACAGTATGTTGGCGTGTAAAAAAACACTGTGCATTAATAGAACAAAATCTAAAAAATGGAGAAAAAGTTCTATATGCTCTTGCTGCTCAAAATGATTTATCTCATGGAAGCATCTTTAATACCGCAGTTCTAGCACTTACTAATGAAAGAATCATTATTGCTCAAGATAGAATACTAGTCGGTTACAAAGTATCAACAATCACGCCTGATCAATATAATGATATGCAAATAAATGCTGGTATTATTTGGGGAACAGTCACTATAGATACACTAAAAGAAACTGTATTCTTTTCTAACATATCTAAAAAAGCTTTACCCGAAATACAAATTCAAATTTCTTCTTTTATGATAGAAGCAAAAAAGAAATACTATAGTAAAGAAAAGGATTCTAATTGAATTCTTTTTTTCAAAAAGGAGTCTAACAATGAAAAGATTTTATTTGTTCATAAGTATAATTATATTAACATTTATTAGTTTTATTATAATAATTAATATCCCTAAAGACTATGAATTAGAATATAAACTAAAAGATATAACCATTAAAGAAGAATATATTAAAGACCATGATGGCTATCTATATAACTTAACCTATAATGATATAGATTACCCTATATTTATTAAGAAAAAATACACTAAAAAAAGAAAACTTATTAAAGAAATAAATATTAACTCTCTAGAAAATGAAATATGTCTAAACTTTAACTTAGATGAAACATATAACCTATGTTCTAAAGATAATAATCTAGTATCAATTAATACCCTATCTAAATCATATCTTGATAAATTTAATATTACTTTAAAAGAAAACTCAAAAATAAGTACATATGAAAAAATAGATATTTATGATAATACCCTAAACTACTATCTATGGAACTATAAAGGCTTTATAAATATAAATAAAGATAACAAAATCCTAGAACTATTTAACAATGATAACTATGATAATCCCTTAACATATGAAAATGGTAAATACCTAGTATTTCCTGATTATGATTCTAAATACTACTTTAGAAAAATATATGTTTATAACACTGAAGAAGAAAAATTAGAAAGCAAAGAATTTAACTATGATATTTCTTATGATACATACTATCTAGGAGAAGTAGAAAATAAACTATACTTTATTGATAAAAAAAATAAAAATGAATTTTACCTAGATTTAAAAAACTTAAAATATGAACTAGTGGGAAATACTAAAAAAGGATTTCAAATATATAATGGTAAAACATTCGAAAAAACTACAGTAAATAAAGTTATCGCAAGTGAAACTACATTTTATAAAGAATCCTATCCAGTTAATTACTCTCTAGAAGAAAATACCCTATATCAAATAATAGATAATAAAAAAATTAAAGTATCCACCTTAAATGTAGATAAAATAATTAAAATATCTAAAGATGCAGTATACTACTTAGTAGATGACACTCTATATAAATATAATAAAGAATCTAATGAAACTAAACTCCTAATAAATAAAGACTGGTCATTTAACAATAACAACCGTATATTTATTTTTGATTAACATAAAAGACATATATAGAATAACTTATATTAGGAGTTGATAAAATTGTTTAATATGTATAATGTAAATGAAGAAAACACTTATTCAAATAATGACTATTTTACTTACTATACAATTAAAAAAGGAGATAATATATATCAAATTGCTAAAAAATACAATGTAAACCCAACCCTTTTGGCAGTTCTAAACGGATTAAATGCTAATGATTATATATATCCTGATCAAGTTATAATGGTGCCTAAAGAAGGATTTTCCTACTATATAACTAAAGAAGGAGACACCCTAAACTTAGTAGCAAACACATTTAATACCATTCCTAATAATATATTAAAATATAACCAAACCATTTACTTACAAGAAGGACAGTTACTAGTTAACAAAATAAAATAAATTCTATCCATTTATTTTATTTTTTTTATTTGCTATAATACTCTTAGAATAAAAGGTAGGTGAAAAGGTAATGATTTTAAAAAAACCATATGCATTTTTAATAAAATACTTTAAACTAATTCACTTAATATGTTTAATTCTAATAACTATTATCACCTATAACTTTCAAAAAATAGTAACATTTTTTACCAACTACAATAATACCACTACCATTGGCGAAAAAGCAGGTAGCTCATATATATCTTTTGTATTCTTAATACTATGCCTAATAGTTATCGCATTCTTTATTTTAATGTACTTTCTAATGCGTAAAAAAGATAAACCTAATAAATTTTACCTACTAGGTTCTATCTACTACGTTATTATATTTCTATCTTTAATATATGGAATAAATACCATAAATAGTCTTTACACAATAACTATGGATATTAAAATCTTTAGAGCCTTACATGATATCTACTTAATATTATATATACCAAATTTCTTCTTTGCCATTATGAGCTTCATTCGCGGCTTTGGTTTTGATATCAAAAAATTTAACTTTAACAAAGACCTAGCTGAACTAGAAATAAAAAGTGAAGACAATGAAGAATTTGAATTTGTCCTAGGAACAGATACTTACATTATAAAGCGAAAAATACGTAGATACTTTAGAGAACTAAAATACTACCTAATAGAAAATAAATTACTAGTAAGTATAATCCTAGGAATAATTGCTATTTTTCTTCTAATATCATTATTTGTAAATAGAACTATAATAAATAAAACCTATCATATTGGGGATACTATTACTACTTCTGAATTTACCATAAAACTAAACAATGCCTATATAACTGCCAAAGACTATAAAGGAAACACTATTAAAGAAGACAAAAAATTTGTTATATTAAATGCCACTATAAGTTCCAATAAAACTCCTAGTAAATCTCTAGCGCCAGAATATATTTATATGTCTCTTGGAAAATACCGCATATCAAATATTAAAACCACTCTTGCTGAATCATTTAAAGATTTAGGAGTAAGTTATCAAAATTTTAAAATAACTGATACTAAGTCTAATTATATATTTGTATTTGAAGTAGATAAAACTAAATATTCTCGTTCATATGACTTAAACTTCTTTGATGGAATTACTTACGATAAAGATAATAACCTAATATATAACTATAAAGTAGCAAACATTAAACCCCAAAACATTGATTTAGAACTAACAAGTGAAAATAAAAATTTAAACGATACCTTTAACTTAGGATTAAAATTATATGGAAATACTAATCTTTCTATCGTCAAAGCAAGTATTCTAGACAAATATGAATATACTTATGATAAATGTAATGATGACTCTTGCACCCCCGTAGTAGATATTGAATTTCCTGACAACTCATTATCTAACTCTTTACTAGTATTAAATTATAATTTGATTACAGCTGATAATAACGGCTTAGATGCTGCTAGTATGACAAATATTTTGCCAAAATTAATAAAACTAAAATATAAACAAAATGATAACTATCTAGAAGAAACAATAATATCTAAAACTAATACTAATTTAAAAAACACTTTATTAATAGATATTCCTAAATATATCGTATCATCTAATGAAATATATATAGTAGTATCAACAAGAGAAAATAGTTATCAAATAAAAATAAAATAACATCGAACTTATACTTTAGACGTTTTAATCAATTTTAATAGGTATTTATAAAAAAAGACTATTACTAACACAGTCTCAAAAGTAATTTAAATGTTTTCCTATTTTTATAATTTCCATAGGTTAAGACCTGCTTTCTATTTTATTTTGGTAATATAATTATAAAGCAATTTTTAGGTTTTAACCATTTTTATTTGAATAAAAATATGTTTAACAATATCCCCACTTTAGAAACACTATCACAATTCTCAAACGAATCAAGATTTGCACATTTTTGTGATAAGATAAAAGCAGATTTATAATCTAAATTTTATCAAGATAGTGGCTTACATCATTCATTAGATAATCAAAATAATAATTGTGTATTTGGAACTTCTAAAGTTCAACAAATGTAAAAAGATGGTGCTCAAACCGCATTTGATATATGGTATGGATGGGATATAAACATATATAAAGGCAGTTATGCTTTTCCAGAGTTTGCTAATATGTTAATAAGAGATAATAATTTATTTACATTAAACAGTGGCGTCATTAACCAAAAAACAGAACTTTCTGAACAAGACTGTAAATCCTCAAGTGGGGAATATGAAAAAATAAAAAAGATGATTATTCATTAGCTTAGCTAATAATCATCTTTTTTACTTTATAATATTAATTAGGTGTATAACATTATTTCTTTGCAAGATACAAAAAAATCAATCTTTCGATTGATTCTATATATTAAGTTCAAACTAAATAGTTCGAATAGATTCGTCAATGGAGGGGCCTACCGGATTTGAACCGGTGCTCAGGGAGTTGCAGTCCCTTGCCTTACCACTTGGCTAAAGCCCCATTGCTCTCTTGCAAATATTATTTTACCTTATTATTAAGCCAATGTCAATTGTCACGCGTCCTCTATTATAAATTATGCAAAATTTAAAAATTGTATGTTATAAAACATATTCAATTGACAAAAATTTAATATCTTAGTTATAATAATTTTGGTGATTTTATGAAAACCTGCGCAGTAATATATAACCCTAACAGTGGCCATATCTTCAATAAAAAATACTTAAAGGAATACAAAAAAATTCTGCTTAAAAATGATTATAATCCTAAATTTATTGGCACTGAATATAGCGGCCACGCTAAAGAAATCGTAAACCATCTAGAAAAAGTAGATCTAGTTATTTCTATGGGTGGTGATGGAACATTTAACGAAGTTATGTCCGGCAACTTAGAAAGAAAAAATCCTTTAATCCTAGCCCATATTCCTGTTGGTACTACTAATGATATTGGTGTAATGTTTGGTTACGGTAAAGATATAAAAAAGAATTTAAAACTTCTATTAGATGGTGTTACTAAAGAGATGGATATCTGCATCATTAATGGTAGACCATTCGTATATGTTGCTGGCTTTGGTAAATTTATGCAAATTCCTTATAACACTCCGCGTAAACTAAAGAAAAAGTACGGCTATATTGCTTATCTTATTGAAGGAGCAAAAGACTTTTTTAGTCCTACTAAATTATACAATATAACCTACCATGTTAATGGTATTACTAGAACTGGTTTATACTCATTTATGCTTATTTCTAATGCTAATCGCATAGCTGGTATTAACAACTTCTATAAAGATGTAAAATTAGATGATGATCAGTTTGAAGTATTATTTTGCAATTTCCGCCGCCGCGTAGATATTATCAAGACATTTGCAAAACTAATGACTACAGATGCATCCAAAGTATCCGGTATAGAATTTTATAAAACCAATAAAATTGATATTAAATTTGAAGATTACCCTAAAAAAGCTTGGTGTATAGATGGTGAAAAACTAGATAGAGCAGTTCTTAATTATGAAATTTATAATATTCGTAATGTTAAAATAATGATGCCCAAAAAAAACATTGATAAAATATTCGTAAATAAAAAAGTTTAGATTCTCTTAAATATTCTAAACTTTTTCTTTTTCTTAAAATTCATACTAATTAAAGCTGTTCCCCCAAGTGAAACAAAACTAATCAAAAGCCCTACATTAAAATAAGGAACTCTATACTTTAATATAACCTCATGCTCACCATCACTTAAATCAAATCCTAATAAAGCATTTCCAATACTATAAGTATCCACCTTTTCACCATCAACATAAACTTCCCATCCCCTATCATATGGGATAGAAGTATAAACTACCATATCTTCATCTAAATTAGAAAACGCCAAAATATAATCCTCTTTAAATTCACTAATAGTTAATTTATTACTTAAATAATAATTATATGCCTCATTAAGCCCATTATAATCAATACTATAAACTTCAAAAGTATCATCTACATAAGTATTATATCCTACATAAAAAACTACTTCCTCATCTAATCCCTTATCATTAACAATAAACTTTTCACTATAATCAATATTCTCATCAACACTAATATTCTTTACATCATCAATCACACTAGTATCATCACTTAAATAATATAATTTATGATTATTATAAACAAAACTAATATTAGAATCATTAATATAAAAATAATAATTATCCCCCATATTTTTCATTACATATTTAACAACCACAATACCATCTTTATTTACAACTTCTTTAGATGAAATAAACTTATTCTTATTAAATACCTTATCAATGCCTGCACTCTTATAAACAAAATCATTTTGATTCTTAAAAGGACTAACAAAATTAAAATTCCAATTACAAATATTTTTATTAACCCCAAACATTAAGCCTAACGCAAACTTACTTTTATAAATATCATTATTTCCTTCATAGTATAAAGTATAATCATCATCATTATCTCTGTTACCTATAACATACTTTAAATCAAACATTATATTATATATAGGTGTATTATTCTTATAATAAAAACTATTAATTTCATTTCCTGGCATTCCTAAATTATTAACAAGTATCGCTAAATTTTCATATTCCATCGAACTAAAAGCCATAACTCCGGAATACCCATACCAAGAATTATCATTAAAAGAAAGCATATTTTCTCTTTCAATTCTATAAAAATCACTATTATTATCTTTAACAAAATTTAAATCTTCCTCTAAAGTATCATAATCATTATAAAAACTCTTTAAATCATGAGTAACATCCCAGTTATTATTAATTCCAATTATACACTCAAACATAGCAGCCACTATGGTAAATATTGGCGCCCACTTCTTAACATTATCAAAATACTTAACTAATATATATACTAAATACATAATTGTAATAATAATCCCATTAAGCAGCAGCATTTTATCAGTTATATTTTCAAAATCTAATAACTTAGCTCCTAAGATGAATAATAAACACATTATATAAGTTATAGTAACCCAAATTGGTTTAATTTCTTTTATATTCCCAGCAGCATAAGCCCCAATAATAATTAAAACAAAAGAATATATAAAAGAATAACGATATGGTAAATCATTTGGTACATGAAATGCATGCCATATAAAATCTAGTGGTGCCACAATATAACTAATCATTAAAAAGGCAAGTAAAAATAAATAACAAAACTTAACTTTAATATCTATTTTCGGACTTATTATAAAAATAATTAATAACCCAAATAAAGTAATTCCACATGATATATTAGGCGCTGAAGTAATACCAGACTTTAATACTGTGCTACCTACCGCACTTAAATGATTAAAAACAAATTCTTTAAAAGTAAAACTATAATACTGACTAGTTGGAAAAATATCACTTGTCGCACTAATACCTTTAATCGCACTATATAATGGTACAAGAAAAAATGCACACATCCCCGCTGCTAAAAGCGAAGAAATCCCAAATATCAAACATTTTTTAATTATTTTTTTGAACTCAAATCTATTAAACTTAATAAACATATATAAAACAAAATATAAAGCACTAAACAAACATATCATATAAGCAATAAAATAATTTGCGAAAATCATCACACTTAAACTTACTATATATAATAACGGTTTCTTATCATTAACAATATTTTCAATACCTAAAGTAATTAAAGGTAAAAATACCATTCCATCTAACCACATAATATTCCAGTAATAAGCCGTAAAATAAGCTGAAAAAGCATACAAAATAGATAAAGTTATAAAAAATAAATTTTTATAATCATTAAACTTCTTTCTTAAATAATAGTTCATCGCCCCAGCTGCTGCCATTACTTTAAGCCCAATAACAACTGAATAAGACATTAATAAATCACTATGTTTAAATAAAAACAAAACTATATTAAAAGGACTAGATAAATAATTAAAAAAATTTCTAAAAAATGGCAATCCCATTCCCATATAAAATGAATATACTAACCCTTGCCCATTTCTAACTCTATCCACAAGTTCACCTAGCATTGGTCCATACTGGTGAAAAAAATCTATGGTAAGAAGTGACTTACCTCCAAAAGGAGCCACATCTTGTAAATAATATATAGAACTTATAACTACTAACGCACATATTAAAGTTAATAACAACACCCTATTTTTCTTTATAAATTTTTTTGCTTTCTTCATAAACTAGTCCTCCGTATAAGTTGATTATAACAATAATACCTTTAAAATTATATCTTTTTCTTGCAAAACTCACCTTTTTGTTGTATTATTAACCAAGTTTGAAAGAAGTGGATTTATATGGATAAAATCATAAATATTGCCGTAGTAGCGCACGTAGATGCTGGTAAAAGTACTTTAGTAGATGCCTTACTAGAACAAAATGGTGCTTTTAACTCTCGTAATGAACAAATAGACTGTATCATGGATAGTAACGATCTTGAAAGAGAAAGAGGAATTACTATTTATTCTAAAAACTGTGCTATTAGATATAAAGACTATAAAATAAACATCGTAGATACCCCAGGTCATGCTGACTTCTCATCCGAAGTAGAACGTGTTATTAAAACAGTAGATACAGTTATCCTATTAGTAGACTCAGCCGAAGGCCCTATGCCTCAAACTAGATTCGTTCTTAAAAAAGCCTTAGAACACAACTTAAAACCTATCTTATTTATTAATAAAATAGACAAAAAAGATGCCCGTGCTGAAGAAGTAGTTAATATGACATTTGACTTATTCTGCGAATTAAATGCTACTGATGAACAACTTGATTTCCCAATTATATATGGTATAGCTCGTGATGGTGTTGCTAAATACTCACTAGATGATGATAATACAACTATTGAACCACTTCTAGAAACAATCTTAAAACAATGTAAGCCTTATGAAGGAAATATAAATGATAACTTACAACTTCAAATATCTAACCTAGCATATGATGATTATATTGGTAGATTAGGTATTGGCCGCATCACCAAAGGAATGATTAAAGCCGGTGAAAATGTTACTTTAGTAAAAAATAATGGTAATGTAGAAAACTTTAAAATTAGTAAACTTTATGTTAATGAAGGCATTAATAAAGTAGAAAAAAAAGAAGCTTTCTATGGTGATATTGTAACTATCGCTGGTTGTCCTGACATTTCTATCGGAGATACTATCTGCACGCTTAATGCTCCCGATCCTCTTCCTCCAATTGAAATAGAAAAACCAACTCTAAGTATGAACTTCTTAGTTAATAATGGCCCATTTGCTGGTCAAAGCGGCAAATTCTTAACAACTAGACATATTAAAGAAAGACTAGAAAGAGAGTTGCAAACTAATGTAGGCTTAGAAGTAGAAGAATTACCATCATCTGATGGTTATAAAGTAAGTGGTCGTGGTGAACTACATTTATCAATTCTTTTAGAAAATATGCGTAGAGAAGGTTACGAACTATGTGTAAGTAAACCGGAAGTATTATTCAAAGAAATAGATGGTACTAAATATGAACCATTTGAAACAGTAACTATTAATACCCCAAATGAATATGCTAGTACGGTAATAAATGCTCTTCAAGAAAGAAAAGCCCTTTTACAAAAAATGGAACAAGAAGAAAATTATACTCACCTAGAATTTAGTGCTCCAACTAGAGGCTTAATCGGTTACCGTAGTAGTTTCATTACAGATACTAAAGGAGAAGGAATTATGGTTAGAAGTTTCTCTGACTACAAACCATATGCTGGTAAAATCCAAACACGTAAAAATGGAGTCTTAGTAAGTATGGAAACAGGAAAATCCCTAGGATATTCTTTATTTAACTTACAAGAAAGAGGTTCTTTAATTATAGGCCCAGCCGTTGATGTATATGTTGGTATGATTGTAGGTATTAATAACCGTGATAATGATTTAAACGTTAACCCATGTAAAAATAAAGAAATGTCTAATACCAGAAGTAAAAGTAGTGATGAAGCAATTAATCTAGTAACGCCAAAAACATTTTCTCTTGAAGAAGCCCTAGAGTTTATTGAGGATGATGAACTAGTTGAAGTTACTCCTGCTGTTATCAGAATGAGAAAAAAGATTCTAGATCCTAAAGAAAGATATCGTGAAAATAGATAGATGGTAATTAATACTGTCTTTTTATTTTATCTAACTCATCACTCATTATCTTAATCATTTTTTCTAGTCTATCAATATCTATATTATCATTATCATCAGAAATAATTGGTTCATCATTTTTTCTTGATTCATTAAGCTGTAAAAAAGCCGCATTTGTTTCTAGTATTTGTCCTACTAACATAAACCAGTTACCAATCGCATTTTGCTCTACCGCATTAAAATTACCAATTAATGCATATCCAATAATTACCCCAGTTAAAGTATCAATTTTAGGATCCATTTCCGGCGGAAATCTTTTCATAATAAATTATATACTTAAATAGTAAAAACTATAATAATTTGTTATAATATTCTTATGAAAGAAGGTAATAAAATGGAATTAAAAGGAAGTAAAACAGAAAAAAACTTAATGGCTGCCTTTGCTGGAGAAAGCGAAGCTCGTAACAAATATACATATTATGCCTCAAAAGCAAAAAAAGATGGTTATGAACAAATCGCCGCAATATTTGAAGAAACAGCTCAAAATGAAAAAGAACACGCTAAACTATGGTTTAAAGCCCTAAACGGTGGACAAATACCATCTACACTTGATAACCTAAAAGATGCTGCCAGCGGCGAAAACTATGAATGGACCAAAATGTATAAAGAATTTAGTGCCACTGCCAAAGAAGAAGGCTTTGATGAAATTGCTTTCCTATTTGAAAAAGTAGGTGAAATAGAAAAACACCATGAAGAAAGATACTTAAAACTAGTTGCTAATATAAATGATAATTTAGTATTCACCAAAGGTGAAGAAAAGATCTGGATTTGCCGCAACTGTGGACATATTACCTATGGTAAAAATGCTCCAGAACTATGCCCGGTCTGCAAACATCCTCAAAGTTATATGGAACTAAAATCTGAAAACTACTAATAAAAAAGGAAATATTAACTTAAACATATTTCCTTTTATTGTTCTTCAAACTTAACAGACGGATAAAACTCTTTAGCTAGTAAATTTTTTGATTGTAACCTCTTAAAAGCAAAATCATTAAGAATTAGATCAAACTCCCCAATAAACTCATATAATGTTGGATTAAAAGCAAGCTTTTCTTTATTAAAATCTTCATATATACTGCCTGGATTAAAATCACTTGCTGCCCCATTCATATCTAAGAAATCATAATCATCTTTATAC
>CAVIQT010000073.1:0-6845 GCA_963645165.1 Phocaeicola vulgatus
TATCACTAGTATCTTGGTATTCATCTATCATTATTTCTTTATAACTATATTTAAGATTATTTTTAATATTATTATTATTTTTAATTAAGTTTATAGCCATTTTACTTATATCATTAAATTCAAACATTTGGTATTTTGTTTTAAAGTTATTTATTTGTTTATTTAATTTTAATAAGATATCTATAATTATTTCGGCATATTTTTGGGTGGATTTTAAATCATTAATTAGTACTTCTTTATCATATAGAGTATAGTTTTTTAATATTTTAATAATATTAGTAATTTCACTTTTATAGTATTTGCCGTTTTCAGTGGAGTTGGTTAATCTAAAGGTGCCAATATCCAAGTTATTTCTTATTTCATCATATGTTTTAGAGTTTATTAGGGGATTTAGTGCAGTATTATAATTAGTGAAGAATTTTTCAGGGGATTCAAAAGATAAATTATATAGGGAGGTTTTAATTGTTTCAATTCTTTTTAATAGATTATTTACATATTCATTAAATAAGTAGTTTATATTTTCTTCACTATAATAGTTATTTATATAATTTTTTAAGTATTCTTCTTTGTTTATTAATAGATCTATTTTACTATCTAAAGCTAGGATAACTTTTTTAATAGGTTTATCATTTTTACCACAAAATGATGTTACTAAGTCTATAAAGTTTTGATTGTTTTCTAAGTATAGTTCATTAAATATTTCGTTTAGGGTTTTCTTTTTTTGGTTATTTATAATTGATGAGTCAATGATACTTATATTTTGGTTTATATTAAGTAAGTAGTGATATTTTTTTACTAAGGATAGGACAAAGGCATCAAAGGTGGTAATGCTGGAGCTTTCTACAAGTTTGGCTTCTTCTTTTATTTCTTCATCTTCTAATATGGCTTTTTTTATTCTGGTTTTCATTTCGGCAGCGGCATTGTTGGTAAAGGTTAGAATTAATAGTTCATTTACATGGGTGCCATGCTTTATTTTATTTATTACGCGGGCGGTTAAAACAGCAGTTTTGCCAGAACCAGCACCAGCAGAAACAATAATGTTAGATCCTTCAGTAGTTATTGCTTTTTGTTGTTCATGTGTCCATTTAGGCATCTGATTCATCTCCTAACTTTAATTCTTTTTCAATGGTTAAATAATTAATATCTTTATCTGTTACATAGCAGACAGATTTATAGGGGCAAAATTCACAGCTTAGGTTAGTAGTACCTAGCATTTTTGGAGCGATAGTAAATTCTGCATTTTTAATATCTTTAATACATTTGTAAATTTTATTTTCAGTTAAGTTATATAAGTAGTCAAATTCATTAGATGTTAAAACTTTGGCATATTTAGAAAAACCATTTTGAGTCATTTTCATTCCTTTAATAAAGGCACTATTTTCATAAGTTGGATCAAATTCTTTTAGTAGTTCTTCATTTCCTAGGGTATATCCATCTAGTTTTAAATAGTTTTCATAGATTTCATTTTCGGTTTTTCCAAATTCAGAGCTTGTTATGGGTTTTAAAATGTGCTGGAGATAGATACCAATTACTTTAGATTTTGGATATATATTTTTTATTAGATATAAATAGCATGGTAGTTGTAAGTTTAGTCCGTATTTGGCTAGTTTTAGATCTATTTCAGGGTTGCCTGTTTTATAGTCTATTAGAACTATTTTATCTTCATACAACATAATTTTATCTATGATACCAATAAATTTTGTGTTATTTATGGTTATATTAATATTTTTTTCACATTCTACACTTTGATATTTAGTTTCTTTAGATAGACTTTTTATATATTTAATAGCAGTTTTTAATTCTTTCATTATTTTCTTTTCGAAAATTTTATTTTCGGGGGTTAAATCAAATTTATTATTTTTAATAAATGTTTCATATGATGATTCAAAGGTTTTATTTTCATCATATATTTCTGATAATATATAGTGGCATAGTGATCCAAGCCAAGCATCAAAAGTGTTTTCAAATTTATTTAGTTTTAAAATGTTATCTAAGTAGTATCTAAAGGGACATTCATAGTAAGTATTCATTTTAGAGTATGATAAATTAAAGTTATAATTTTTAAGGTTTATTTTTTGGTATTTATTATTATATGATTGATATCCTTGATTTGGGTATGTTTTTAAAAGTAGTTCTAAATTGGGATTTTTAGTATTAAATTTAATATAATCATCTAAGATTAAACCTAAATTATATAAATTGCTTTCATTTGAATGAGTACTTGGATTATAGTTTATATTTTTAACTTCTAGGTTTAGTTCGTTAATAAGTGGGGATGGCTCAAGGGAGCCGGATAGGTTTTGGGTGCTTGAACAAATAGTTAGATTAGGGGTGTTATTTATGATATTTTGCCAGATAATTATTTCATTATTATTTTTTTCAATAGTATTTTCTAGGTATGAAGGTTTTTCTTTATCATTAATATAATCTTCATCTTTATAAACTTTTGGTGTATATTCACGATTAAAGTCTAGCGCGTAAATATATTCATCAAGGTTAATATAATTATCTTTTAATTCTATAACATTAATTGCGTTTTGATATTTAATATTTTTTAATTTTGTTATTTTAAATTCATCTGTTAATAGATTTTTAATTTCGGCTTTATTTTCTATAAAGTAGTATTCGTTTAATATTTTAATTATAGTGTTTTTTATTTCAGGGGTTTTTATTTTAGTTATGGCATCTTCTATATTATCTAAGCTATTTAAAAAGTTTTTACCTTCTACTGTACTAAAAAGAGTTTTATCATTGTTATAGTTTACTTTTAAGTGATAGAATTTACTAATCTTTTTAATGGTGCTTTCATTTTCTTTATTAATACCGTAAAAAAATACTTTAGAGGGGTCTAATTTTTTATTTAAGATATCATTAAAGATATAGTCTATTTCATTTTCAATAGTTTTAAAGTTTAGAATAATTTTATTTTTATTATCTTTTTTTTCTGGAGGAATTATTGTTACTTTAGTATATTTTTCTAAGATATTTATTATTTTTTTTTGATATTTATTTATTATGGTAAATCCAAAAAATAGTATTTTCTTATTTTTTATTGTTTCATAAAATAAAGGGTCTTTAATTAATAAGTTGTGTTTTAACAAATCTTCTTGAATACTTTTTAGATATTTTAATTTTTCATTATCATATTCTATATCTAGTAGGTTATATAGATTATTTATAATTTCTTTAGAGTTATTTAAGCTTAGATGATAGTTTTGAGATAAGTAGTATATAGCTTTTTTATCATAGTCAAATAGCATTCTTTTTTTAAGTTCTTCCATAGTTAAAATAGTAATATTATACATTTTATCTAAAGAACTTAGATATTTAATAGTTTTTTTCTTTATATTACTTGGGATTATTAATATTATGTTGTCATGTAAGCATGGTAATAAATTCATTGAGCCTCCTTATTGTTATAAACACAAAAAAGCATATACATTTTAATATATACTTTTTAAATGTTTTTTTCTTTGCCTTTTAAATATATATTTTTAACGCGTGATATCATGCTGGCATCAAAGTTTAGAGCGACAGTAGTAACGGGGATGTTATATCTTTCGGCAATACTTATTATAGCGCGGGCTGTTTCGTCATTTTCAGCATTTATTATGTAATCGTGCCATTCTTTTTTGTTAGAAAAGCCACTTTTTATGGCATCTTCGGTATCTTTTTTTTGTAATAATTTTATTTCTAGTTTGTAATCTTCTATATTCATTATAACCTCCTAGTCGGGATAAACTGATGTTAAACCAAAGTAATTTTCCATTGTTATCCATGAACCATTATTGTATAGTTTTTTGGCTAAATCTTTACCAACATAGCGAATATGCCACGGCTCAAAGATGTAACCGGTTTCACTTGTTGATCCTTCTGGATATCTTAAAATGTAACCATATAAGTAGCAGTTATTTGCAACCCAGATGCCTTCTTTAGTATCTTTAAATGCGGTTGTTATATCATTTAAGTCAAAGGCTAGGCCGGTTTGATGTTCTGAGTTTCCTGGTCTTGCAGAGGATGTATCAGCTGCTGCTTTACCTTTTCTTTTAACATATCCATTATATAGATCATTTTGATAACTATAAGAGCGGTAGCCACTTTGTGCCCATAGATTTAGGCCAATTGCTTTAGCATCACTTAGCATTTCATTCCACGCATTATAGGCATCTTTGTCTAGGGGTTCACGAGCAAATCCGCTTGATGGGATGCTTTTATATGGGTTTAGGGGAACAAAGCTTTCATCTAATTTATAAGTTTTGTTAACAATTAGATAGTTATCTACATAGTATGCACCATTTTTGTAAGTGATTTTATAACCTTTACTACTTGTACCAATGTAGGTTTCTTTAGAGTCTATATTCGATGTAGATTTAGTTGTAGTAGTTAATTTTGTAGTGGTAGTTTTGGTAGTGGTTATAGTAGTAATGGTAGTAGTTGTTTTTGATATTTTAGTAGTACTTGGAATATTTTCTTCTTCGCATTTTTTAAATACGATAAAATTAATTGTATTTATAATTAAGATGCAGATAATTACTAAAATAATATTTAATAGTATTTTTTTCTTTTTTATTTTTTTTAGAATAAGAATACTAATATATAGAAAGCCTAGGAGTAAGGAACCATATAAAATTACATTATGAGTTATATTAAATATATTATCTTCTAAACACATATTACACCTACTTCATATTAAATTTAATGTTATTTGTTTCTAAAAATTCCATTAAAACTAAAGAATTTATAGCGTAACCTAGGGACATTTTAAGATCTTTGGAAGCTTTTATAGTTTTAGTTCCAATAAGCATACCTAAAACATATCCGTTTTTATCTGAAACTATGCCGCCACTTTGCCCTGGAAGGACGGGGTTAGATGTTTCAAACATTGATATTGTATTGTCATCATCGGCAATATTACGCGTTATTATACCTTCAGATGGAAAAATAGGAAAGTTCATTATTTTGTTTGTTACTTTAATTTTACATTTTTCTTCATCATATGAAAAGGCATCGTATTCAGGAAAGGCAAAGCCAATATTACAAATGCTGGTACCTATTTGAGGATTTTTTTTAGAAAATACAGGAAAATTTTCAACATGGACTTTATTAACTTTTTCGGATTTTATAATTGCTAGGTCTAAATCAGGGTGTTTAATAATATCTATTTTTCCTTCTATATTAGCGGTATCAATAATAATGTTATGCATCGCAACAACCGTGTCATTAGTAATACCATATTTCTTTTCTATTTTTTTCTTTTGTCTTGGATTTTTATCTTTCAGTTCTTTTAATATGGGATTATATATTTCACTAATTTCTTCAGAAAGTAAAATTAAATTTGCATTACTTGCAGTTGTTAAGATATCTCCATCTTCATTTAAAACAATCATGGTTGAGATGTAGTTGTTTAAATGGTCATTATTATAAAATAAGCGAGCAGTTATAATTGGTCTTAGGAAGTTAATTGCGTTTTTAATTGCTATTTTAAACATATAATCACCTTCTTTTTAATTATAGCACGGATAAAATATAACTTAAAGAACTAATAATTCGTGAAAAATTAAAAGAAACTATTTGGTTTCTTTGATAATTTTATATAGGCCAAGAGATTCAATAGCAAGAGATATTATTAGTAATATAAAACAGTATATATCACTTATTTCGATATAACGATTTATTAGTAGTGATAGTATTAAAAGAAATACTCCTGTAAATAATATTAATAGACCGATATTTTTCTTCTTTTTCTTTTTCATAAATCCACCCTTTACTTAAAATCATTATAGCATTTTCTAGTAGTTCTTTTAAGAAGAAAAGATTGATTTTACACTTATTTTATATTATAAATAGATTTGGTGATTACATGCAAAAAGTAGTAGTTAATGATGATAATATTAATATAGATGAAGTAAATACTAAATTAGGTAGGGTTTATATAATTTTGGTTAATGAAAAGGGAGATGTTCTTTTAGAAAAAAGACATAATACTTATCATTATATTGATGGATATATTAATAATGATAATATAGATAATTTAGTAAAAACTATTATAAAAGATAAAACTAATATTGATAATATAAAGACTATAAAGTCATTTTTACTTAAAGAAGAATATGTTAGTGATTACCCAGTTGTTGATGATAAAACTTTGTATTATTCATATTATTATTTAGTTAGTTATAATAGCATAGATAATATGGTTATTTTAGGGGATTCGTATGAGTATATTTCTTTAAATAATCTTAGAAGTGTATTAGAGAATAATAGATTTGAAAACCCAAGAAATCAAATGTTAGTAAAGGGAATGATAGATGTAATAGATTATATATAAATATTACTTTTATTATTTTCTTTTTTTTATTATAATTAATAAGATGAAGAATGAAGAAGATATTAAAGAATAATTATAAGTATATATTTAGTTTTATAGTGCTTTTGGTAATAAGTTATTTTTTTCCTTGTACGGCAGATGATTATTACTGGGGTTCTAAAAGTTTAAGTATAGATGAGTTTATTAGTATAAGTCATGATACTTATTTAAATGGGAGATATTTAGGTGATTTATTTGCAATTATAATGTTAAAGTATAAAGTTATTAGGTGTTTAATACTTAGTTTAGTTATTAATTTTATTGTTTATTTAATTAGTAAAAATGAGAGGATTAATTCTTTTATAGTTTGGTTATTTTTATTATTAATGTGTCCTTTAATTATGGCTCAGAGTGTGATATGGACTAGTGGTTTTGTTAATTATGGGCTTTCTACTTTACTTGTGATTTATTTATATTATGAAAAGGATAATATATTAAATAAGGGGAGTGGATGGTATCATTTTTGGCATATTTTATT
>CAVIQT010000074.1:0-17960 GCA_963645165.1 Phocaeicola vulgatus
GTTATATTTAAAACCAAAGAAAAAAGAATTAACACTATGCAAAATGATAGATATAAAATTCTTTTATTTTCCTTTATTTTATTAATTATATTAGTATATCTCATAGAAAATCACCTATATTTTCTATTTAATTTTACTAATTGCCCCCCCATGTCAAGTTAACGTTTTATCACCTAATTTTCTATGAAATTTACAGTAATTTACCTAACTATTTTATATACTTTCTAATATAAACAACTACCCGGAGTTCTAGGATATGGGCATACATCTCTAATATTTGTCATACCCGTTATATACATAATTAATCTTTCAAATCCCATACCAAATCCTGAATGAACACAAGTACCATATCTTCTTAAGTTAATATACCAATCTATTAATGATTCATTTACATTCATTTCTTTAATTCTTGCCTGTAAAACATCAAGATTTTCTTCCCTTTGAGAGCCACCAATAAGTTCTCCCGCACCAGGTACTTCTAAATCAACACCCGCTACAGTTTTACCATCTGAATTTAATTTCATATAATAAGCTTTAATATCCTTAGGCCAGTTTTTAACAAACACAGGTCCATTAAAATGAGTAGTTAACCATTTTTCATGTTCTTTAGCTAAATCATCATCATAATCAGGAGTAAATTCCCATTTTTCACCACTATTTTTAAGTAAATCAATAACATCTTTATGATCAATTCTTACAAATTTACTACTAATAACTTTTTCTAATTTTTCTTTTAAACCAGGTTCAACAAATTTATCAAAGAAATTAATCTCATCTGGACAAGTATCTAAAACATATTTAACAATATACTTTAAAAAGTCTTCTTCAATATCCATTAAATCATTAATATCCGCAAAGGCTATTTCTGGTTCAATCATCCAAAATTCATTCGCATGAGTTTTAGTATTAGAGTTTTCAGTTCTAAATGTTGGTCCAAAAGTATAAATCTTACTAAATGCTAGAGCAAATGTTTCACCATGTAATTGTCCTGATCCAGTAATAAAAGTTTTCTTATTAAATAAATCTTTACTAAAATCAACTTTACCTTCTTCATTTTTTGGTAAATTATCAAAATCTAAAGTTGTTACTTTAAACATTTGATCAGAGCCTTCACAATCAGCCGTTGTTAAAAGTGGTGTATGAACATATATGTATCCTTTTTCTTGAAAATATTTATGAATAGCAAAAGCTGCTACACTTCTTACTCTAAACACTGCTTGAAAAGTATTACTTCTAGGTCTTAAATAAGCAATATTTCTTAAAAACTCCATACTATGTTTTTTAGGTTGTAAAGGATAGTCCTCAGCACAATCTCCTAATAAAGTAATAGAGCTTGCTTTTAACTCATAATCTTGTCCATTTCCTTCAGAATGAGTAAATACTCCCTTAACTTCAATACTAGAACCATTATGTAACTTAGTTATCTTTTCAAAGTTATCTATTAGATTTGTATAAACTATTTGTAAATGTTTAAAACAAGTTCCATCTGAAAAATCAATAAAACCAAATTCTTTTTGTGGTCTGTGATTTCTAATCCAACCTTTAACCTTTACTTCCTTATCTAAATATTCTTTTTCATTTGCGTATAAATCACTTAAAAATACATAATCCATAATTTTTTCCTTCCTTTCTTTTATATATAAAAAACAGTATAACTCCCTTAAGGGACGAAACACTGTTTAAATTCCGCGGTACCACCCAATTTATCTATAAAAATAGATCACTTTAAGATTTAACGCATCTATACGAATATATTTACTAATATTCAATACATCACTCAAAAGTGTTATTCAAATTTAACTCCCTATCAAGTTCCACCATACCTTGATTCTCTTTAAGTATCATTAAATTTTACTTCTCTTTTTCTTCGATTTACTTTATTAGTATAGCACAATTTTAAAAAAATTAAATAAAATTTTAATATGTTTAAATAAAAATATTAATTTTCATATTCCATATTATTTTAATGACACTACCCTCCCAATGTGATATAATTTAAAAAAAGAAAGGATAAAGATTTAAAAATGGCTAAAAATGACAAAAAGAAATTTAATCAAAATGAGTATATAAACGAATATAAGAAAATCCATTATTCCCCACTTAAAGTTAACTTAAAAAAAGAAGAAAAAAAAGAACTTGATATGCTCCTTGCTGAAGAAGGAATTACTCAAGCTGACTTTGTTAGAAATGCGATAGAAAGTCTTAAAGCAAAAAGAAATAAAAAGTAGGAAACTACTTTTTTTATTTAACAATTTTCAAAGCATAAATTTGCTTTAGCATAAAAATTATTAAATATATTTTTTTCATCCTCTATTATTTCTTCAGTTAATTCTGAGTTATAACTTTTTTGTTTTTCAGATATTCCTTGAATTAAACTTGTAGCCTTACCATTTTGAATAAAGATAAAACTTGGTGCAAAAATTCTTTTTTCATTTACTTTAATAGTTTTATTATTATCATCAGTTAAAGTATAATCTTCCAATAAATCATCAAAATAATTTAATAATTTATAATATGCATCTGTTCCTTTACTTTTAATAGTTGCTTTTCCATCTTTTAAATCATATACATCTCTTAATATTTCATTATGAAAGCCATTCCAAATACGAACATAATATAATTTTTTAATACTATTTTCACTTGCAGAAGATATAGCTTCTTCAATAACACTTCGACACCAAGGACATTCAGGATCACCAAAATAAACTATAAATGTCTCATTATTTTCTAGTTTTTGAACAACTTCCTCCGCTGTTGTATAAACAAAAGGATTACTTTCATTTATAGATAAATCTCGGTAAACAAAATAATCATTTTCTAAACCATTAAAGCTTTCATATTCATTTTTAAACTTTACCGCATCAGTGATATCTTGATTATTTTTATTACAAGCAGTTACACTAAATAAACCAACAATTAATATTAAAATTAATAATATTTTACTTTTCATGTTTTTACACCTTCCATATTTAATTATACATTTTTTTATATTTAAA
Source organism: Phocaeicola vulgatus (assembly GCA_963645165.1). Taxonomy (GTDB): domain Bacteria; phylum Bacillota_I; class Bacilli_A; order RF39; family UBA660; genus CAG-533. Next base: position 2,997 of record CAVIQT010000074.1, read on the forward strand.
TAAATAATATAAGTAGTTTAATTAATTAACTAAACCACAAGATGAATTAATTATAAATTCATACCTAAAATATATTTTATCATGATATTTACAATTTGCCTATTATTTTGCCGGTTATTTTTAATAAACACATAAACAATAACACTCTAACTTAATTATTAAAAAAAGAAAGCACTATTATACTTTCTAATTAATCGCTAATTACCTGATAATATTTTTTTAAAATATCTTTTATATAAATCCCAAATATTTGCTTTATTAACACTTTCTGTTACAGTAATATCAACATTCTTAATTATAGTTCCACCTTCAGTTATTTCCAAATAGCCAACTACATCACCCACATTTACAGGTGCTTGTATTTTATCTACTTTAACATTATAACTATAATTTTTTTCATCATTTATTTTTTCTAAAGCTGTCGCATCATCTTTTAATTTTATTGTAACCTTCTCTTTTTTCCCATCTATAACCTCAACCTCTCCTAAACTTTTTTCTTTTTCAATAATAGTTTTAATTTTATAATTAGAAAAACCATAATTTAATAACTCAACGGTTTCACTATTTCTTACCTGACTAGTAGGTTCATTCATTAGTACACTTATTAATCTCATATCATTTCTTTTAGCAGTCGCAGTTAAACAATATCCAGCATTTTTAGTATACCCTGTTTTTAATCCATCTAATCCATTATAAAATCTTATTAGTTTATTAGTATTTACCATCCATGTAGTAGTTCCATCTGGCTTTTTTAAATATTCCTCATAAATACTAGTATATTTTAAAATATCTTCATGTTTTAATAATTCACTAGCAATTAAAGACATATCTTTAGCAGTACTATAATGATTAGTATCATCTAAACCATGAACATTTACAAACGAAGTATTTTCACATCCTAAACTTTTACATTTTTCATTCATTTTTAACACAAAAGCATCAGTAGTACCACTTATTGCTTCTGCCATAGCAACCGCAGCATCATTCGCACTAGCAATCGCGATAGATTTAATTAATTCTTCTGCCTTCATCTGCGTATTAGGTTCTAAAAAAACTTGACTACCACCCATAGATGCAGCATTAGCAGAAATATTTATATTTTGATCAAAAGAAATTTTACCATCATCTATAGATTCCATAATTAAAAGCATTGTCATAATTTTTGTCATTGAAGCAGGAGCCATCTTTTCATGTGCATTTTTTTCATATAAAACATTGCCCGTAGTTGCCTCAATTAATATACTAGCCCCTGCACTAGAAGCTAAATTTAGTTCTTCCCCTTTAACATTTATTATGGGTATAAATAAAAATAAAAGGATAAACAATATTTTTTTCTTTATCATAAATCACCTAGTAATAACTATGCTAAATAACAATAAATTATTATAACTATTTAATCTATAACCCATATTAACAAATAAAAAAAGTAAATTTATTCATTATAAATCCACTCTATTAAGTAAAAAATCCATCCCACTTATTTGCTTTATACCATTATAATTATTTGTATCATAATTAAGTGTTATTATATATTTCTTATAATGATCATTTAATGATTCTAAAGATTTTAATTCCCTTTTTAAAGTATTTTCATCTCTTACTGTTAAAGAAACCTATATATATATTTTATATCCTCTTCTTTTTAATTCTAAAAATATAACATTCAAGAAGATCATTTAAATATTCTTCAACTATATGTACAAAGTTTTTTTCTTCCATTAGATGTTAGAGTATCACTTATCTTTTTAATAGATATACTTTCTAACATTAAAGAATCATTAACTTTTTTCCTATTAATAACATCTTTCATAATTGTAGTAAAACATGTAATCTAACAGTTAAAACTTTTATTATTTTCTTATCTTTTAATGATATAAGCAAGTTTATATATTATATTCATCCTTAATCACCAATTAAATTATAATTCACCAAATTAGTTCTACCAACTTTTTGCTCTACATATAAAAAAAGATTAATGAGCATATGTGCCATGAATCTTTTCTAGATCTTCTGTACTTAGATTATCAATAGTCCATTTATCTTTTACTTTAGTTAAATTAAATGTAATAGTATACTGCACCCTATCTTTAGCAGTATTTAGTTTATCAATCTTATATTTTAAGGCTTTTGTAGAACTATAAACGCCATTTTCAGCAAATTCACTTGCATTAGATGCAATATAACTATTTACTTCCTGTTCTACTTTATAATAGTCATACACATCTATCTGCACGACTACACTAGCATTATCTCCATCAATTTTTTCATCCTTTATCTCATACTTCATATTTTCATACTGCTTTAAATAAACATTTTTATAATCGTCATAATTTTTATCATCAATTGTTAAAGTTTTTAAATAATCATCTAACTCCCCAACAACTGAGCTATCCTTACTTTGATACTTATTTAATAATGCCTCAACTCTTGCCTTAGGGCTAGTTTCAATCGCGCACCCAAATAACATAATAACAAAAAATAATAAACTAAATATCCTAATTTTCTTCTTCATTATCCATCTCCTTATTATTAATTTGTCCATAAACAAACAAAATATACCTAAAAAAAAGAAGAATTAATCTTCTTCATCTACTAACTTATTAAAATTAGATATGAATATTGCTGCTAAAGCACTATATCTATCTTCCTCAGTAACAGGTATGACATACTTTTCATTATCTTCAATTACTTCTTCAAAAATAGAAGACTTAACTAATGGAGTATCATTTTCATCTACTAAAGAAGTAAAATAATATTTTACCCCATTTTGCACAGTTTCATCTACTATTTCATATCTTTCATTATTATCTAAAGTAATAAATTTTCTATCTACTTCCTTCATTAAGCAATCCTTCTTCCATAACTTTCTTCCTTTTTAGATGTATATGTTACTACTGGTTTATAATATCCTTCCCAAGTAGCGTTATTCCATTCATCAACAGTACTTTCTAACTCCGTATCATTTTCTTTTTCAATATAACCTTTTGGTATATTAGCCACTATAGTGTCATCCATAATATCTTTTATGTCATCATAATCTTCTTTAATCATACCGGATTTTTTTAATTTATGTAAGTATGCTAGAAGAGCAGCCATACCCAGTTTAATAACTATTCCAGTTGGTGTTATCAAACCAACAACCGCGATTGCAAGTGCTAATTTATATGCAGCATTTTTAGGTTTAGCTTTTTTTATTTCTTCTTTAATAATTTTATGTCTTCCTGATTTAATATTCATACTCTCCCTTTCTATTCTTACATTGATAACTTAGATTCATTATCTATTTTATTACTACCATCTTCAAAGATATTCTCATCAAGTCCTTCTTCTATTAACTCGCCCTTTAAATCATTATCAATAATTCCTGCTAAGCTATCTCTTATTTGATTATTTCTATCATGTTCTTTATCAGTATCAATAAATATTTCTCTTAATTTATCTTTTAAAGTTCTTACTGACTTTTTACGTTCTTCATGTTTACCTTGTTTTTTTAATTTATCAATATAATATACAAACGCACCTAGCCCCGCTCCAAATAAAACACTTATAGTCGCAGCCCCAAGAGGTACAGAGCCAGCAATAAGTGAAACTATCGCCACTGCAAATGATGACAAATATATAGCGCGATTCTTAGTTTCTTCCTTTATAACCTTATGTGCTCTAGGAGTTCTTCTAATATTAACTCTCTCTTCTTCAGTTAAACTTTCCCATTTTTTCAATGAAGTAAATACGCTTGTCGGGATTTTTTTATCTTCAAATCCCTCTAAAACTAAATATTTCCCATCTGCTGTTTGATACTTAACTTTATATTTTTTGCCAATAACTAAATCTACATAATCTTTAATACTGCAAACTTCATCTTTAATTAATTTTCCATTATAAACAACTAAGTTATCTCTATCCTGCCACTCTTTTAAAGTACAAGCATATGATTTTAAAACTTTAAATGGTGTATTATCATCAAGCTCTATTTCATAATAACTTTCAGTTTCATTAATTACTTTATACTTTTGTCCCTTAGTTAAACGGCTATAATATTCTTCAAACCCTTTAGGTGCATTACCTTGATATACAATATAAAATTCATCATTACTATCTTCATGTGGTGGAAGAAGTAAAGAACTTTCACTTGCTTGTGGTTTAATTGGTTCTTCTTTTTCTTTCTTTTTTGGTTCATTTCCATAATACATATTATTTAAAGCATCTTTAAATTTAGGATCATTAGTTTTTAACCCAGTTAATGAATAACCAATATAGTTCCATGTTTCTGGAATAACAAATGTCATTTTAGGATAAGTACCATTAAGTTCATTAAATGTTATTTTATCATTATCTATACTTTTAATAGTATAAGCCCTATTTAACTCTAATTCATCATCAATTAAATCAGCATTCTCTTTTGGTACATACAAATATACTTTTTTACCAGGCGCATACATATTATTAAATTCTTCTTCACTCATAAATGAAGACTTTGGTAAATTATCATTTAAATTTTTAAATGAATATGAATCTAAACTTTCATTTTGAACTATATATTCTTCCCCTAATTCTAAATCTTTATAATCTAGCGGATTATCTTTATTATCAAACCCAATAAATATTACTTTTTTATCTTCTAAAGGTGTAGATGTAATTTCACTCTTTTCATGATTAGATTCTAAATTATGTTTTTCTTCGGGATTATTTACTGGTTCTACTTCATCATGATTAACTAAAGTATCTTGATGTTCTATTTTCTCATCTTTTTCTATATTATTTTCACTTAAAACATTTCCATTTACACTTACCATTAAAGATGCAAATAATTTATTTAATTCATTATCTTTCTTATTAACTTCTTTTTCTAAATTAGAAGCATTAACAATTAATTCACGATACATTACAAAATCATTATTAAGTTTATCAAAACAACCATTTAAATCACTTAACTCACTACTAGAAAAACCATATACTTTAGCAAAATTTAATGAATTATATATATGATCACTAAGACTTTGAGCACGATTTATATCATCAAAAGATAATAAACTAGTTCTTTCTCTTTGTTTAGTTAATTTTTCTAAAACACTCTTTGCATTATGATACCCTCTAGTTAATTCATTATACTTTGTCGCATGCGCACTAATTTCTTTTATATTATTAGAGTTTAATTTTTTAATTTCATGATATTCCTTATCAATCGCATTCTTTAAATCTTCTAAAGACTTTTCTCTTCTTTCAATATCTGCTTCTAAATCTTTATCAAAAGCTTTAGTATTTATAATATTTTTAAGAGCTCTAATGTCAGTATCAAAACCAGTTAAACCACTTTCTCCAGTAATATCAGTATAAGGATTATATTTCTTTTCTTTATTATTATCTTTAACTAACTCTTCTACTTTTTTAATACTATCAAAAATACTTTCAACATTATGAGATAAATACTCTCTAGACTTTGTTTTTTCTAAGTTTCCCCTTGCACTCTCAAGAGCCATCTTACTTTCAGGTATTCTATCTAATAATTTATCAATATCATCAGTAGTTAATATCCCATTATTTTTACAATAATCCATGTAAAAACCAAAATCGCCAGTAGTTGTTAATCCGGCGTCATTTAATCTATTAATTAAATATAATGGTAAAGAAGTATCTAAAAAATCATCACTATTTGCTCTACTCATCGCATTATAACTATTAATCCTTTCAGATTCTTCCTCAATTAAACTTTTTTGCTTTCTAGTTAATTTAGGTCTATCTTCTTCAGATAATCTTCCAATTCTCTCAAGTCTTTCCTTAATTTTTAATTTTTCCTCTTCTGATAATGCCATTATACACCGTCCTCTTTTCTTTTTGATACCTATTATAATAGTTAAAAACTTTTAAATCAATTAAAATTATAAACTATATGACTTATTTTCTTTATTTTCTAACACTAAAGCATCAAAACTATTTACATTAAATACTGCATTAGGTAATTCCTCTAACATAACATATTCATTATAAGTTCCATTTTTAAACTTATAACCAGCAAATGTATATGTTCCATCCGGAACTAACTTACGATAATTTTCATCATGAACAAACTTACCAGGAACAAACCCATTAAATGTTATCTTATCACCTAGTTTAAAATTACGTTCTCTAGCATATAAATCATTCATCTCTTCTAAACCAAATGCTCTTTTCTGTCTTTCTGAAACTCCCATATAAGCAGCAATATCCTTACTGCTTAATTTCATCTCTTTTAATCTATTTTCTTTAATTCTAGTAAGTAATTCCGATACACTAGGATCTTTTGCCTTAGATTCCTCATATCTTTCTAAAATATCTACTGGCTTATCTTGTACTTCTACTTTTCTATGTTTATTTTCATAAAATTCATAACCAATTGGTTCTTTTGTTTTTGGTTTTTCTTCATTTATAGATGTAGCTTTTACTTCAACAGTATTTGCATCATTATTAATAATTACATGAGGCGGTCTAACTTCTAACTTAGAAATACCATAATCAGCACATAAAGCATCCAAATCTAACTTAGCCTTAGCCTTATTAGTTTTCATAGAAGACAATTTATCTTTTAACTTTGACTGAAGAAATGCCACCGCATTTTTAGTATCTTCAGATAAATTCATTCTAAAAATAGTACTATTAATTAAAAGCGTATCACCTATTAAACTTTGTATTCTCTCTTCTGTTTTAAAATTTGATATATACGCATCATACATCGGAGTCTTAGCTTCAATTTCCGCCATCTTAGCTTTTAACTCTTCTCTTTTAGCAAGTTCTTCTCTTATTAAATCAAAAAAAGTATTATTTCTTGCCTCTATACTAGATTCATTATCCTCACTTAAATATACATAACTTTTAGTCATATCAACAATTTCTTCTTCAATTTGCCTTTTAGAAGTTAATAACTGATTATACATATATATTGGCATGTATTTAGTAGCTAACCCCTGAATCCTAGAAGACAAATCCGTAATAACATTTTTAGAATTATCCTTAAAAAAAGATGAATCCTTTCTTAATATAGCCTCCAAAGAATGAGCATAAGCCATAACCTCATCCTCAAAATTATAAGGAGTTATTGAAGAATCAATTTCAGACTCTAGAGTATCATAAGTATTTACAAAGTTATCAAAATCCCCATTAAATATTTTAATGCGGGCTCTAGCAAAATCAGAAATATTTATTTTTCTTTCCTGTAATAATTTTTGTAAATTATCAAGTTTCTCTTTCTCACTCATGATGATACTCCTTTCTTATTATACTAATTCTTCTCTTGTAAGCTTAGATACCTTTATAGCTTCATCTAAATTTATATCACTTAAATCAAAACTTTCATGAATCTTACTTAATATTAAATTAGAGTCATTTATTAATTTTAATCTTGTATTTATTCTTTTAATTAAATCTTCAACTACTTCTTTAACTCTAAAATCAAGAACATCTAAATCTGTATCAAATGTTAAATAATCTACTCCATCAGATACCGTACTAACTCTATTTAAATATCTTTTTTCTAACTTATTTTCTTCTAAAATTTCATCTATTTTAACCGCATACTTAAGTACATCAGCTACATAATTATCTATCTCTTCATTAACAGATTTAATTTTAAACGCAGCAAGAACCTTACCTGTCGCAGTCTTTTCTTCTTCACTTTCATATAATAAGTTATCTTCCATTCTTATTCCTCCTAATATATTAATTTTATTTAAGCCATTATACTGGATCAGTTGCTTCACCAGTAATTGCTATCTTCAAATGTATCTCTGAACCAATCGCTTTATTTGGTAATGTTGTATCATATAAAAGCCATGTTTGAAGTTTATATATATGAGTACTTCCTGCATTAACTGTAACGTCAGATGCAATAATACCATTTGTTTTACCTGTTCCTAAATTAAAAGTTTCATTTAGACTAGCAGTCTTTGCTAAAATAGTACTAGTACTTTCTGAATTTGTTCCCTGATACCTCTTTAAATTCATACGAATATTTTTCCAAGTAGGTTCATCAGAAGCCCCAGACTTTTTTACAATAACCTTATCAGTAACACTAGCATAATCAGGATTATCAGCAACAGTTATAGTATATTTATACGCAATAGTACCTGTATTTTTAATAACAAAAGAATAAATATTATTAGTAAGTGCTAACCCTTCCGCATCTGTTACCGGATTCATACCCGTAATACTAAGCGCATCAGAATCAGATAAAGTATTCCCACTAGTATTATTAAACGCTATAGTTAAATCACCAACATTCATTGACTGTGTATTACTATCTTGCTGTGTATTTTCAAATAAAGCATATGAAGAACCAAATATAACAAATATAATTAATAAAAGGCTCGCTGCAGATAAAGATAATTGTTTTTTAAGTAATTTATTTATATACATAATTCATACCTCTATTTTCTATAACAATAATAACAAATAATAAAGTTTTTAGCAACATTTTAATTGCTTTTTACATAAGTTTTTGATACAATCAATAATGTATTTAAGGAAGGAGTGTAAACTATGCCTAATATTAAAAGTTCTAAAAAAAGCGTAAGAACTGATAAAATCAAAACTTCTAGTAATACTTCTTATACTTCAAGAGTTAAAAATGGAATGAAAAAACTAGAAAAAGCTATTAAAGAAAATGATAAAGAAAAAGCAAGTTCTACATTAAAAACTACTTTAGCTAATATTGATAAATGCGCAAGTAAAGGATTAATGAAAAAGAATACTTGTGATAGACAAAAAGCAAGATTAAATAAAAAAGTTAAAGAAATGAATTAAATCATTTCTTTTTTTATATATATTTGTTATCATGATATTAGTGATAAGATATGAAAAAAATAATTAAATGGATAATATTTTTAGGACTAATAACCCTAGCAATTTTAAATATAGATAAAATAACTGACTACTTTTCAGAATTACTTTCAGATACCCCTAAATTAGTTATTCCTGAAAAAAACGAATACTATAAAAATGTTAGTTATTCATTTGTTCAAGAAAGTGAAGATTTCATTCCCTATAGTAAACAAGATTTAAAAAATATATTCTATTCAATACTTAATAATGGATATACTAACTTTACCTTTTATTGTCCAAAAGAATATACTGACTGTTTAACTGATACTGAATCAATTATTAAAGATGATACCCTTCTTACTAATATTAATAATTTTGTCCACCCATTTAATAACTTTAGTAACATTAATGTCGTATACTCCTCTATTGGGGAAGTTAATGTAAAAGTTACAAAACTATATAGTAATGAAGATATAGAAGCAGTAAAACATAAAATTAATGAAATATATAATGAAATTATTACTGAAGATATGTCTTTAGATGATAAAATACTTACTATCCATGACTATATAATAAATAATACCAAATATGATCAAGAAAGAACTAATAATAATAGTCCCTATAAATCTAATATTGCCTATGGTCCATTACTTCAAGGCTATGCCGTATGTGGTGGTTATGCTGATGCCATGGCACTATTTCTAAACAAATTAAATATCCCTAACTATAAAATTGCATCCCTCACCCATGTATGGAATGCAGTTAAAATAGATGATAAATGGTTACATTTAGACCTAACTTGGGATGATCCAGTCGCTCTTAATTCCGATAAAGATACCCTACTTCATAAATTTTATTTAATAAATACAGAAAAACTAGAAAGCTATAAAATAGATAATCATGAATATGACAAACTAACCTATAAAGAATTATCTTAAAATAAAAATTCATACATCAAGTATGAATTTTTTTAACTTATATTCATCAAATCAGCAGCATCATCTACTAAATGATTCATTTTCCTCTTTAAAGACTTTTTATCTTTCATTAAATCACTTACACAAGTATATAAACCAATACCAGCTGCTGCTCCAATCATCAATAATAGAGAGTCTTTCAAATTATCACCTCTCCATTATTTTAAACAGATTTCTTTAAAATATTCTCTATTTTTTTCTTTAAAGAAGTTTTTCTTTCATAACTATAATTATTATTAATACAGTTAATAAAAGACTCATAAGAACCAACTAATATTAAACTCTTCTTTGCTCTAGATACTCCCGTATATAATAACTTATTATAAAGCATTCTACTATAACTAGGACTAATTGGCATAATAACATACTCAAACTCAGAACCCTGCGACTTATGAATACTCATCGCATAAGCATGAGTAATATTTATAAGATCTTCCCTTTTATAATTAACCTTCTTACCATAATAATTAATTACCATAAAATCGGTCTTAGAACTAATATTTATTCCCTCAATATAACCAATATCCCCATTATAAATATTATTCTCTAAATCATTAACTAAATTTAATATTTTATCTCCCACTCTATAAGTAACTGGCCCTATATGTGTTTCACTTTTCCCTTTCGCACTTTCATTAAAAATACCTTGAAGTAATATATTTAAATTATCTATACCATTTTCACCCTTATACATAGGAACTAAAACCTCAATTTGATTAGTACCAATATTCTTATCTAACATTTTTAAAACTATTTGCTTAATAAAATCCTTTATTTGAGCATTACTAGCACTAATAAAACTATAATCATCTGTCTTAATATTAAAATTCTCACTAGAATTTACATCCTTAATATTCTTAGCTAAAAAAGGAATAAAAGAGTTTTCACTTTGCCTATAAATAGCCTCTAACATAATATGAGGAATATTAGCATTAATCATATCACTTAATATTAAACCAGGCCCAACCGAAGGAAGCTGATGAACATCACCAACAAAAACAATCTGTGTATTTAAAGTAATACCCCTAAAAAAAGAAGCAAGTAAATGATTATCTAACATAGAAGCCTCATCAATAATAAATAAATTATAATGTACTGGATTTAACTCATTAATACCAAAAATATTATTAGCTTTATCCCACTTTAAAAATCTATGAATAGTAGATGCTGGAAGTTTTGTTGTCTCACTCATTCTCTTAGCCGCTCTTCCCGTAGGTGCCAAAAGCATAACCTCCTTAGAAAGGCCTTTTTCATTAATCTTCTTATTTAAACTATACATTTTAATAATTCCCTTAACAATAGTAGTTTTACCAGTACCAGGCCCACCAGTTATAATACTAATATTATTTGTTAAAGCAGACTTTATCGCCTTTTTCTGTTCCTCATTATACTTAATATTAAGTTCCTTTTCAATAAGACTAATATTACTTTCAAAATTATTAACTCTATGACCTTTCTTCTTCATTAACTCAGAAATACTTTTAGCATTATATAATTCATCTTGATAATCACTCATTAAAAATATATTATCTTTTTCTTTTTTAACTAACTTATCCTTAATTAACTTATCAATATAATCACTAATACCCTCATGAATTTTAAAAGCCTTACCCAAATACTCAGATATCTCATCTTCATATAAATAAATATCCCCAGAAGAAAAAGTTAACTCCTTCATAGTTTGAATAATACAAGCCTTAATTCTTCTTTCATCATCTAAATCATTACCCTTAATAAATATATTATCTAACTTCTTAAAATCAATTGTTCCAACTAAAGAATATATATTTTTATCTATAATATCCATAATCTTCTTACCATAAGAATTCATTAAATTCATAGTTTCCTTAATAGAAAAACCCATCTCTTTTAAAGCTAAAATCTCTTTATCAGCATCAAAATACTTAACTACAGAATTATAAATAGATTCTGCCTTTTTATCAGTCATTTTAGGAACTAAAAATAAATTATTCTTATTTTCCTTTATTTTATTTAAAGTATTATTACCAAAAGTATTATATATTTCTTTAGCAAGCTTTTCCCCACATCCCTTAACAAAAGAACTAGTTAAAAACTCAATAACTGCTTCCTTTCCCTTAGGAAGATTCTTACTATAAGACCTAACACTAAACTGATACCCATAACGATTATGAAAAATATATTCCCCATAAAGAATAAATACCTCATCATTATTAAAATCAGCTGCAAAATAACCGGTAATAGTAATAGTCCTATTTACTGGAACATTATAATCATTAGTTTCTTGCACTCTAAAAAGCCCAACTTTATAGCCGGCATCAGTTTCATATATAGCTTTTCTAAATTTACCTTTTATATAACTCATACATTGTATTTTAACACAGGTATCCCATAAATAAAAGAACAAATTAACTTAAGAAAAAACTGATAATACCCATACCAGCTTTATTCAACATAATCTAAACCATATACTAAATTAGTATTAGCCTCAATAAAATTTATTATCTCTTTATATTTACTATTAATCTTTTTAATAAGTTTATAATCATTAAAAGACTCTTTATCACCCTTTAACTTATTTAAATCATTAAATAAATCAGAACTTAATTTCATTGTAGTTATTGCCTTATAAATAAAATAATCATAACTAGACCATAAAGGATAATTCCCATTATAATCATAACTAAAAAGCTCTATATAATCATTAGGTTTAAATAACTTTTTATAATTACCATAAAAAAATCTAACATAACTATCATGATATTTTAAATCTACTATATTTTTCATAATCCACCTACAATAATTATATTAAATTTATAATAATTTTTAAAGACTTTTTAAATATATTTTTTTCTCTTTAAACTCTTTACGTATATTATTAAAACTATCTATTAAATATGGAATAAATACACTATCTAATATATTTTCTATATTACCTAAAACAATTCTTTCTATAGAGCTTACTTCCTTTATAGATAAATCATTAATAGATAAACTATACCTATTATCTCTTATCATATCAAAAATATAACCCATTATCTTTTTAAGCATTAATATATCAAAAGAATAATCATCACAAAGTAAAGCATTATTTATCTCACACATAAAAGCATCATAAAGATATTTTATTTCATCACTATTATTTAATGAATTAATTTTAGTATCCCCATTAAAATAATATGCTTGTAACTTACCACCTACTATTTTTATATAATAATCTCTGCCATCAATTACTAACTTTAAATTAAGCAAAATTAAATTATCATCTTGATTAGTATTAAACTCTAAATTAAATGAAAAATCATTACCATATACTTTATTTGTTTTAACATTCTTAACCCCATTAGAGTTTTTAATAACTGAAATACCATCTAATAAAGTAATTAATCTTTTATTATTTCTTCTTAAAATAGAAAAATATTTTTTATTCTTACTTATTAAAATATTAAATGAATTATCCAAAGGATTAGCATCACAAATAAAACTATCATAACCATATAAGTTTTCAAAACCTTTTCTTTCTAACACTATACCATGACTATTAAATAAAATATTAAAACGATTTTTAACAGAAGTAAAACTAGACTCACCTACACCAACATTATAATCCGTACTAGTAGGTAAAGTAAAAATAACATTTTTAATTAAAGAATCACTTTCATCATTAATAACCTTACTTTTCTTAATAGAAAACTTAGGACTAGATTTTAAATGATTACTTTTTAAATAAGAACTTACACTACTTTCTACTTCTCTTTTAGTTTTAGAGTCTTCATGAAGAATTAATGATGGAATATAAAAGTCAGATAAATTTTCCTCATAACTTATATTATTTTGATTTAAGAAAGTTCTAGTCTCATCATATACCCCTTTTATATTTCTTTTAGAAATATTTTTCATAAATACCTCATCTTTCTTGAGATACTATTATATTATATAAACTAAAAAAAGTACATTAAATTCTGTACTTTTTAGCATAATACCCCATCACAGAAGGTAATAGTAGCATATCCATCACCACTTCTAACACCAGTTTGCATAGAACCATTAGATACACCACCGATATAACCTGAACCTCCGCCACTAGTTTTTTCATCGGTGGATTTGCCACCCCAATAACCACCGCCGCCACCGCCGCAGCCGGCGTCACTACAATTTCCGCCTACACCAAGTGCATTTCCACTAGTTTGAGTTCCAGGTATTGATCCAGTTCCAGATATTCCGCCACCAGAACCACCATCAATATAAAGGCTTGGATAATTCTCTTTTGGAAAAAAATGAGAAAAAGCGCCTCCGCCACCGCCGGCGACAATAATACGATTACTTAAAGCAGTTCCTCCATATCTTATATCGGTGCCACCGCCACCACCACCGGCACTTTTACCAGTTTGAAAAGCCGCAGCTCCGCCATTCCAGCCACCAGTGCCCCCGACACCATATGACGAAGAACTTCCGCCTTGACCACCGACATATACATATAAGATATCACCAGCAGAAAGTTCTTTATAACCAACCGCGTAACCACCTTTGCCGCCAGAATTATAATTAGAATTACCACCTTGCGCACCCCATACTTCTAATTTATATGTTCCAGTTCCTAGAACCTCATAATTTTGCACTGTACCAGTGGCACTAAAGCTTTTTATCGCAATCCATATAGCGGTTATGGTTACATCACTTGTTCCCATTGTTAAAACATCACTAGAAATAGATGAACTTGTATTACTTAAATTCCAGCCACCAAATGCAACACTTGACTTTGTTGGTTTAGTTATCGTTATTTTAGTTCCTGGTTCATAATATCCACTTACATCGGTGCCTGTCCCACCATTAAAATCAATTGTTAATTTAGGTTTAATATTAACATTTAATTCTGTAGTAAATGGTATCTCTCCATCTTTATAAGTAATAGTTAACTTAGTAGAGCCAATATTTATTGTTGTTGGCGAAATTGTATAACCGCTTAGTTCTACACTTGTCTCTGTTCCATCTTTATCAAAATATCCAGAAACTACCATACCAGCTGCATCAAAAGTTTCACCCGGTGCATAATACATTTTAGTTGGATTCTTAGTAACCTTTATTGAGTTTAATGTCTTAGTTGCAAATGTAACATTACAAACTGTATTAGGTTTACTTACATTATCAACAGTTATCTTCCAATGATAATTATTTGCATCTGTTGTATCCCAAATGCCAGTTACTACAACATTATTAT
>CAVIQT010000075.1:0-5651 GCA_963645165.1 Phocaeicola vulgatus
ATTTTTTATGGTCTTCGGAAGGATTTACTAGTTTTTTTCTTTTATGCTTTTTATATTTTGCAAGGTAAATCTATATTTTTGACCATTTTTGTTTACTTCATCCATAAACATGTCATATGGTCTACACCATAATATATTATCACCATATAGGGCACGGTATGCGACCATTTTTTCTTTAGTTTCACTATTATAAATAATATCTTCTACTATATATAAATCACCTTTATAGTGTTTATATATTCCTTTAATTTTTAGTTTTCTCAAATTAATCATCACCTTGTAAATATAATACTTATAAATTTTCTACTTATTATTACAAAGTAATTATAACAAAATTTTCAAATATTTTGAAATGAAACAATATAATTCCCACAGATATCCCACAACCGGTATTTTCTTATCTTCTCAAAATAATTGGTGCTTGCGGAGGGAATCGAACCCTCATGGTCGTAAAACCGCAGCATTTTGAGTGCTGTGCGTCTACCTATTCCGCCACGCAAGCATGAGTAAATTATATCATTTATATTTGATAAAATCTATTCATTTTCTTTAAAAATTGTATTATATAATTCTTCTTCTTCATTTTGCTTTTCTTTTTTTATCTCTGGTAAATCACTTAAAGTTGCAAGCCCAAAGTAATCTAAGAAAACATTAGTAACAACATATAAATTAGGTCTTCCTGGCAAATCTGATTTTCCGCTAACTTTAATTAAATCTTTAGCTAAAAGTTTTCTAATTGTATATGTAGTAGAGACTCCTCTCATTTCATCTATTTCAGCTCTAGTAATTGGCCCATTATAAGCAATAATTGCTAGAGTTTCTAAACTAGAATTACTTAGTGTATTATTTTCAGGAGTAAGAACTAATTTTTTATAATAATCTTTATGTTCTGCTTTTGTTGTTAGTTTAAAGGCATCACCTAGATAACTAATGGTTATTCCCCTATCATCATTTTCATAATTGCTTTTTAAAGTTTTAAGCAAACTTTTTGCTTCTGTTTCAGTAATTTCCATAATAGAGCAAATATTTTCTAAACTAATACCTTCATCTCCAACTACAAAAAGCAATCCTTCCAAAATCCCTAATTTCTTCATTCTACTTACTTCCTTCTATATATATCTGTCCAAAATTTTTATCTTGGGTAATTATAATTTCTTTATTTTTACTCATATCTAAAATACTTAAAAAAGTTACAATTACATATGGTTTACTAATTTCTTCAAATAAATCTAAAAAGTTAACTTTCCCTTTTATTTTAACAATATTTCTAATACTTATAACTCTATCTTCAACACTAAGTTCTTTTTTAGTTATTGTTGTATTAACTGGTTCTTTCATTTTTTGTCTTTTTAAAAATTCTTCAAATGCTTTAAGTAAATCTTCTAAAGTTACATCTCCACTTATGGTTGTATCTTTTTCTCTAAATTCGCTTAAGTTCATTGGCATTTTAGTAAATACATTACTTCTTTTTTCTTCTAAGACTCTAAAGTCATCTGCTTTTTCTTTTATTTTTTGATATTCTAATAATCTTTCTCTTAGTTCATCTTCAGAATTAATTTCATATAAAATATCATCTTCTTCTAAAGCAGAATCTTTATTTAAAAGTAATTTACTTTTTAAATGAACAAGTTCTGATGCCATTACTAAATATTCACTATAAGCATCGATAGATAAATCATTATTATTATTTATAAAATTTAGATATTCTTTTGTTATAACCGCTATATCAATATCATATATATCCATCTTGTTTGCTTTAATTAAATGTAAAAGCAAGTCAAGTGGTCCATTAAAATCATTTATTGTAAAATTCATTCGCAAGTAAATCCTTTTGTTTGTTCATTTTTAATTATAACATCTTTTAAAGTATCTAAATCATAATAATTGCCATTTTTATATTTTGCAAAATTAGAGGGCGTAGTTTTACTTAAATCCATAACATTTTCAAAAACAAAATTATCTTCATTTTCATTTAGGATTGTATCAAGTGATAAAGTTTCTTTATAGTATTCTGTAATATATTTATAGTTTTCTAAACTCTTATTATATTCATCTAAATTATTACCTTTAGTTATAGTTAAAGTATGAGTTATACTTTTTAATTTATTATTTAAAAAGTGATAAACATATTCATCGCCATAACTAGAGCAAGTTACATCTGTTTTTTGGGAAGATGTAGTTGTCTTTGTTGTAGTAGATGCATCATAATAATAATCATTACTATTATCATTTTCTAAAAATGATTTTAAATAGGAATTATAAAATCTAGTTACAGCATTATCATTTGTTGCCATATATCTTTTTATGTTAGGAAACATAAATACTGTTGTTATTAGTAAAACAAAGATAATTAATACTAAAAATGGTTTACTAGATTTTTCTTTTTTTAAAGTACCAAGCACTACTGGAGTATTAGGATTAGCATCTTTTAGTATATCATTTTCTTTTTTCTTATCCATATCACTTCCTCCAATTCTACAAATAATTATAGCAAAAATACATTAAAATTAAAAGGGAATTATTTTACGATAATCCCATCTAAACTAAAACTTTTAGCATCTTCAATTTTAACATCAATAATTGAACCAATAGTACTTTTATCTGCTAAAACATTTACTAATTTCATATTTTCTGTATATCCGCAAACTTTATTTTCATCTTTATCAGAAATATCAGTAATTAAAACTTTAACTGTTTTACCTAATAATTTTTCATTACTTTCTTTAGAATATTTATTTATTATTTCATTTAATCTATGTAGTCTTTCTTCTTTTTCTGATAATGGGGTTGCATCTTCAATTTTAGCTGCTGGTGTATTTTCTCTTGGTGAAAAGATGAATGTAAATGCTCCATCATACTTACATTTATTAACAACATCTAAAGTTTCTTCAAAGTCTTTATTAGTTTCTCCAGGAAAACCAACAATAATATCTGTTGTGATACTTACGTTTTTAACTTTAGTTTTAATTTTATTAAATAAAGTTAAGTATTCTTCTTTAGTATATCTTCTTCCCATTAATTTTAAAATGCGATCTGATCCACTTTGTAATGGCAAATGAATATAAGGCATAATATTATCTCTTTTAGCAATAGCATCTATCATATTATCAGTAAAATCCCATGGATGAGAAGTTACAAATCTAATTCTTTCAATCCCTGTATCACTTACAAGTTCTAATAGTTTACTAAATTCTATTTCTCCGTCTAAATCTTTTCCATAAGCATTAACATTTTGACCTAATAAAGTTATTTCTTTATATCCTTGTTTTTTTAAGTCATTTACTTCTTTTAGAATATCTTCACTTTTACGGCTTCTTTGTTTTCCTCTAGTATAAGGAACAATACAATATGTACAAAATTTATCACAACCATACATTATATTTACCCATGCTGATATTTTAGAATCACGTTTATATAAATTACCAAATTCAATAACGTCTCCTTCTTTACTATAAACTTCAATAGATTGTTTTCCATAATGATTTTTTAGAATTTGAGGAAGTTCATTCATATTATGAGTTCCAAAAACTATATCAATGTAAGGGTGTTTTTCTCTTATTTCTTTAACTACTCCTTCTTCTTGAGCCATGCAGCCACATAAACCTAGTAATAAGTCTTTATTAGTCTTTTTTAAATGTTTACATCTACCTAAAAAACCAAAGACTTTATCATGGGCATTTTCTCTGATTGCACAAGTATTTAAAATAATTAAATCACTATTTTCATAGTCATCTGTTTCAATGTATCCTAAATTTTCTAACAGTTTTTTTATTTCTTCAGAATCATGAACATTCATTTGACAACCATATGTTTTAATATAGTATTTCTTACCACTAAATATATTTTCTTCTTTTCTTTCTTCATATATATAGTTTACTTTACTTTTATTTCTAATTTTAGCATCTAACATATTTGGTACATGCATAAAAACCACCACCACGAAAAAGATTATAGCATAATTTCTTATTATAAAAAAGAAGAGTAACTAAAAATTATTAGAAAACATAATTGATAGATACTTCATTATAACTATTTAAGTTCAGTTTTTTGTTATGCCAAGACAAAAGTACTAAAAACAAAGCAAGGAGTAAATAAAAAATAATCACTCCCTTATAGTTATTAATTTTTGCAACCATTATAACCACACTCCTTCTTCATTGCATGTTAACTATAACACGAACAATTATTTGTAGTCAAGAGAAAAATTAAACAATTGTTTGACATTTTACATTTGTTATGTTAATATATTTTTAAGGAGGAAAGTAATGAACGAAAAATTAACAAAAAAACAAGAAGAAGTCTTAATCTTTATTAAAAAATATATTGTGTCGTATGGTTATCCACCTTCTGTTAGAGAAATATGTGCAGGATTAGATTTGTCAAGTCCAGCAACGGTTCATACGCATTTAAAACAATTAGAGAAAAAAGGCGCGATTACTAAAACTAAATCAAAATTTAGAACCATAGAAGTTATAGGTGAAAATGAATTTAAACCTAAAGATGAAGAAATAGTAAAGGTTCCACTACTTGGTAAGGTTACGGCTGGTTCACCAATTGAAGCAATTGAAAATCCAAATGAGTTTTTTTCACTTCCTGCCAGTATAATTCCACCTAAAGAGACTATTTTTACTTTAAAAGTATCTGGTGAAAGTATGATTAATGCTGGTATTTTAGATGGTGAT
This sequence comes from Phocaeicola vulgatus, assembly GCA_963645165.1. Classification (GTDB taxonomy): domain Bacteria; phylum Bacillota_I; class Bacilli_A; order RF39; family UBA660; genus CAG-533. The sequence continues at coordinate 4,683 of CAVIQT010000075.1, forward strand.
ATTGTTATAGTGCAAAAACAAAGAATTGCTCATAATGGGGATATTGTAGTAGCGATGACAGAAGATAATGAAGTAACTTTAAAAAGATTTTTTAAGGAAGAAGATCATATAAGATTACAACCAGAAAATGATACAATGGCACCAATTATTTTACCCAATTGTCTAATTGTTGGTAAAGCGATTGGTTTATATCGTAAATTTTAGTATTTAAAAAAGTTCTATGTTGATTAGAACTTTTTTATTCTTTGTGGTTACGTATTATGACTATTCCGGAGCCTCCAGCTGAACCAAGTGGTTTACCGCCATCATATGATCCTGTTCCGCCGCCACCACCGCCGCCGGTGTTTTTGGTTCCACTTACTGATGCGCCTCCAGTTCCTCCTCCACGGCCACCACCGCCAGAACCTCCTGCAGCATTAGCATACCATTTACCGCCACCATGAACAGAGCCACCACCGCCGCCTCCAGCATATAGAGTGCCAGTAGAATCACCAAATTCACGAGTAGTGGTACCCTGACCAGTACCTCCTACTCCCCAGCAGGTATCGCCTGATGGAGTAACAGAGTTTCCATTAGAAGCACCTGGGTATGAAACATTCACACAGCTTATGTGTCCTGCATTTCCACCTCCAGAGCCTCCATTTCCACCAGATATTCCGCTTCCCCCATTACCACCTTTAGCAGCATAAGTAGTGGATTTAAAGTAACTTTGTCCACCGGCTCCACCATTTTCTGTGCCGCCAGCACCAACAACTACACTTATTTCTTCTTCTTTTAATAAAGCAAAATTTTTATAGGTTTTGGTATAACCTCCACCACCGCCGCCGCCACCATCATGATAACCAGCGGTAACACCACCACCACCGCCGCCAACGACAAATACATCTATATTATTTACATCTGGGTATGATGTTTTAAATGTTCCACTTTCATAGAATTTTATTCTCCAGTTACCAGAACCATCTTTTA
>CAVIQT010000076.1:0-3391 GCA_963645165.1 Phocaeicola vulgatus
ATTTATTTTTATTGGAATTAATAAACTTATATATATTATTATTTTAACTTATTTTTTAGGACAATCTATATCTTATGCTTTTAAGATGGTAAAAAATATTAAAGAAAATAAAAAAGAACTTATTATTAGGCAGTTAATTAAGGGGTCATTTACTATTTTGGTATGTCTTATTAATGATATAATACTATATTTTATAGGAAATAAACTAGCAAGCGTATTTACATTTATTATTAGTTAAATAAACAAGATTTAATTAACTTAGGATGTACATTAAGTTTTATTTTTTATCTTAATATTTAGTTAAATATATTCATGTTATAATAGTACATGAAAGAAGGTGTTTTACTTATGAAATATATTGGCTCAAAAGTATTAGAATCTGAAAATTTAATTTTAAGACCTACTAAGGAAGAAGATTTAAGAGTTATTTGGAATATTTTGTGTGATAGTGAAGTTGCTAAATATTATCTTGTTGGAAAAATAAATTACAATTGGGCCGAAGAGAAGAAATGGCAATATAAAAAATTAGAAAATGCATTAAATGATGATGTATTTCAGTGGTCTATAATTTTAAAAACAAATAATGAATGTATTGGTCAAGTAAGCTGTCAAAGTTCTTATAATGAAAGTGGTAATAAAAATAATGATTCTATTAGAGATGTTGGCTGGTTTTTGGATTCACACTGTCAAGGAATGGGATTTGGAACAGAAGCAGCTAAATTAATGCTTGACTATATGTTTTACGAAGTTGGAATTGAAAAAATAGAAACGTGCGCTGCGGTAGATAATCCAGCTTCATGGAAGATTATGGAGAAATTAGGTTTTCATAGGTTAAATAAAACTAAATTGATTAAATATACTGTTCAAACTAATGAAACTGAATGTTATTGCTATGAAATAACAAAAGAAGAATATACAAAAAAGAAAACAACGTAGAGTATTTAAATGTATATGATAATAGAAAAAATAAAACAAAGTAGAAGATATTGATATTAATAAACTTTCACTCCAGAAAGATGAAGTTGATAGTGCCAGTTATATGTCAGAAGATGAAATATATAATTTAATTCTTAAGGAAAAAATGACTAAATCTCATGGATTAATATTTATGAATTATTTTATGAATATAGATGGAAGTGATATATAATTAAAAAACTCTGCGTTAAAAAAATATGTTAAATAACACATATTTCTTTTTAGTAAAAATACTGATATAATGAATGTGTGATTTTTATGAAAAAAGTTGTTATTGGAATGAGTGGGGGAGTTGATTCTTCTGTTGCAGCGTATATACTCCAAAAGCAAGGCTATGAAGTTATTGGCCTTTTTATGCGTAATTGGGATTCATTAGTTAATAATGATATATCAGGTAATCCTAATTTAAATAATAATATATGTCCGCAGGAACAAGATTATAATGATGCTTTAGAAGTATGTAAAAAATTAAATATACCACTTTATCGTGTTGATTTTGTTAAAGAGTATTGGGATTATGTTTTTAAATATTTTTTAGATGAATTAGAAAAGGGAAGAACACCTAATCCAGATTTAATGTGTAATAAATATATTAAATTTGATTTATTTAAAAAAGAAGCTGAAAAATTAGACGCTGATTTTGTTGCGACTGGGCATTATGCTAGAATTATAGGTAACAGATTATGTAGAGCAGTCGATTTAAATAAAGACCAAACTTATTTTTTAGCTCAAGTATCGGAAGAACATTTAAAGAATGTATTATTTCCAATTGGGGATTTAGTAAAGCCAGAAGTGCGTAAAATAGCAGAAGAGTTAAATTTAATAACGGCAAAGAAAAAAGACTCTACGGGAATATGTTTTATTGGTGAGAGAAATTATCAAAAATTTATATCTAACTATTTAAAACCTAATCCAGGGGATATTGTAGATATTGATTCTATGAAAGTTATTGGAACTCATACTGGTTTAATGAATTACACTATTGGTCAAAGACGTAATGTTGGAATATCGGGAAATAGTGAGAAACATTTTGTTGTTGGTAAAGATGTAAAGAAGAATATATTATATGTTGCTTTTGGTGATAATAATAAATATCTATATTCTGATTCTTGCATTGTTGATAATATAAACTATTTATGTCAAACAAGACATACTTTCTGCTCTGCTAAATTTAGGTATCGTGGGGAAGAACATGAAGTAATGCTTGAATATTTAGATAATAATGAAATACTGGTTAAATATCCATCTAAAGTTAAAGCAGTAACACCTGGTCAAGCATGTGTATTTTATTTAGGTGAACAATGTTTGGGCTCTGGAATTATTAAAACAGTAATGAATAATGGCAAAAAACTTTGGTATTTATAAAACTTATAATCATAATTCAAATGTTTTTCTTTTTGTACCCTTGACAATAAAATGTAAAATGAGATATTATATAAGTGTAAAGAAAGTAGGGAAGCATATAAATGAATGCATTAAATGAATTATTACAAGAATTAGGCATCTCTAAGGTTAGATTAGCCAAATATTTGGGTGTATCTAGACAAATGGTTTATAATTATTTAGAATTACCAAGTTTATCAAAATGGCCAAAAGAAAAGAAAATAGCCCTTTTGAAACTTTTAGATATTGAAGATGGTGATGTAGACACTATTAAGAATGTTAAAGTAACTACTGACTATTTATTAGCCGTAGAAGATAGGTTAACTAATTCATTAAAAGATAGTAATCATGAAGAATTTTTAGATCTTAAAGGACTAAAAAAAGAAGAACAACAATTAGTAGGGGATATATCTTATTTAATAAAAGATAAATTATTAGAAGGAAATAATCATGAAGAAAATTATTATGCACTTTTATATATTTATCATTTATTACAAGCTATAGATAATGTTCCAGAAATAAAGTATACTCTTGCTTATTTAAGTAAATTAAATGGGTTTACTAATCCAAATGTATATAAGTTTAATGAGGATAAACAGTTTATGTTTGAAGGTATTATTCATTCTGCTTTTAATTTATATACTAGCGGGAATGGTTCAAAAAGTAAAATAATTGAATCTCATAATCGTTTTGTTAAAGAAATTGAAGCTCGTAATGAAGAAAAATTATCTCGTACTCAGCAATTAAATACATTAAAAATTCAAGCCTTAAAAGAATTAGGGTATACAAGTGTTACTACAGAAAATTTTTCTGAATTTTTAGAAAAAATGGCAGAAATAGAAACTCGCGGTGCTTAAAATTTTTACTACTTCCCCTACTATTATTTATTTTATAAAAGTAGGGGATTTTATATATATAAATAATTGTTAATATTATATTTACTAATAGTTTATTAATAGTCTATATAAGTTTAAATAAATAATAAATAATAAATAATATATATAAAGTAATATAATAAATATATATATAAATC
>CAVIQT010000077.1:0-18712 GCA_963645165.1 Phocaeicola vulgatus
CTGTGCCAAGTCCCAAAGCAGAGCCGATGAAAATGTGGCTTGCAAATCTAGGAAAGGAAAGAATAGATGAAGTATTTGATCCAGAAATTGCTGGTAATAGAATCATTAATTATTATCGTAGCAAAGGTTATAGTGATGAATGGATTAAAAAAAGACTAACTGGAATGGTTGATAGATTTAAATTAACTGATATTTGGAAAGATGGGGGGTATTGAAAAACCTATCCATTATGCACTTCTTACAAATGAAATATATAAAAGTTGGTCTGGTATGAAAGCAAGTGAATATAAAGAATATAAAGGAATTAGAAAAGAGTCTTTAAGAGATAATATGGCTGATATAGAAGTATTACTTACTGATTTAGGAGAAATTGCCACTCGTGATATAGCAAAGGAAGAAAAACCGCAAGGTTTTAAAGAAAATATGAGAGTTGCTCGTAAAGGAGGTCAAGTTGCAAATGATGCAAGAATATCCTATGAAAAAGCAACTAATAAATCAGCAATTTCAAATTCAAATGTTTTAAATTACCAATATATAAATGAAACTAAACAAATTGAAGATAATAACTCTAAAAACTAAATAGTTAAACTTTAATAAAATATATATCCTTTAGGTTAAAAAAGATGCTTACTATAAAGCCAGATATTATATTTCTTGATGAGTCTTTATCTGTATTAGATTATGTTACGAGGTTAATGATTATTGATGAAATATATAATATTTTAAGAGAAAAAAAGTATTCCATCTAAAAACAGACGTGATAAATTATTTAATTATTATTATGATTTATTATGGAGTTATTTAGATAAAAATGTCACTTGAACAAAAGAAATATTTAAAGAAAATTAAAAGAAATAATTATTTTTCTAATTCAAATATTTTTAACTTAATTAATAGTTATGAGTTTACTTATTATTAAAATTGTTACTTTAATATCTATTTATAATGCTTTAATTTAAGTTATATGGGAGAGTTTTTAGTAAGTAAGGCTGGTATTGGTTATTTAATTTTATATGGCACTCAACTTTTTAATTTAACCTTAAAGATAAATAATTAAACCTCTTTAAGGTTTTTTATTTAGAAGTAGTAACTAATAAAACACTTTTATATAATTGTTATAAATAAAATACTTATTAATATGGTATAATTTGTGGTGAGGTGCATTTAATATGAATTATAAAAAAATGATAGTTTCATTTTTATTAACTATATATTTTGAGGTTACTTATCACTTATTGGTTTTTAAGAGTTTTGATATAAAAAGTGCTTGTTATTTATTAATATTTTCAATTGTTACTAGTCTTTTTATTGATTTAATTACATCTTTGTTTAATAAAGCAATTAATAAATGGTTTTTTATAGGAATAGAGATATTTATTATGATTTTATTTTTAGCACAGTTTATTAATTTCAAATTTTATGGCAATGTTTTAAGTGTTTATTCTTGTATTCATGGTGGTCAAGTTTTTGGTTTTATGAGTGCGATATTTGCGGTTATAAATGAAAATATACTTGGAACTATCTTATTTATTATTCCTACTATAGGGTTATTATTACTTAATCAAAAATTAAAAACAGATAATATTGCGTGGAAGCCAGTAATAATTAAAAGTATTTCCTTATTTGTAATGTTTATAGTTGGTTTATTATCTCTTAATTTAGATAGCGAAGATATTTATAGTGCTAAAAATTTATATTTTAATAAACATGTTCCTAATTCAATGGCGCAAACATTTGGTATTTTAACTACTATGCGTTTAGATTTAGAAAGAACTATTACGAACTTTGAAGAAGATTCTATAACAGTTAGTGAAGATGATAATGATAGTGATGTTTCATCAAGTATTAAAGTTATAGAGTATAATAAGGAAGATATTGATTTTAATGCTTTAATAGAAAATGAAACAAATAGTGAAATAATTAAAATTCATGAGTATATGAATGCATCTACTCCAAGTGAAAAGAATGAATATACAGGAATGTTTAAGGGTAAAAATTTGATTGTTATTGTGGCGGAGGCATGGAGCCCAATCGCGGTTAATGAGGAGTTAACTCCAACTTTATATAAATTAGTAAATACCGGGTTTAATTTTTCTAACTTCTACTCTCCTATTTATTATGTTAGTACATCTGATGGGGAATATGTTTCTTTAACTAGTTTGCTTCCTAAAGAAAGTGTATGGAGTTTTTATAAGTCAAGTAATAATTATTTACCTTATACTTATGGTAATGTATTTAAGGAAATGGGATATACTACTTACGCTTTTCATGATGGGACTTATAAATTTTATGATAGACATCTTTCTCATCCTAATATGGGTTATACTTATATGGCTTGTGGGAATGGTTTAGAAAAGCTTATGAATTGTAAAAAATGGCCACAAAGTGATTTGGAAATGATAAATTCAACATTTGATATGTATTCTGATAGTAAGCATTTTATGACTTATTATATGACTATATCAGGGCACTTAGAATATAATTTTGGCGGAAATAATATGGCATATAAAAATAAATCATTAGTTGAAAATACTTCTTACAGTACTGCGATTAAGGCATATATTGCTAGTCAAAAAGAACTTGATTCGGCTTTGGAATCACTACTTGCTAAGTTGGAGCAAAAAGGTATTTTGGATGATACTGTTATTGTGTTATCTGCAGATCACTATCCTTATGGGCTTACTCTTAATCAAATAAAGGAAGTTATTGATATAAATGATGAGAAATTTGATATTCATAAGAATAATTTAGTTATTTGGAATAGTAAAATGAAAAAATCAATTAAAATAGATAAGTATGCAGAAAGTTTAGATATCTTACCTACTATATTAAATCTTTTTGGAGTTAATTTTGATTCAAGGCTTTTAATGGGAAGAGATATATTATCAAGTGAGGATGGTTTAGTTATTTTAAATGACCGATCATGGATAACTGATAAGGGTAAATATAATGCGGCCACGAAAAAGTTTACTCCATTTACTGATGAAGAATTGGATGAAAATTATGTAGATAAGATAAATACGATTGTATATAACAAATATGTTATATCAAAAAATATATTAGAAACAAATTATTATAAGTATGTATTTAATAAATAAGGAGTCATTATGGATATTAAAAAAACTATGCTTAAACAAGAAAATTATTATTCAAAGTATGCGACATTTGATAAAGATGCGATTAGATTAAAGGAATATGTTCCAGATATTAGACCTAATTATTACAGAGATATTGACCGTATTATTCATAGTTGTTCTTATACTCGTTATATGGATAAAACCCAGGTTTTTTCTTTAAATGATAATGATAATATTTCTAAGAGAATGGTACATGTGCAGTTAGTTAGTAAAATTGCTAGAACTATTGGTAGAGCGTTATCTTTAAACGAAGATTTAATAGAAGCAATTAGTTTAGGTCATGATTTAGGTCATGTGCCTTTTGGTCATGAGGGTGAAAGGATTTTAAATGAAATATCGTTAAAGTATAATGAGGGATATTTTAATCATAATGTTCAAAGTGTAAGAGAACTTATGACTTTAGAAGAAAATGGTAAGGGAAAAAATATTACTGTACAGGTTTTAGATGGGATATTATGCCATAATGGGGAATTAGAACTTCAAAAGTATAAACCAAAAAAGAAAAGTGTTGAGGAGTTTTTAACAGACTATCTAAATTGCTATAAAATTGAAGGTTACACTAGTACTTTAGTGCCAATGACTTTAGAAGGATGCGTAGTTAGATTATCTGATATCATTGCTTATTTAGGAAGAGATATTGAAGATGCAGAAAGAATTGGTATGTTTGATAAAAATATAATTCCTGATAGTATAAAAAATGTACTAGGCTCAACTAATAAAGATATTGTTAATACTATTATTTTAGATGTTATTAAAAATAGTGAGGGAAAATCTTACATATCTGTTAGTAAAGAAGTATTTACTGCGATTAAAGATTTAAAGGCATTTAACTATAAAAATATTTATGAAAAGTGTCATACTAAGGAAGAACTTGATAATTATAAATATATGTTTAATTTTCTTTTTGATAAGTTATTAGATACAATAAAAAAAGAAGATAAAAATCATAATATCTTTAAAATGTATTTAAATGGTATGGATGATGATTATTTAAAAAAGACTACTGATGAAAGAAAAGTTATTGATTATATAGCGGGTATGACCGATGATTATTTTCTTAAGGAATATAAAAACTATCAAGATTCTTGATAGTTTTATTTTGCTTCTTCCGAAGCTCTTGTTTCTCTTATTACGGTTATTTTTATTGTACCTGGGTACTGAAGTTCAGATTCGATTTTATCTTTCATTTCTCTTGCAATTTTAAATGATGTTAAGTCATCAACTTCATCAGGTTTTACCATAACTCTTACTTCACGACCGGCTTGCATTGCATAAGTTTTTTCAACGCCTTCAAAACTATTTCCAATGTTTTCAAGTTCTTCTAAACGCTTGATATAGTTTTCAATAGTGTCATTTCTTGCGCCTGGTCTTGCAGCTGATAAGGTATCTGCGATTGATACTAAAACAGCAATAATACTTGTTGGTTCTGCGCCACCATGATGAGATAAAATTGAATTTAGTACTACTTCACTTTCTCCATATTTCTTTGCTAAATCAGCGCCAATTTCTACGTGACTACCTTCCATTTCAAAATCAATTGCTTTACCAATATCATGTAATAATCCCGCTCTTTTAGCAAGATTTATATTTTCACCTAATTCGCCAGCCATAATGCCGCATAAATTAGCAACTTCAATTGAATGTTTTAAAGCATTTTGACCATAACTAGTTCTAAAATTTAATTTACCAATTAGATTTACAAGGCTTGGATCAATTTTAGTTATTCCTAATTCATAAATGGCTTCGTTACCAATTTCGGTAACTCTCGTATTCATATCTTTACATACTTTGTCATAAATTTCTTCAATTCTTGTAGGATGGATACGACCATCTTTTATTAAGGTTTCAATTGTTTCTTTAGCGATTTCTCTTCTAAATGGGTCAAATGTTGAAATAACAATTGCTTCTGGAGTATCATCTATTAATAAATCAACTCCTGTTACAGCTTCAAAGGTACGAATATTACGCCCTTCTCTACCTATTAATCTTCCTTTCATTTCATCATTAGGTAAACTAATAGTTGTAACTGTTTGAATAGACGCTACATCATTTGAATATTTTTCCATCGCATCTACTAATAAACTTTTGGCTTTTTTATCAACTTCAAGTCTAGCTTCTGCTTCCTTGTCTTTGATATATTCAGCTATTTCTTTACTCATACTAGTCTCAACTTTTTCCATAACTAAGTCATGAGCTTTTTCTTTTGATAACTTAGAAATTTTTTCTAGATTATCCATTTCTTCTCTAAGAAGTTCATCCATTTTTAATTCTTTTTCTTGTATTGCTTTTTGAAGATTATTTAAATTTTGGTCTTTTTGTTCTAATAAATTGTCTCTATTTTGAAGCATTTCCTCTCTTTTATCAAGAGATTTTTCACGTTGCATAAGTCTTTCTTCGGCTTTTTCAGCTTCTAATTTTCTTTCTTTAACTTCGCGGTCTGCCTCTTGTTTTAATTTAAAAGTTTCTTCTTTTAATTCAATGATACCATCTCTTTTGGCTTTATCAGCCTCTTTTTTGGCATCACTTATTATTTTTTCAGCCTTTTTACCAGCACCAGCACCAGTTAATATAATAAATGCATAGATAGTGCCACCACCAAGTAATAGTCCAATAAAAAGAGTTAAAATGGAAGCTGCATTAAATTCCATAATGTTCCTCCAATTTCTATCATAGAAAATTACTTTCATAATATCTATACTTTTATTATAAAGTTATTTTGTTAAATAATCAAGAACAAGAGAAAAAAATTATAGTCATAAGTCGCTTATAATTAATTCTTTTTTTCTTTAGTTTTAATGGTAATTTGATATGCTTCTCTTACTTTATTTTCAATTTCTTCCATTAAAGCTGGATTGTCTTTTAAATATTGTTTAACGTTTTCTCTACCTTGACCTATTTTTTCTCCGTTATAACTAAACCAAGCACCAGATTTATTAATAATATCTTTATTACTTGCTAAATCTACTAACTCTCCAGTTTTACTTACACCTTCACCATACATGATATCTACTATTGCGGTTTTAAATGGAGGTGCAACTTTATTTTTAACTACTTTAATGTTTGTTTTATTGCCAACAACATTATCTCCTAGTTTAATTTGTTCTCCTCTTCTTATATCAAGTCTAATTGTAGAGTAAAATTTTAATGCTCTACCACCTGGGGTTGTTTCAGGGTTACCAAATAATACACCAACTTTTTCTCTTAATTGATTAATAAATATAGCAGTTGTTTTAGTTTTATTTATAGTACCTGATAATTTTCTTAAGGCTTGACTCATTAGTCTTGCTTGAAGCCCAACATGAGAATCTCCCATTTCACCTTCTATTTCAGCTTGGGGAACTAGCGCAGCAACAGAGTCTATTACTACGATATTTACAGCTTCACTTCTAACTAGAGCTTCACAAATTTCTAAAGCCTGCTCGCCGGTATCTGGCTGGCTTAATAATAATTCATCAATATCTACTCCAAGTTTTTTAGCATATACAGGATCTAAGGCATGTTCAGCATCAATAAATGCTGCTCTGCCGCCTTCTTTTTGCACCTGAGCAATTGCCTCTAGAGCTATAGTTGTTTTACCAGAAGATTCTGGACCATATATTTCAATTATTCTTCCCTTTGGAAAACCACCAACACCTAAAGCAATATCTAGGCTTAATGAACCAGATGGTGTAACATCTATTTCCATATGTTCACTACTACCTAACTTCATTATAGCGCCTTTTCCAAATTGTTTTTCAATATCAGCAAGAACTTGCTCTAAAGCTTTGTCCTTATCTTTTACATCAATATTTTTCAAGTTTAATTCACCTATTTCTTTCTCTTACAAATTAATTTTAATATATTAATATTCAAATGTCAACACTTTTTTCGAATAATTGTTCGGCAAATTTTGAAAATTGGTAAATTTAAAAAAGTGCTTATTTTTAGCACTTTAAATTACATTTTTTTAAATATAAATTCTTTATTAGATATAAAATATTGTATTCCTGAATAAATTGAAAGTACAGTTGCTATTAATACTAAATAATAACCTAAACTAACATTAAGTAATTCAAATGGTAAATTAGCAAAGAATACTAGAGAAAGTCCAATCATCATACAAATAGTTTTTAGCTTTCCCCAAATAGATGCTGCTACTACTTTTCCTTTGGAACCAGCAATCATTTTAACACAATCAACGGCAGTATCTCTAGTAATAATAATAACTGGTATTACAACTGGTAATACTCCATCACAAGCTAAAATAATTAATACTCCATTAACTAAAATTTTATCTGCTATCGCATCCATTACTTTTCCAAAATCAGTAACAATATTTCTTTTTCTAGCAATATTACCATCTAAAAAGTCCGTAACTGATGCAATAATAAATAAAATACCACAGATAATATATTTTAAATCTAAAGTAACTTTACCCATTACTAAATATTTAGGAAATTCATATCCTACATCATACCAAGGAAAAAGCATAATAATTAGTATTATAATAGATAAAATAATTCTTCCCATTGTAATTTTATTTGGTAAATTCATAATTTAATTCCTCCTACTTATCAAAATAACTTAGTACATTTGTTGTCATGTTTCCAATTGTAATTTGTTTAATACTCCATATAATTGCAAGTATGACTAATATAACTACTACTACTATCGTTATTACAAAATGCTTATTACTAGCAATTGGTACTAATCTAGTATATGGTGATGCAATTCGTTCTTCTTCTTGCTCAGCTTTTCTAGTATCTATCGCGGCTTTCTTAATTTCAGTCATTGGTATTTTTGATGTTTTTTCAAATAAATATTCATTAAATTCATCTATTACTTCATCGCTATCTAGACCTAAATATTTTGCATATTCCATAATATATTTTTTTAATTCAAAAATGTCTTTAAATGCACCAATATTACCTTCTTCAATTTGTTTTAAAGATATCACTGGAATATTTAAGTCTTTACTAACTTCTTCTATACTAACCCCTGACATTTCTCTTGTACCTTTAAGTACTTCTCCTATATTATTAATAAAATGTCACCTCTTTAATAAAAAAATAATAATATCAAATAAGCCATGTTCTGTCCCCATTTTAGGGTGGCAAACATTTATCTTACTATTTCTAGCACCTTTTTAAAACTTATCTTTCGCTTTAAAAAAATTCCCCTACCAAAATTTGGGTTTCTCGCTTGCGGGGTTTACCACGTTCCACTATACCAGTTTCCCAGTATACTCGTCTCTTTGGCACTTTTATATCTAATATAACCATTTAAGGTTACCTCGAAGCCGTTAGTAAAACTACCTAAGGTTATTTATTCCCTTAGCACAAACACTAAAATCATCACAGATTTTGCGAGCATGGACTTTCCTCTACATTTTCATGCAGCGTTTGCCTATGATATTATTCTTTTCCATAAACTATTTTTTCTAAATTAGATAATCTTCTTAAAACATCAACATTACCAGTTCCAGATGTTCCATTATCATTGGCGGCATCTATTGCCATTTTAAGTTTGCGATATTCTGCTTGAAGTTTTCTATTATCTTCAATTAAATTAACATTATCTTGTTCAAGTTTTTTTATAGTTCGTAAGAATTCGGTATAATCTCTAATTACCATATCAAGAAACTTATCTACTTCTTGCATACGATAACCTCTAGCATCAATTTTAAAATCATGTTCTAGAATTTCTTGAGGAGTCAAATAATATTTATCATCCATAAATCTACCACCTTCTTACTTAATATATTGTATTATTTGTTACTAGTTTTGTCAAGGCTATGCTTAATCAAGATAAGATCATAATAAACACTTATATTTTCCGTTTTATTAATAAGTTTATTAAATATATCATTCATTTTTTTCACCAATATAAGCATAGCACATTATAAATATTTATACTTAAATTCGTCAAATTATGCCAAAATATTTTAATATAGAATTAGCTATAGTTTCTCCAATAAGTTTTTTATTTGTCATTATCCAAGAAGCATCTTCTAGGTTATCATGATGAGCAATTTCTACTAAAACACCTAAAGGGACAAATCTTGTATTAACTTCACCTAAGGAACCATTAGCGTATTTAACTCCTCTATTTTTAGTAGAATTATCTTTATCATAATATATATTAAATAAATCTTTTTGAATAATATTTCCTAAGTCATAAGCAGCACATGATTCATCATTAATCCATGTTTCTACACCACTTGCACTGTGATCTGTACTTCCATTAGAATGAACTGCTAAATGTACGTCTGCTCCATAAAATCTTGAGTCTGCTGTCCATAAGTTAATATTACCATTAGGGTTATTTCTATAAACTTTAACTCCCATTTCTTTTAAGCGAGCTTCAATATAATCAGATAAATCGTTCATCTCAGTCATTTCATTAGTATAACCAACACTTTTAACTCCTATGTTACCAGTTTGATTTGATGGGCTTAAATAAACACGATATTCTTTTTTAGTGCCAACATTTATATTATATTCACTTACTAAACTATCATTTTTCTTATTTTCTTTAATAACTGTTTTTAATGTAACATTAGATGTTACTTCAATAGGTTCTTCATATAAAGTGCCGTTATCTACTGGGCTTGTTCCATCTAAAGTATAATAGATACTTCCATCTTTATTAGGATTGTTAATAATAATTTTACTACCACTAGGTACATATTTATAGTTTAGATTAATAAATGCTGGTTTTAAGGTGTCTTTTTCATTCATTTTAAACGATACTTCTGCTTCTTTAGTATAATTATCATATCCATCATAATATGCTTTTATTTTGATTTTATATGTTTCACTTTTATTAAAAAATTCAGAACTAATAATAAATTTATGGTCTAATATTTCAGTTTCTTTAAGTAATAAGTTTCCTTTATATATTAATACTTCATATTTAGTAGCGTTTTCGCCACCTTCAAAATCTACGGTTACATCGTTATAATCTAGGATACTTCCTTCATTTGGCGTAGTAATTTTTAAATCACTTATTGGGCTTATATTATTATAAAGATCTATTTCATTAACAACAGTTTTACCATTATAAATTTTAGCAGTTAGTTTTTGATTAGAACCACTAAATAGTTTAGAAGAAATAATATATTCGTTACTATTTAATTTTTCTTTTTTTAAGATATAGTTTCCATCATTAATTGTTATTAGGTAATCTTTAGAGTCAATATTACCATCTATGTTTAAATAGTAGTCTACATTATCCTCTAGGACTAAACTATTATTATTACTAAATGTTGGTTCATGATATGTAAAGATGTAAGGATTTTTTACTGTTATACTATCATTTAATTTATCATAGGCAAAGATAACTAGCATATATTCTTGATTATATTTTATATTTTTTAAATCTATATTTATGTCATTATCATAAAAAATATTGTTATAGAACATATCTTTATTATCATTATTATATATTACTACTTCATAGTATTTAGCAGCCTTTACTTTTTCAAATTTAATATGATAAGATGTACTGATGTTATCAACACTAATAATACTAAAATTCTTTAAATAATTATCACTATTAATTAAGGATAGAGATACCCCTATAGTGGTAATAACAAAAACTATAACAATAAAACTTAAACTTATTAATGTTTTTCTCATATACTCCTCTTATTCTTTTAATATTATAACTTATTTTTAGACTTAAAAAAAGACCATTTGGTCTAATTTATTTTGATAATTAAATATCTTGGAAAACTTCCTTTTTCTTAGTTACTCCAATTGTAATACCAGCAATAAGTATTATAGATACAAGAGGAAGTAAATAATCTTCTACACCTGTTTTTACGTTTTCTTTTGGGGTTGTTGGTGTTTCGGTAGTGGTTGGTGTTACAGAATAATTACATAGAATATATTCTTTTTCTACTACGACAACAGGTCTAATACCACATTTTGGTCCATCTGTAACTACATCTATATTTTTTAAATCAAGGTTAGCAACTACACCATTTGTATTCTCACTTGCTGATGTTACGCAGTAAACACTATCTGTTCCTTCAGTTACACTAGTCCAATAATTAATAGTATCTGCTGGTAAGTCTCCTAATTTATTGGGAGCTAAAAATGAATATTTTTCTGGTATTTCGTATATACCAGCACTATTTTTAGTAATACCTAGTCTTGTTAAATCTTCAATAGTTAATATACCAGATACAACAGTACTCCATTTTCTACTAGCAAGTTCATTAGTTAAAGTTTGATATGCCATTGATTTATCAAAAACAATCTGGGCATCATGGTTATCTGCAGGAACTGGCATATCATAAATAGTATTTCCTACTAATATACCATCAAAAATTAATGTTACATTAGGATCATCTGGTCCACTATCTTTTAAAACATAAAAACTAGTTCCGTTTTCAGGAGAAACACCTGATTTTGTGATATCTACAGAAACTCTATTTCCTACATAAAAGTTTTCACTAGTAGCCATGGCTTTTACTCCAAATGGAATAAATAATATTGATAAAATTATCATAAATATTTTTTTCATAAAACACACTTCCATCCTTATTATTTTACCTTTATTTATGTTAAATATAACACATCTTAAGGATTTTAACAATATTTTTTCTTTTAATTTACATTCTAATATGATATTATTTATTTGAGAATAAAAGGTGTTTAAGATGAAGAAAAAAATAAATAATACTAGTAGTATTTTAATTATATTTTTAATATTATGTTATACTTTTCAAGGGAAAATTGTTAATATTGCTCCTAGTTTAAATATTAGTATTTCTTTATTATTATATCCTCTAACTTTTATATTAATTTTAATTATATATCAAAAGCATGGTATTTTAGAAAGTAAAAAGTCTATTATGTTATCTGCTTTATTATTATTTACTTATATATTGATTTCTAGTTTGTTATGTAACTTTAATAGTATTACAAGTGGGAATGCAATATCTGAAAGTTTAAGGGATGTTTTTACACCTAAAAATATTACTTTTTATAATCTTCATATATATTATCCAAATATTTTAAATACTTTGTTATTTTTAATAGTTTATATTTTATCTCATTATATATTTATTACTTTATATGATGGTATTAAAGATAATTCAAATAAATATATTGGTCTTATTCTTTCTTTATTAATTGCATCTATTCTTGATCAGATTATGTATTTACCTATAAGCTATATTCCATCATTATTAGATAAAACTATAAGTATTACGGAGCTTGTTAAAATGTTAACTGCTAACTTTATAGTGATTATATTTTCATCAGTTATTATACTTTTTATATCACCTTTTATGTTAAAAGAAAAATAGATTTAAGTCTATTTTTTTATTCTTAGTTTTAATTTTTTCTTTACTTCATTACTTATTCTATATGAATCGTTTATTTTAGATATAGTTTTATTAAGGACAAATTTATTTACGTATTTATCATTTATTAAATCATCAACTATATTAGGATAATATATATACATTTCACATATTAACCAGGCAAGAGCCATATTTATATAGTATTTATCTGATTTTATATTTTTACATAACTCAATTAGGTTTAAGATATATTCGTCTGTAATATAGTAATTAAGAAGTATTACTAATGCTAGTCTTACTTGATATTCATTATTAGTTTTTAGTAATTTTATTATAAAGGGATAAAAATGGTTTCTTTCTTTTTTAATAAGTTTCATGGCTTTTACGCTGCAATCACAGACTGACCAATCGTTTATTTTTTTAGAAAAGAGTTCTAAGTACTTATCATATATATTTATGTTTTCACTATAACCTATGACAAGACCTATAATCATAGTTTCTTCATAATATTTGCCTTCATAATTATCAATAAATGATGGGATATCACTTTGGCTTATTTCTTTAGCTTTCTTTTTTAGTAAAGGCATTCTTATACCAATCATTTCTTTAGATGATGGGATAATTTTTTTATTAAATTCTAAGTATTTTAAATCTTGTAATTTTATTAAGTCTTTTACATAGCTTGCATATTGTTCTTTTGTCCATGTATATTTCATTTTTATAAATACCAAAAAAAGTGATTACTCACTTTTTTCTTTCTTAGTTTTTCTTACCTTTTTTTCAGTAAATTCAGCATCCTTACTAGATTTTGGTAAGGCTTCTTTTCTTGATAAATTTAATCTACCACGGTTATCATAGCCTAGAGATTTTACAAGAATTTCATCTCCTATTTTAACTATATCACTTGGTTTATTAACTCTTTCATTAGCAAGCTGGGATACATGAACAAGTCCTTCAGTTCCTTCCCAAAGTTCTACAAAGCAGCCAAAGTCTTCTACTTTTGTAACTTTACCAGTATATACTTTACCAATTTCTACTTCTTTTACGATGTTTTCAATTCTTTCCATAGTTTTTCTAATAACATCTTTATCAGTGTGGTAAACAATTACTCTACCGTCATCTTCTAAGTCAACTTTAACAGCTTCTTTATCATTAACAGTTTTTACTCCTGCTGGAGAGCATTCTAAGATAATTTTAGTAATCATTTCACCACCACGGCCAATAACATCTTTAATCTTTTCAGGATTAATCATCATTGTTTCTATTTTAGGAGCATATGGTGATAATTCTTTTCTAGGTTCAGGGATAATACTAGTCATTAAGTCTAAAATTTGTAGTCTAGCTTTTTTAGCTTGTTCTAGAGCTTCTTTTAAGATTTTGCTAGTTACACCTTTAATTTTAATATCCATTTGTAGAGCGGTAATACCTTTTTTAGTACCAGCAACTTTAAAGTCCATATCTCCCATATGATCTTCAATACCTTGAATATCTGTAAGGATTGAGTATTTTTTACCACTTGTTATAAGTCCCATGGCAATACCAGCAACTGGTGCTTTTATAGGAACGCCAGCAGCCATTAAGCTTAGACATCCAGCACATATACTTGCTTGTGATGAGGAACCATTACTTTCTAAAATTTCTGATACAACTCTAATTGTGTATGGGAATTCTTCTTCTGATGGAATAACTTGTAAAAGTGCTCTTTCGCCTAAGGCACCATGGCCAATTTCTCTTCTTCCTGGGGCACCATATCTACCGGTTTCACCTACAGAGAAATTAGGAAAATTATAGTGAAGCATAAATCTCTTTGTATCTTCAAGACCTAAGCCATCTAAAATTTGATGTTCGCCAATCGCGCCAAGGGTTGTGGTTGCTAGAGCCTGTGTTTGACCGCGAGTAAATACGGCAGATCCATGAGTTCTAGGAAGCAAATCAATATATGCGGAAAGTGGTCTAATTTCATCTAATGCTCTACCATCTGGTCTTATATGTTTATTAGTAATTAAATCTCTAACTACTTCTCCTTCAATTGCATTAACTACTTTAGTAGCAGTCTTTTCCATATTTTCATCTTCTGGATATTTTTCAGTAAAGTAAGTAATTGTATTTGCTTTTACTTCATCTATTTTAGCATAAGATGCTAGTTTATCTTTAATTTGTACAGCAGAAAGCATATCTTTTTCAGCATATTCCTTTATTTCTTTTTCAATATTTTTATCAATTTGAGCTAGTTCTATTTTTGTTTTTTCTTTACCTACAACTTCAATAATACTTTCTTGAAATTCACAAAGCATTTTAACATGTTTTTGTCCAAACATTAATGCATCTAACATATCTTTTTCACTTACTTCATGAGCACCTGCTTCTATCATGCAGATATCATCTTTAGTTCCCGCTACTGTAACTGTTAATTCACATTTTTCTAGTTGTTCACTAGTAGGATTAATAACAAATTCTTTACCAATTTTACCTACTATTACTCCTGCTACGGGTCCATCAAATGGAATATTAGATATACCAAGAGCAAGTGATGAACCAAATAGCGCAGTCATTTCAGGACTATTATTAGGATCAACAGATAATATTGTATTAATTACTTGTACTTCATTGCGGAAGTTTTCATCAAACATTGGTCTAATAGGTCTATCAATTAATCTTGCTGCTAGAGTAGCACTTTCTGATGGTCTACCTTCTCTTTTAATAAATCCACCTGGGATTTTTCCTACTGAGTATAATTTTTCATTATATACAACTGTTAAGGGGAAGAAATCTCCTGTACCAACAGTATCACTCATAACAGCAGCAGTTAATACAACTGTATCACCATATCTTACTAAGACAGCGCCATCTGCTTGTTTAGCTAACTGTCCTACTTCAACAGTTATATTTCTACCTAAAAAATCGTAACTAAATTCTTTTTTCATATTTTACGCCTTTCATTAAATAAAAAGACACCAAAAAATGTAGTGCCCTTATTTTCTTATATTTAATTTTTTAATAACTTCACGATATTTTGGAGTATCGTTTTTCTTTAAATAGTCAAGTAAACTTCTTCTTTTACCAATCTTTAAGAATAAGCCTCTTTTAGAGTGATAATCATGTTTATTAACTTTTAAATGTTCTGTTAAATTGTTAATTTCATCTGTTAAGATAGCAATTTGTACTGAAGTATCACCAGTATTTTTAGCATCTTTAGCAAATTCTTTAACACGTGCAGCTTTTTGTTCTTTAGAAACAGCCATTTTATTTCCTCCTTTGCATTAATAATAATCGGTTTAATTCTAGCATTATCTCGGAAGATAAAATAAAACCAAAATAAAACTTCTTGTTAATTATATTATAAGGTTAGAGAAAAAGCAACAAAAATGTGATGTAATTTATCTTCTTCTTTTATAATATAAATTAACCTAATTTATCACCATTACTTGCAGGTTTATCTAAGCCTATTAGGACTACACCATCTTTACTATAGGTTCCAAGAACTAATATTTCGGACATAAAGTCAGCAATTTGTCTTGGAGGGAAGTTAACAACTGCTAGAATTTGTTTACCTATTAAATCTTCTGGTTTGTATAAATCAGTAATTTGAGCAGATGAGTTTTTTATTCCAATAGATGATCCCATATCAATCTTTAGTTGATAAGCAGGTTTTTTAGCTTTTTTAAATTCTTTAGCTTCTATAATTGTACCTACTCTTATATCTAATTTTAAAAAGTCTTCAAATGTAGCCAAATATATTCCTTCTTTCTAATATTTTTTATACTAAAATTTTAGATTAATATCAATATGGTGCCGGAAAGAGGACTTGAACCCCCAACCTACTGATTACGATTCAGTTGCTCTACCACTTGCGCTATTCCGGCAAAAAAGATTATTTGTTTTCTTCTTTTTGTTCTTTTTCATCAAGTAATTTTAAAATTTTATTTTGTGTGGTAATTATTTTTTTAATTTCTATATGAAGTTCTTCTAATATTAATTCACTTTTTAAATCTGTTTTATAATCATTAGAACTTCTAAGACGATCTTTCTTTGCCTCTCTATTTTGACTCATCATAATAATTGGTGCTTGAAGTGCCGCTACACAAGAAAGTAATAAATTTAGAAGTATAAATGGATAAGGATCTGCATTTTTAATAACATATAAATTTAATAATATCCATACTCCTAAAAAAGTAATCATACCAATAATAAAACCCCAGCTACCTGCTACTTCAGTTAGTTTATCAGCAAGTTTATCTCCAAAAGTTCTATTTGCATCACTTTGTTTATCAACATCAACAGCGATAGGTTCATCAATAAGCATA
Organism: Phocaeicola vulgatus; assembly: GCA_963645165.1. Lineage (GTDB taxonomy): Bacteria > Bacillota_I > Bacilli_A > RF39 > UBA660 > CAG-533. The sequence goes on from CAVIQT010000077.1 coordinate 16,737, forward strand.
TTAATTAATTCTTCTTCATCAGTACTATCAAATTGTTTCTTTAAAAGCATTTGTACTATTTCTTTTTTAGTTTTCCTAGTTTCCATTTCTTACCTCCATAAAAATAATATCATTAACTTTAAAATAAGTAAATATTTGTTAAAAGTAATTTTAAGAATAAATTATATAAAAATATTCATAATAATAATGGAGGTAATGATAATGAAAAAAGTTCCTTATATGATTAGTACTAAAGATCTAGCGTATATTATAGATATTTTTAATTGGAATATTACTATATCTAAAAGATTAGATGTTTATTTAAAGACTTGTAAAGATGAAGAAGTATGTAAAGAATTTACTAAGTTAAAAAAGTTACATTTAAAAGTATGTAATGATATGACTAATTTATTAAAGGATGGTGTAAGTAATGAGTGATGAATATATGTTAAAGGATGTGTTAGATACTGAAAAATATATTGTTTCTAATATGAGTACTGCTCTTAATGAGGCAAGTTGTACAGAGATTTATAATTGTTATTTTAATATATTAAAAAGTATTTCTAATGAGGCAAAAATATTATTTAATATTGGTTATAATAAGTCATGGTATGCTTTAGAAAAGGCACCTATTACTAAGGTTAAAAGTGAATATGATAAATTATCTAAAGAAATAAAACTACCTTAATAAGTAGTTTTTAATTGGTTATAATCTCATCCATATAAATATCATTTTTATCTACTATTAGATTATTACATAATTGTTCTTTATAACAAATTCCTATTTTATATATGTTAGTATTTGCTAGATAATAATCATAAAAACCTTTACCGTAACCTAGTCTTGCTCCATTTAGGGAAAAACTAACTCCAGGGACAATTATTAAATCAATATCGTTTTTATCTATAATTTTTTCTACTTCACCAAAGGGTTCATTAATCTTATATTCACTTTGATAATATTTTTCATTAATAGATACTTTATAAAACATCATTTGATGTTCACCAATAACTTTTGGTAAGCAGACTGTTTTACCTAAGGCAAGGCATTTTTCAATTAGTTTTGTTGTAATAACTTCACTACCAGCACTATAATATAGAGCTATGATATTAGATTTTTTAAAGTTATCATTTTGAAGTATTTTATTACATATAGTTAGGGATTTTTCTTCTTTGTTAGTAATATTTTTTCTGATATTTAAGTATTTTTTTCTTAATGTTATTTTATCCATAATCTTTACCTATAAAAAAATTTCGAAAGTTATCCGAATATTTTATTTATTACAATCTGTACATTTAGAAGTTTCTTTTAATACTTCACTCATGTATTTTGTTAATTTTTTCTTTAAATTGCTTATTGCGTTTTCTGTCCAGTACTCTTCTGGATCTTTAGCATCATTAGTATCTAGGGATGTTTCATAGTCATTACCAATTAACTTCCCTTTTACATGAAATGATACATTAGGTACAAATATTCTAGAATTACCTTCATCATCTTTTTGTAATTGTGTTTTTAATATATTTACAATTTCTTGATAGGTAGTAGTATTATTTTTTCTATCTTCAAGGATATTATAATAATATATTTTATCTATACCTACTTCTTTAGCAGTTTCATTTAAGTATTTAACGTAGGCTTGACACCATGGGCATTCAGGAAAGCCAAGATAAACTACGCCGGTGCCTTCTTTCATAATTTTAATTATACTTTCGGCATCTCTATAGACAAATACATTATCAAGAGGGGCAGTACTATATTCTTTATTAAATTTAACGTTATCACTTAATGTAACATCATTTGTGTCACAATTATTTTTATTTTTTATATAGAAATATATTCCGCTAGATATAGCTAATAATATAAAGATAATTATAATATATTTTAATTTGGTTTTCATACTTCACTTCCCATAAATTTAATATACATTAATTTTAAATAATTGTAAATTAAAAATTTATAGTTAATCTTCACAACCACAACTACTATCTAAAGATAG
>CAVIQT010000078.1:0-14543 GCA_963645165.1 Phocaeicola vulgatus
TTTAAATAATTATTAATATTATTATTAATAGTATGATTATTAAAATAAGGATAATTTACCTCCACATCATTAACAGTTTTTGTTTTATTTATATATAAATAATTATCTTTTTTACCACCCACTAATAAACCTAAAATAAATAATATAACTAATATAATTAATATAAAAATTGCTACAATATTTTTAACTTTACTACTCATCTTCTACACCCACTACTAGTATACATCAAATTTTACTTTTTAAAAATTATTTTACAATTATTTTCTTCATGTTTACGCAAAAATTTTTTTTAAAATTTTTAACGTAAAATTGTTGCACATCATCATTTATTGTGATATATTTAAGAAGTCATGGATCTTTAGCTCAGTTGGTTAGAGCATCCGGCTCATAACCGGGCGGTCGTAGGTTCGAGTCCTACAAGATCCACCATTTTTTTTGCAGGTATGGCGGAATTGGCAGACGCGCTAGACTTAGGATCTAGTGGAGCAATCCGTGCAGGTTCAACTCCTGTTACCTGCACCATTGGTAAGTACGTTCGAATCATTTGAACTTATATATATTTTCAGTCAAAATGACTGATTTTTTTATGTAATAAAAATCATCACTAGAATTTTTGACAACATTAATAATTTTGTGTTATTATTAGTATGTAAGCAAGAAAACTTGCATAAAATAAAAAAGAGGAACATTTGATTTTGCAAGTGAATGTCGTCTCTAATTAAATAGTCATGACACTCTAATAATGCCGAAGAGTGTCTATTTTTTTATTGCTAACACCAGTAAGGTAGAAAGTAACAAAATGATAGCAATGAGCTTTAGAACTTTTATTATAAAAGTCTTAGTTTTCATCTTTATCTACCTCCTTTCTTTCTCAAGATTGGAGGACGACACTCACATCAAATATTCCTATCAGGATTATATAACAAGTAAATTTGCAAAGCAAGCAAACATCGGTAAATAAGTTCGAATCATTTGAAATTATTTATATTTTCAGTCGAGATGGCTGATTTTTTGTGTTAAAATCATCATTCACTTTGGTAATAGTGTAAGTAAGCCTTTATAAATTTAGTAAAGATCTAATTATAAAAAATAAGATTTAAAATTAATCATCTTTTACCTTTATAAGGTTTGTTTGTACTATTGCACATAGGAATTTTTTGCTTCCTAATGGAACTTCTAATCCGCATTCTCCAAGTACTTCTGCTTTATCTAAATCATCACTAGCAAAAGCTAACATATTTAAAGCATTTGGATTTTGAGAGATTGCTTCAATACTTGTATGCTTTTCTGTATGCATATCAATTCTAAAATTTGCACTTACATTCATTCTTCCTAAAGTAACCTGTGGAGCATAATTTGCCACTACAAATTCTTTATCTGCCGGCGGTGCATAAACGGTTATGTTATTTATAGAAAAAGATTTACTTTCCTCAACAAAATTAAAATCTAAAGTAATGCATCCCGATTGAGGGAAGCCATATTGTACTCTATAATCATATATTCCCATTTGCAAGTTTTCACCATTTCGTATTTGGTCAATGCTAAAATATTGATTTGAACCTAAAACAATTTCTTTTCCATAATATTTAAGTAATTTTTCCCAAAAATCAGTTATTTTTTCTCGTGTTTGATTTATTCTATCTTTCATAAAACTTTTCACACTATCTAATAACTTTTTAATTTGTTAAGAAAAGATAAGCTATCTACTTATCTTGTAACATATTTAATAAATCAATTTTAAACATATCTTTTTCCGCATTAGCTTTACTAATCATAACCCCTTTATATGTAGTAAGCTCTGCCATATGACCTTCAAGTAAAATATCAGATGGTGTTATAGTATCAAGCATAACAACTTGTTCTTTCTTATATACAATATAATGCAATTTAATATCACCATGAACTTGACTAAACATATGATCACTCGGTAACTTTAATTCATATGTTTCTGTATTATCCTTTTTATTTTTAGAAACCAACTCTCCTAAAAAATTACCACTTCTAAGTGCTGGATAATACTCAAAGTTTAACTTCTTAAAAGCAAGCATATTATATTTCTTTAATGCTCTTTCAAGTTTTCTAAACTCATTTTCATTAATATAATCTAAAATAAATCCTTTCATAAATAAAACCCCCATATCCCTTAATTAATCAAATTATAGCACAATTAAGGTAAAATGTCAAACATGTGTATAATACTCTCTAGGTGTGGAATTTAATGTTATCACAAAAAGTTATACACTGTCAAATAAAATTTATCTTGAATAAAAAAAAGAGACCTAAGCCTCTAATCAAATAACGAACTACTTTCATCAGAAGGAACGCACTTTCCTTCTCCTCTTTTTTCCCCTTTTTCATACTTTTCCCCAACAAGTGGACATGAAGACTTAGTTATCGCATCTTTTAAATATCCACCAAAATAATTAACAAGAGCAATTATAAGTACTGTAACTACCCCAATTATAACTACATATTCAACTAAAGCTTGACCTTTTTTACTCTTCATATCAGTATCTCACCTACCATAATAATATAGTTTTTTTTCTAAAAAGTCAATTAGTATAAAACCTATATTTTATTAGTAAATGTTTGATTTAATGACTTATTATGTTCATTAATTAAGAAACTACTAGCATACTTATCCTCACTAGATAAAGCATAACTTAATATCCTTTTAGCATCTATTTCTCTTCCAGTTTTTTGATATACCTTATATAATCCAAGATAAGCCTTATTAGAATCTTTAAATAAATATATAGCTCTATTATATAACTCTTCACTTGTATGATAATCTCTTAATCTATAATATAAATTGCCTAACTCTACTAAGCAAGAAGCCTTCCCCCTTTTTCCTTTCGCATAAGATAAAGCATCATCTAAAGATACTATCGCACCATTAAAATCACCCTGCTTTAAATATAAATTACCAAGTCCTAAATAACCTTTAAAATCTAAAGGATTATTAGTTATATAAGTCTTAAAATATCTAATACCATTTAAATAATCACATAAACCCATATAAGAATAACCAAGATTTAAAATTGTTATACTATTATTAGGATCCTTATTAAGAACTTTTTTATAATATGTTATAGAACTCATATAATCATTTTTTAAATAATTAACCATACCTAACTGATTAAGTAATACAGCATCATTTGGAAAATAACTTAATCCCTTTTTTAAAACACTTATAGCGCCATCATAATCTAACTCTTTTACATAAACACTAGCTAAAACAGAATAAGCAGAAACTAAAGCCTTATCATTACCACTATACTTACTAATAACATCTAATAAATACTTTTTAGCCTTATCTAAATCATAAGGCATTTTCTGTTCTAAAGTAGAATAACAAAGTGCAAGCTCAATTTCTACATTAAAATCCCCTATATTAACAATACTTTCTAAAACACTTACTGCTTTACTCTTATAACCACAAACTGCTAAAGCCTTACCATATTCAAATGCTAAAACAACATCATCAGTTGGCATTCCATAATCACTAATATAAATCTTCATAACATTAAGAAAATCATAATATCTCTTCTCATGATAAAATCTTTGTAAATTATCTAATATATTTTTCTTTTTTAAATCCATTAAAAATTCCCCCCCTTAAAAGTAGGAAATATAATACTATATTTGTGAAAAAAAGTCAAATATTATATAATAAACTAGAGGTAAATAATGATAAAGATTATAATTGCTAAAAGTTTTAAAGATAAATTATTAGGTTTAATGGGTAAAAAAAATATAAATTATGGACTATTTTTCCCTAATGTAAATAAAATACACACCTTCTTTATGAAAGAACCAATAGATATAATAGGTATAGATAAAAATATGATAATAACCGAAAAATACTATAACATTACTCCTAATAATATAATAATATTAAGAAAAAGTATTCACACTCTAGAACTACCTAAAGGTTATAGTAAAAACTATAAAATTAATGAAAAATTAACCCTACACTTTTAGGACTTTATTTTTTTCTTATTTTTTGTTAAAATAACCACGTAATGAAAGGGGTATTATTATGGTGCCTGATATTAAAATATTAGATGAATCAAATAAAATATTACATCAAGTATCTAAAGAAGTAACATTCCCACTTGATGAAGAAACTAAAAAATTAATAAATGACTCTCTAGATTATCTAGAAAAAAGTCAAATTAAAGAATATAGTGAAAAATATGATTTAAGACCAGGAATGGGACTATCATTTGTTCAATTAGGTATTTTAAAAAGAATATTTGTTATATCTGAAGAAATAGAAGAAGGTAAATTTAACCGTTATGTTGTAATTAACCCTAAAGTAGTAAGTCTAAGCGAAGAACTTATCTATGTTGGTGAAGGTGAAGGATGCTTAAGTATTAACCGAGAAGTAGAAGGTATTGTTCCAAGACATGCTAGAATGACTATTGATGCCTTTGATGAAAATGGTGATGAATATCGCATCCGCGTTCGCGAAGACATCGCAGTTGCTTTCCAGCATGAAATAGATCACTTAGATGGCATATTATTTGTAGATAAAATAGACAAAAAAAATCCTTATAAAAATAAGAATTTAATGAGAGAGATTTAAATCTCTCTTATCTTTTGGTTTCAATTTGATAATCATCTTCTAATGAGAACTCTACATTTTCATTAATCCATTCTTTTCTTGGTTCAACTACATCTCCCATTAAAACACTTACCCTTTTTTCAGCTAAAGCAGCATCAGTTATCGAAACCTTTATTAAATTACGAGTCTTAGGATCCATTGTTGTTTCCCATAAAGGAACTGGATTCATTTCGCCTAAACCTTTATATCTTTGTACTTTATAGTTAGTTTTACCCTTTGTTTCCTCAGCTAGTTCCTCATTAGTCCAGCAATAAACATGATTTTTCCCATACTCTACTTTATAAAGTGGTGGCATCGCAATATATAAATGCCCCTCTTCAATAAGTGGTCTCATAAATCTATAAAAGAAAGTAAGTAACAAACACTGAATATGTGCCCCATCATCATCAGCATCAGTCATAATTATAACTTTATCATAATTAATATCTTTTACTTCAAACTCAGCCCCATATCCTGCCCCAATACAGTGAATCATTGTATTAATTTCTTCATTTTTAAATATATCTGCTGTAGTTGCTTTTTCCGTATTAATAATTTTACCCCTTAAAGGAAGAATAGCTTGAAACTTACGGTCTCTACCATTTTTAGCTGTCCCACCAGCTGACTGTCCTTCAACAATAAAAAGTTCATTAATTTTAGGATTTCTTGCTTGAGCAGGAGTTAATTTACCACTTAAACTTCTAGCCTCATTTTTCTTACTCTTGCCATTTCTTGCTTCTTCTCTTGCTTTTCTAGCAGCTTCCCTAGCCACTTTACTTTTAGTCATTTTTTCAATAATCGCAACAGATATTTCTCTATTTTCTTCTAAATAATACTTTAAAGCATCATAAACAATACTCTCTACTACTGGTCTTGCCTCAGGTGTACCTAATTTACCCTTAGTTTGTCCTTCAAACTGTAATAAATTTTCTGGTATCTTTAAATTAATAACTGCCGTTAAACCCTCTCTTACATCAGAACCTTCAAAATTAGCATCCTTTGCCTTTAATAAACTATTATTTCTTGCATAATCATTAAAAGCCTTAGTAATACCAGTTTTAAACCCAACCTCATGAGAACCACCATCAACAGTTTTAACATTATTTACAAAAGAAACAATATTTTCATTATATGAATCAGTATACTGCAAAGCAATATCAACCTCAATACTATTTTTAACCCCATGAATAGGTACAACCTTGTGTAAAACATTCTTATCTTCATTAATATATTCAACAAAAGATATTAACCCATTATCATAATGATACGTAACTTTTTTATTATCTTCTATATCTTCAATTTCACAAGTAAGACCTTTAAGTAAAAAAGCACTCTCCTGCATTCTTTCACATATTGTAGTAAAACTAAAACTTAAATTTTTAAATATTTCCTTATTAGGAGTAAATGTTACTATAGTGCCAGTTTTATTAGTAGTTCCTATTTTCTTTAAAGGACTAACTACCTTACCACCATTAGCAAACTTAATTTGATGAATTGCTCCATCTCTTAAAATAGTTACTTCCATACTATCACTTAAAGCATTAACAACTGAAGCACCTACTCCGTGAAGACCACCAGATACCTTATACCCAGCAGTTTCAAATTTACCACCAGCATGTAATATCGTATAAATAACTTCAGGCGTACTTTTACCACTTTTATGCATACCAGTTGGTACACCTCTCCCATTATCAGCAACTGTTATACTACCATCTTTATTTATTCTTACATTTATTTTATTGCCATAACCATTAATAATTTCATCTACTGAGTTATCAATAATTTCCCAAACCAAATGATGCATACCTCTTTTATCAGTTGAACCAATATACATACCGGGTCTTTTTCTAACTGCTTCTAAGCCTTCTAATATAGTTATCGAATCTTCATCGTATTTTACCACCTTGTATCACCTTAATAAATAATAACAAAAACTAAAAAAAAAGGCAAACTTAATTGCCTATTTACCTAAAATCTTTTCCTCACTTTTAAGATTAGGAATAACCATCGTATCTTCTAAACCTACACTTTTCATGATATTTTCTAGTTCCTTATCAATGCTTTCAGTCTCATTACTTACTTCTTTACCATCTAAAGTACTTTTATTATGTAAGCCTTTTAATTTCTCTAATCTACTTCTAAGTTCATCATTAGAAACAAAATCCTTTTTCTCACTAACTACTTCAGTTAACTTACTTTCTTCATCCTCATTAAACTTAGGTTTAACCTCTAAAGGTAACTCTTCATCCTTATTAGGAGTACTATCATCAATTCCACTAATATCAGCAGGCTCTAAAGCAGGTATATCTTCATTAATACTTAATAACTCCCCAATAGACTTTTCCTCATTAACTGAATCATTTAATACCTTTTCTATATCACTACCATCATTAGTATCCTTTAAACTATCATTTTTATCTATAATCTCATTATAATCACTTTTAATATCTTCACTTTTATCTAAATAAACTAACGGATCATCACTACTCTTAATATCCTCATCACTAGAATCTTTATTCATAAGCATATCATTAAAAGTCATCGTCTCAGTTAAAGTATCCTTTTCCTCTATATCATTACTTTCCTCTTTTAAAATAACATCATCCTTAGATTCATTAACCTTATCATCCTTAGTATCCAATTCTTTCTTACTATCCTTTTTAACTATACTAGAAATAGTAGATATAATTAAAACCAAAAAAAGAAGTGCCAAAGAACCAAGTATAACATAAAAAATTATTGAAGCTGTCTTATCAGTCATTATAAAATCTAAAAATTTATTAAACTTATCCATATTCATTCACCTTTTTACCCTATAAACATTCTAACAAAAACTTAAATAAATATCAATTAATTATTTAGAAACTTTTGATAAAGTAATATCTGTCTTATTATATATAGTTTCATCTTTCATAGTCTTTGCTTCAATTATAAAATATAACCCACTATCTAAAGCATTTATCTTCTCTTTATTTAAAAACTTTTCATTATCCCAAAGTGAAGTAAAATTATATGAAGTAGAGCTTTCAATAATATTCTTTAAAGAAAAACCATCATCATCACTATCTTCTTCAGTTATTAATTCCTTATAATTATCATTTACTTTAACATAATAGCCTATTTTATATGACTTAACCTTTATATCATCTTTAAGCATATATTTATTATTACTTCCCACAAATACATTCATATCATAATCAAGATTAATTACTCCATTATATATACTTACATAATCATCTGTAGCATAAAATAAATATGTCTTATGTTTACTTAAAATACCATTAATATAAATAATAAGTACTACTACAAGTATAATTAATACAATTAAAATTGGCTGATAAGAACTCATAAACTTTTTAAAAAACTTCTTCATAAACTACTCCTTTAACTCAATATTTATTATTGTATCAGGTAATATAATCTCACCCTCACTAATAGAAGAACTAACTACATTACCATAACCATTTATATTATAAGATAAATGAGCTAAATTAGCAAAAGAAATAAACTCTGAACTAGTCCAATTAATAACATTAGGCATAGTTATATTACTTCCATTAGTATTTATAAATACTTTACTACCTACTAAAACACTTGTATTCTTACTAGGATACTGACCAATTACAGTATCACCATCCCCAATAATTATAGGAGTTAAACCCTTACTTTCTATAATATTCTTAGCATCATTAACACTTTTATTTAAATAATTATCTATAACTTGTATTTTATTATTATCAGTACTAGACTCTTTATATGATAAATTTTTATACTTAGCAACTGATTCTACTACTTTTTTTACAATTGTACCCATCGTACTTGATGCTGACTGTAATCTTTTAACAGATAGATAAATAATATACTCAGGATCATCTTTAGGAAATATACCCGCAAAAGATCTAATATTATTATAAGTCCCACTAGCATATCTACCATTAGAATTAGTATACTGGGCAGTACCTGTTTTACCAATTAATCTAACCGCATCAGTATGATATTTTTTACCAGTCGCTACATTATCATCTCCATTAACAGTTTTATCCATTAAATCAATAATCTTAGTAACAGTAGATTCACTAACTACTCTACCTACCTCTGTTCTTTTTCCCTCATAAACTACCTCATTAGTAGCAGGATTAACTATCTTACTTACAATATAAGGCTTTAAAACAACCCCATTATTAGTAATAGAAGTAAGAGCTTGAATATTTTGAATAGGAGTAGTAGTAATACCTTGACCAAAAGAAGCACTAGCAAGTTCACTATCATAATAAAATTCCACTTTGCCATTATACTCACCAGATAATTCAATACCTGTTTTCTTACCAAAACCAAACTTTTCATAATATTCATACAACTTATCTTTACCTAACTTTTGAGCAAGTAACACAGCCGCTACATTAGACGAATAAGTAAAACCAGTATCAAAATTAATCTTACCCCATCCCTTAGTATTCCAATCACTTATAGTAAAACCATCAACCGGAATAGAACCAGACTGATATTCTTCATCCCCATTATAAATACCTTCTTCAATTGCGGCCATAAAAGAATATATTTTCATTGTACTACCAGGTTCATAAACATAACTAGTTAAAGGATTTTCATAATTTTTAATATTTAAAGTATTAGGATTAAAAGAAGGACTAGACGAAGAAGCAACAATTGCCCCTGTTTTAGCATCCGCAATAGTCATAGTAACCCAGTCTACCCCAGCATCTTCAAACTCAGATATCGCATTTTCCAAATAAAGCTGAATATTAGAATCTATCGTTAAATATATATCATAACCATCTAAAGCCTCAGTCGTACTTTCTGGAGTATTTGCTATTTTATAACCATAAGCATCCTTTTGATAAATAGTCTTCCCATCAGTTCCCTTTAACTCACTATTATACTTTCCTTCAATACCTAATTCTCCAACAATTTCATCATCATCATTTTTCTTAGCATAACCAATAATATAAGAAGCAAAATCTCCCATCGGATAATCCCTTTTAGTACTTTTAATAAAACCAATACCTGGTAAATCTAATGCCTCTATCTTTTGTTTTAATAACTCCGTTATATTTCTTCCCCCAGGACCTAACTCAACCTGATATAAATCAGCATTAAGCATATTTAAAATAGTATCCACACTCATATTTAATAAAGGACTAAGTGCCTCTGCAGTCATTTGCTTATCAACTACATGATATGGATGTGTAATATCTGTTGTTCTAGAAGAAGATAAATACGCAACAACCGTATAAGACCTTACATCTTGGGCTAAAACTTCCCCAGCCACATCATAAATACTACCCCTTTTAGCATGAATAGTCTTAGTTGCTGTTGTCCTAGATAAAGCAAACTTATGTAAATCAATACCATCAACACTAGAGCTAGCTGCCACATAAATAAGTTTAGCTATTATTAAAGCAAAAAAAGCAGCAACCAATACTAAAATATACTTATACACAATTACAGTATTTGCTGTTTTCTTCATAAAAATTCCTTACTTTACAACTATAATATTATCATTTTGATAACTTAAACCATACTCCTTAGCAATATCTTGAATATTAGTTAAAGAAGCAAGTTCATTTATTTTCATACTTATACTTTCATTAATAGTTTCTTGCTTTTCAATTTTATTTTTTAATCTTTCAACTTCAATATTACTCTTAGAAAGCATACTCTTTGAATATACAACTAAAACAGGAGCACTAACAACTAAAAGACAGATTAAGAAAATCATAAATCTATCACTTTTACGCATTTTTACTTTCCTTTTAGTTCTTCCCATTATATTCAAACCCTTTCAATTATTCTTAACTTAGCACTCTTACTACGACTATTTTCCTTAAGTTCATCATCACTAGGTAAAATAGGCTTTCTATTAATTAATTTAATTTTAGCTTTATACTCCTCTGGAATATTAGGCATCCCTTTATATATATCATTAACTTCACTTAACTTCTTAAAGGTCTGTTTTACAATTCTATCTTCTAAAGAATGAAATGTAATAACACATAATCTTCCTTTAGGTTTAAGTAAACTTATCGCATCTATAAGTGATGAAGATAAAACATTTAACTCATCATTTACTTCTATTCTAATTGCCTGAAATATTTGTCTTTCTGGATGATTATTAAAAAAATACTTAGTTGGTACATTTCTTTTTATAACTTCCACTAACTGCATAGTTGTATCAATTGATGATTTACTTCTTTCTTTTACTATACCTCTAGCAACACTTTTAGAATACTTTTCTTCCCCATAAGTAAAAAATATATCTTTTAGTTTCTCTTCTGAATAAGTATTTACTACCTCTTTAGCATCTAACTTAGATGATTTATTCATACGCATATCCAAAGGAGCATCACTCATAAAAGAAAAACCCCGACTTACCTCATCAATCTGAGGACTAGATAAACCTAAATCATAAACTATACCATCAACTTCACTTATATTTTCTTCTTTTAACTTTTCTTTCAAATTAACAAAATTAGAATAAATTATTTTAAAATTATTTCCAATTTTAGAAAGTTCATTTTGACTAAAACAAATTGCATCTTCATCTTGGTCAAAGGCGAATAAAAAACCCCTTTTTAATCGCTTTAATATTTCTTTTGAGTCTCCCGCATAACCAAGCGTACAATCTACATATATACCATCAGGATTAATATTTAAACCAGTTATCAGTTCATCTTTAAGCACACTATAATGTTTCATAATCATCACTCTTAAAAAGATGTTCAGCAATCTCTGCTAGATTATCTTCGTTTTTCTCAAAGAAATTATTCCATGAATCCTCGGCCCATATTTCTAATCTATCGTTAGCGCCGATTATAACACATTTACTTGTTAAACCGGCATAACTAACGAGTGGGGAGGTAATGTTTATTCGACCTTGTTTATCGAACTCACACTCTGCAGCTCCTGATAGAAAGAAACGGGTAAAATTACGAGCATCTTTATTAGTAAAAGGTAACATCTTTAAACGTTTAACTATTTTCTCCCACTCAGTAAGAGAATAAACAAATAAACACTTTTCAAGACCACGAGTTACAATAAATTTTTCCCCAAGTTCATAACGAAACTTAGAAGGAATAATTAATCGTCCTTTATCATCAATACTATGATGATATTCTCCCATTAACATCTTAATCCCCCACTTTCTTCCACATCATGCCACTGTCTACCATAATATTACAATAAAGAAAGAAATTGAGCAAGTATTTTTTCCTAAAAAACAAAAAAATGTGTTTGTTGACACATTTTTTGTAAAGTACTATAAGAACATCGCCATATATAAAGGCAAGTATACTATGTCATCTTCTACTTTTAAATCTTTAGTATGAAGAACATATCTAGTACCAACATTCTTTTTATATTTATCCTTAAACCTATCAAGAGATGTATGTTTTTTATAATCTCCCGATTTAACTTCAATTGGATTTAATTTTTTATCTTGTACTATCAAAAAATCTATTTCCATATTATTTTTATTACATCATTATCATTTTTATAATAATAAAACAACTTGTATCCATTAGCTTTCAAGGTTTGAGCAACATAATTTTCCATTATCATGCCTTCATTAATATTTAACCTATCAAATAATATAGCTTTATAAATTTCATTATTTACAAAAGGTTTATTAATAAATGCCTGTGTTGTAAGTAATCCAACATCAGATTGATAACATTTATAACTATTTTCATCTTTAGTTAGTTCCAAACCAATACTTGGATGAGTTACATTATTACATAAATTTATAATTTTTGCCTCATCTAACCAAGTAAATTCTTTTTTATTGATATTAAAGAACCAGTTTCTAAATAATCATATCTTCCGTCTGCAACTAAGTACTTTATTAAAGATCTAGCCTCGGACAAAATTGAACCACATCAAATATTATTAATGATTTTCTCATTGGCAATATTTTATTATAGAAAACTTGTAGTTTTTGTAATATTAAATATATATCATATCTCTCATTAATAAATAAATTTTTAATTTCTTCTGGTGCCACATTAAAATCAATAATTAAATATTCATCATATTCATTCTTACCAAATTCTTCAGCAATTGTGCTTTTTCCTATACGTCTTGCTCCCTCAATTAATAGTGCCGTTTTTCCATTACTGGTTTCCCTCCATTCTAATAATTTTTTGTAAATCTTTCTTTTGAAATAAACCTTATCATTCATATTATCACCTTTTTACTAACCATATTTTGTACTATTTTTAACGTTTTGACAACAGAATTAACCACCAAAAGTGATAATATCATAGACTTTTATAATGTTTTAAAAATTAATTTGTAGAAATAAACGTAATTTTAGCATATCCTGCTCCTTGTTTAGAACAATTAGATGTAGGATTAGTGTTAATGCAAGTAGTAGATACAGTTTTAGTAGATGTTACCGTAGAAGCAGTGCAATTATAACAGTACATGACTTTATCTGATAAAAGAGAGTTACCTATATAACCAGATCCACCGCCACCACCGGCATAATGATCACCACCAGTACTTGATGCTCCACCATAATATCCGCCGCCACCAGCCCCAGCATTTTCTCCTTTAGCATAACTTCCGCCTAAACCAAATTGACCAGCATTTGCCCATGTAGTATCAAAAGGAGTCCCTCCAGCGGTTTGTGTTCCACCACCACCACCTTTATCATAAGTTCCAGCAAGACCTTTATTGCCAGTTATTCCGCCGCCAGCACCACCAGCACCTGATTTACCAGAACCACCGCCGCCTCCAGCAACAATTAATATTGAACTAGTTTTTGATGATAAAGTAGATAACAATCCAGATACTTTTGCAATATGAGTAGCGCCGCCGCCACCATATCCACCAGTAGTAGCAGTTCCTCCACCATTATAACCTCCTGCAGTAGAACCTGACATTCCACCAACATTTACATATAAGAAATCATCTTTTTCTAAAGATACTTGACCACTAGCATATCCTCCCGCTCCACCTGAACCAGAGCCTTGGGCGCCCCATACTTCTAATTTATATGTCCCTGTTGTACTAGCCACAAATACATATTCTGTATTATTACTAAAATATTCCGTAGTTGTTACGTTTGTATCAGTATTTGAACTTGAAGTTCCTATGAATGTTATTTTAGCATAACCACTACCTTGCTTTGTACAATTATTTGTAGGAGTTGAAGATGCACAAACAGTGGTAAATGTTTTAGTAGATTTCGCTGTTGAAGATGCGCAATCATAACAAAACATAAGCTTATTTATAAGAGATGCATTTCCAATATAACCAGATCCACCACCAGCAGATTGAACATGAATTGAGCTACCACCACCATAATAGCCACCACCACCACCATTTGAAGCCGCAGCAGTATTACTTCCGCCCTTTCCAAAAGAACCAGTACCACTTACTGAACCAATCCAGCTAGTAGTACTACTACAAGTTGAAGAATCACAGACAGTTTTCCCGCCTGTTGTTTGAGAACCACCATAGCCAAAAGAACCCCAACCAGAAATTGATAATTTTCCATTGCTTCCAATATATCCACCACCACTGCCTCCAACGTTATTAATAGAAGAAGATGTATCTACATATCCTCCGCCGCCACCTCCAGACACAATTAAAATAGCACTTATTTTAGAAGATAGCGCTGATAATAAACCACTAGTAGTCGCAATATGGGTGGCTCCGCCGCCGCTAGAAAAATACCTAGTATTAGCATAATTAGATTGATAATAACCTCCGCCGCCACCATTATATCCACCAGATACATTAGCAGTTGAACTATAACTTCCAGTGCCTCCAACATTTATATATAACTTAGTTCCTTTTTCTAAAAAGACTGAGCCAGTCGAATAGCCACCAGTGCCACCCGAATTATTATAACCTCCGCCTTGTGCTCCCCATGTTTCTAACTTATAATACCCGGAGTATGGAGCCGTATAGG
>CAVIQT010000079.1:0-5547 GCA_963645165.1 Phocaeicola vulgatus
GAAGTAGTGGAGCAAGTATTTTGGACTCTGAAAATCTACATTTAATATTACAAAACCCACTTAGAATATTTACAATCGCCTTTAATACATTTAAAATAAATGGACTTTACTACTTACAAAGTTTAATTGGTTATTTTACATGGTTTAGATATAAGTTAAGTGATATATTTATTTTAATATACATATTAATCTTTACCTATATAATATTATCATCTGAAAGGATAAATAATGATAAAAAAGCAAAAATAATTTGTGGTATAGGATTATTAGTCTCCTTTGCTGCAACATTTGCCGCAATGTACTTTGGTTGGTCAAGTGATAATCTAAATTACGTTGATGGAGTTCAAGGCAGATATTTTATTCCCTTATTATTACCATTTATAATATTATTATTTCCTAAAAAAGCTAAATTCAAAATGGAAACAAATTACATTTACTATTTTGTAAATATAATATTATCACATTATCTAATTTTTGTGTTATTTTCATTTTTCTAAATTTAATTAAAGACTATAAATTAGAACTTTGGTACACTATGAAAATGGTGAGGCAATGATATTGTTATTAAAATTAATGCAGAAGGATGCACATTATGAAAAGGAACAGATAGAAATTTATTAAAATTCTATCTTTTTTTACTATATCTTATCTTTATATGATACAATTATAAGGAAGTAGGAGGTTTTATGAAAGGAATTGTACTTGCTGGTGGTTCTGGAACCAGATTGTATCCTATTACAGAAGGAATAAGCAAACAATTAATGCCAATATATGATAAACCAATGATATTTTATCCCATATCTGTATTAATGCTTGCTGGAATAAGAGATATTTTAATTATTACAACAAAAGAAGATCAACCTATGTTTAAAAGACTTCTTCATGATGGTAAGAAATTTGGTATTAATTTAAGTTATATTATTCAGCCATCACCAGATGGTCTTGCCCAAGCATTTATTTTAGGCAAAGACTTTATTGGTGATGATACTAGCGCAATGGTTTTAGGTGATAATATATTCTATGGTAATGGTTTTGTCAAAATGCTTGATAATGCTGTTATTAATGCTGAAAATGGTTATGCCACTAACTTTGGTTATGAAGTTAGAGATCCGCAAAGATTTGGAATTATGGAATTAGATGAAAATAATAACATCATAAGTGTTGAAGAAAAACCTATTAATCCTAAATCTGATTATGCGATAACTGGTTTATATTTTTATCCTAAGGGAGCACCACAAATGGCAGAAAATATTATTCCATCTAAAAGAGGAGAATATGAAATAACTTCATTAAATGAAATGTACTTAAAAGAAAAAAGGTTAAAGGCCGAACTTTTAGGCGGCGGCTTTAACTGGTTTGACACTGGTACATTTGAAAGTCAGTTAGATGCTGCTAACGCTATTCGCTCTATTGAAAACAATCAAGATAAAATTGTTGCTTGTTTAGAACAAATTGCGTTTGACAAAGGCTGGATAGATAAAGAAACTTTATTAGATAGAGCCGAACAATTAAAAAAGAATAATTATGGGAAATATTTAAAGAAAGTATATGAAAGAGGTAGCAAATGCAAATCATTAAAACTAAATTAAAAGATTGTTATATTATTGAACCAGATAAATTTGGTGACAATAGAGGATATTTTAGTCCTTATTTTGTAAAAGAATATTTTGAAAAAAACGGTTTAGAATTTGGAGAAGTAAGACAATTAAATCGTTCTCTAAGTGGTAAAGGTATCGTAAGAGGATTACATTTTCAAAAAGATCCTAAATGTCAAGCTAAAATAGTAGAGTGTTTACAAGGCGCGATATTAGATGTTGTTGTAGATATTAGAGAAGGCTCAGAAACCTATGGCAAATGGACTAGTGTTTTACTTACTCCTGAAAATGGTAGACAATTACTAGTTCCACGTGGATATGCTCATGGTTTTGTAAGTTTAAAAGATGAATCATTATTTCAATATATTGTTGATAATGATTATGCCCCTGATATGGAAGGCGGTATTGCTTGGGACGATCCGGATCTAGCAATTGACTGGGAATTAGATAAATATGATATCGAAAAGCCTTTATTATCTGATAAGGATATGAATAGACCAACACTAAAAGAAAGTCCTACATATTTCAAGGTGAATAAATGAAAGTATTAGTAACTGGGTATTCTGGACAATTAGGCTATGACGTTGTAAGAGAATTACTTGCTCGTGGATTTAATAAAGAAGATATTTTAACTCCAACATCAAAAGAAATGAATTTAACAGATGAAGAATCTGTACATAATGTTGTAACTAATTTTAAACCGGACGTTATAATTCACTGCGCTGCATGGACTAAAGTTGACTTAGCAGAAGATGAAAAAGAAGCGTGCCTTAACGTAAATGGACTTGGAACAAAATATTTAGTAGAAGCAGCAAGCATGGTAGATTCATCAATAATTGTTATAAGTTCTGATTATGTTTTTGATGGTAAAAAAGATGGTATCTATAATGTAAATGATGTAAGAAATCCTCAAAATGTATATGGAGAAAGCAAAGTATTAACAGAAAATTATGCTTTAACATATGGAAAATCATTTGTTGTTCGTACATCATGGGTATTTGGTATTAATGGTGGTAACTTCGTTAAAACTATGTTAAAACTATCAGAAACAAAAGAAGAATTATCAGTAGTATCTGATCAAGTAGGAAGTCCTACATACACTGTTGATTTAGCTAAATTTCTAGTAGATTTATCTTTAACAGACCAATATGGAATATATCATGCTACTAACGAAGGATTTTGCTCATGGGCTGAATTTGCTAAATATATCTTTGAAACTAACGGTAAAAAAGTACGTGTAAAAGATATCCCAACTAAAGATTATCCTCAAAAAGCAACTAGACCATTAAATTCAAGATTAAATAAAGAATGTATTACTAACATTGGCTTAGATAAATTACCAACATGGCAAGATGCAATATTAAGATATAACAAAGAATTAAAAATGGAGATGATAAAAAAGTGAAAATATTAGTTACTGGTGGAGCTGGTTTTATTGGAAGTAATTTTCTTCATTATATGGTAAATAAATATAGTGAATATAACTTTGTATGTTTAGATGCCTTAACCTATGCTGGAAATTATAATAATTTATTACCTATTATAGATAAACAAAATTTTAAATTTATCAAAGGAGACATAACTAATCGTAAATTCATTTATGAACTATTTGAAAAAGAAAACTTTGATTGGGTAATTAATTTTGCAGCTGAAAGTCATGTAGATAACTCCATTAAAAATCCAGGAATATTTCTAGATACTAATATTATTGGTACTGGAGTATTAATGGATGCATCAAGATTAACAAATGTCAAAAGATATCATCAAATATCTACTGATGAAGTTTATGGTGATTTGCCATTAGATAGACCTGATTTAAAATTCACTGAAAAAACACCAATTCATGCATCAAGTCCTTATTCAGCAAGTAAAGCTAGTGCCGATCTTTTAGTTGGTGCATACATTAGAACTTTTAACTTTCCAGCAACTATTTCTAGATGTTCAAACAATTATGGCCCATACCAATTTCCTGAAAAATTAATACCATTAGTATTAAGTAAAGCATTAAATGATGAACCTATTCCTGTTTATGGCACAGGTGAAAACGTTAGAGATTGGATTCATGTTCACGATCATAATGTAGGTATTGACTTAATAATGCATAAAGGAAAAATTGGCCAAACATATAATTTAGGTGGACACTCTGAAAGACAAAACATTGAAGTAGTAAAAACCATCTTAAAAGCATTAAATAAACCAGAAAGCTTAATAACACATGTTACTGATAGACCTGGTCATGACTTAAGATATGCCATAGATAGTACTAAAGCTGAAGAAGAATTAGGTTGGACTAGAACATATAATTTTGAAGAAGGTATTAAAGAAACTATTAACTGGTATGTTGAAAACGAAAACTGGATAAATAATATTAAAAGTGGAGAATACAAAAACGCTTATAAAGAATAATTAGATTAACAAGAGATGAAATAAATTTAATTTTCATCTTTTTTATTTAAATAAATTTTCTGTTTTAGTTTTCTTTTTTTAATTCCCTATTGTATAATATTTATAAGGAGGCTTTATGAACCAAATACCTTTAAACTTATATTTTATTTTTTTGCCATTTTTAGACTTAATAACCGCGCTAATTACAAGAAATATGAATTTATCAATATCTCCTGGAATAATTATTAAATGTCTATTTTTGCTAGTTTTAGTTATATATATTATTAAATCATCATCTAAATATAAAAAAATAAGTTTAGTATTATTAATGTTTTTGCTTCTTTATACAATTGTGTATTTAATATTAAAACTACCTCTATCTATATCACAAATCTATGACGAATTAAAATCACTATTTAAGTTACTATTTTTTCCCATAACTTTTTCCGGATTATTATGTTATTATGATGACTATGGATTTAATAAAAATAAAATCAATGATATTTTAAAATATTCTTTAATTATATACACAGTTTTATTAATTGTTCCTCAAATAATAAATACCCATTACCCAACTTATCCAGAAAGTTTAAAAGGCTCAATTGGTTGGTTCTATGCTGGCAATGAAATTGCCAACATTATGATTATTTTATTTCCTTTTTCTTATTTATACTGTAAAGAAAAAAATTATCAATTCCTAATAATATTTCCTATTATCTTAACTATATTATTAATTGGTACTAAAGTATCTACTTTAGGTGTATTATTTATAACTATTATAATGCATTTATTTACTTTAATTAAAAATAAAAAAATAAATAAAATTGTTATTATTTCATTCATATTAATGTTATTTACTATTATTGCTAGTATTAATTCTTATGCTATAGATAATTATAAATATATGAAAGAATATAATTTAAATGTAGATGAAGAATTACTAATAGATGAAAATAGATTAAAAGAAGTAGATGAAATAAGTAGTAGTTTAGAAATATTTTATACTAATAACTTTACAGGAAAAATGATAAAAACATTAATAGGTGGACGTAATATACTATTTGCAAATACTCTAAGTATATATAATGACTTAGACGATGATACTAATATCTTCTTTGGTATTGGTTTTTCCAACACACCAAAAGTAAACAATACTAATATAAGTAGATTAATTGAAATAGATATATGTGATGCTTATTTTCATTTTGGTATACTAGGCTTACTTATTATGCTTTCTCCTATATTAATATGTATCTATCTAATTATTTTAAATTATTCTAAACTTAATATTAATAAAAGTATATTATATTTATTACTTCTATTAATATTTGGTATATCTACTCTAAGTGGTCATGTCTTCTTAGCACCTGCTGTATCTATATATCTAGTATTATATTTATTACTTCTACTAAATGAATATAAACTTATTGGTAAAAATACTAATATTATAAAAAATAAAATATCTATATATGCATTGCATTTAAACTATGGTGGTGTAGAAAAAAATATATGTACTAAAGCAAATATACTAAGTGAAATATATGATGTAGAAATAATAAGTCTATAT
>CAVIQT010000080.1:0-5673 GCA_963645165.1 Phocaeicola vulgatus
ATAAGGTTGACAGTACAATTTTAACTAATTTGAAGAAGTGGTATGATACATATTTATCTGGTTATGATGATAAGATAGCTGATGTTATTTATTGTAATGATAAAAGTGTATATAAAAGTACATCATATAGCCCATGGAATATTGGTACTCTTGGAACAAATTATGGTGTAGGATCTAACAGAAACTTTTATAGTGCTTCAGCAAGATTTTCTGCTTCCGATGGCAGCTCAAATGGTTCTGGTCCAACACTTATATGTCCAAATGATAACTTGGGTGGTAAATTATCAAAATTCACAAGTGAAGACACAGTTAATGGAAATGGTGCTTTAAATGGTTATAAAATCGGATTATTATCTGCTGATGAAATAGGTTTTGCTGGTGCTAGTTTTCAAACAGCAAATAGTACTTATTATTTATATGAAAATGCAAGTGGTAGTAATTGGTGGACTGCTTCTCCGTTTTCATTTCCCTGTTATTTTAATATTAATTCGGCAACTATGATATATGTTGGAAGCGGTGGAGGGTTAACCTTCTATATTATATACGACAGCTACGCCGTTCGCCCATCCATCGCTCTTGTACCAGATGTAACAATATCTTCTGGTACAGGTACTTCTTCTGATCCGTTTGTTGTAAATTAATCTATTTTCCTTTTGAAAGTAGATTTTTTTATGTTATACTTTAAATACTGGGAAAAGGTGATAACTGTGGAAGATGCATTAAAAAGAATACATGAATATAGTTTAGAAGAGATAATGGGTTTAAGATTTGCTCGTTATTCTAAATATATAATTCAAGATAGGGCTATACCTGATGTTAGAGATGGTTTAAAACCTGTTCAAAGAAGAATTATTTATGCTATGTATCGTGATAAGAATACTTATGATAAACAGTTTAAAAAGTGTGCTAATGCGGTTGGTAATGTATTAGGTAAATATCATCCTCATGGGGATTCTTCTGTTTATGAGGCTTTAATTCGTATGAGCCAAAAGTGGAAACAAAATCATACTTTAGTTGAAGTAGATGGTAACAATGGTTCTGTTGATGGTGATCCACCTGCTGCTTATCGTTATACTGAGTGTAGACTTTCTAAAATAAGTGAAGAACTTTTAAAAGATATTGATAAAGATACAGTTGTTATGGCTCCTAATTATTCTGATACTTTATTAGAGCCAACTGTGTTACCTGCTAAATTTCCTAATCTTTTAGTTAATGGTACTAATGGGATATCTGCTGGTTATGCTACTAATATACCTCCTCATAATTTAATTGAGGTATGTGATGCGATTATTAAGAGAATAGATAGTCCTAATTGTCATGATGAATCTATTTTTGAAATAATTAAGGGACCTGACTTTCCTACTGGTGGTATTGTTGAGGGTACTGATGGAATTATATCTGCTTTTAAAACTGGTAAGGGAAAACTAATTGTTAGGTCTAAATATACTTTTGAAAAAAATAAAGGTAAAGAACAAATAGTAATAACTGAAATACCTTTTGAAGTTAATAAAAGAGTTTTAGTTGAGAAAATAGATGAGATAAGATATGAAAAGAAATTAGATGGTATTTCTGAGGTAAGAGATGAATCTGATAAGGAATCTTCTATTAGAATTGTTATTGATTTAAAACAAGGTGCTGATAAAGATTTAGTATTAAAATATTTACTTAAGAATACTGATTTACAAACATCTTATAATTATAATATGGTATGTATAGATAAGCGTAGACCTAGATTATTAGGTATTATTCCTATTATTGATGCTTATATTGATCATCAAAAAGATGTTGTAATTAAAAGAACTAAATTTGATTTAGATTTTGCTTTAAAAGAAATGCATATAACTGAAGGTTTAGTTAAAGCTATAAGTATATTAGATGAAGTTATTGCGGTTATTCGTGCTAGTAAAAATAAACAAGATGCGATTATTAATTTAGTTAGTAAATATGATTTTACAGAAGAACAAGCAACAGCAATTGTTATGTTACAACTTTATAGATTAACTAATACTGATATTACTATATTAGAAGAAAAGTTAGAGAATTTACGTAAAATAATTAATGAATTAAATTTAATTTTGAGCGATGAAAATCGTTTAAAGACAGTTATTAAAGAGGAACTTCGTCGTATTAAGAAAGAGTATGGTACTCCTAGAAAGACAGAAATATCTTCTTTTGTTACGGAACTTAAAATAGATGAAAAAGATTTAATTACTAAAGAAGATGTTATTATTATTTTAACTAAAGATGGTTATTTAAAGAAAGTTAGTAAAAAATCTCATAATAGTAATGATGGTGATACTGCTTTAAAACCAGGAGATTATGTAGTTAATTATTTACAAACTAATACTTTAAATAAGTTATGTATTTTTACATCTTTAGGTAATTATTTATATATTCCAATTCATGAAATACCATCATGTAAGTGGAAAGATTTAGGTAAACATATAAGTAATATTGTTACTATGAATCCAGATGATAAAGTAGTAAATGCTTATGTTATTAATGAGGATATTACTAATCCAATTGTTACTTTCTTTACTAAAGATGGTATGGTTAAACAAACTTCATTAAATGATTTTATTGTTAGTCGTTATAATAAAGTTTATACTGCAATGAAAATTAAAGATAATGATGAAGTAGTAAATGTTTGGATTACTAAACCTTATACTTTAATAGTTACAGAAAGTGGTTATTATTTAAATTATAATACTAGTGAAATACCAGTAAGTGGCGCTAAAACTAGTGGTGTAAAGGGAATTAATTTAAAAGAAGATAGGGTTGTTTCTGGTGTAACATTTAGTGATGATGATGAATATATTGATATATTTACTAATAAGGGTACTGCTAAGAGAATTAAACTTAAAGATTTAAATACATTATCAAGAGCTAAGAGAGGTACTACTTTAATTAAGAAGGTTAAGTCTACTAATTATGAAGTAATATGTGCTTTAATAGCGAGTGCGAAGGATGTTATGGGGTTATTATCTGGTAATGAAATTAATTATTTAAAAAATAGTGAAATTGCGATTATGGATTTAACATCTACTGGTTCTTTAATTACTAAACAAAAGATAAATAAAGTATTTATTTTAAAAGAATTAAAGGTTATTCTTGATAAAGATGCAGAAACTATTCTTCCTAAAGAAGAGCAAGCAACAGAAATGACTATTGATGATTTTCTAGATGATTTTAAATTATAGTATAAAAACCACTTATTAAATATATAATTTAGTAGGTGGTTTTATAATGGATAAAAAAGAAGAATTTAAGAGTTTTGTCCAAAAGCATCCAGAACTAGTATCTTATATTAAAGATAAGAAAAATACTTGGCAAGATTTTTATGAGATTTATGATATGTATGGTGATGATAGAGAAGTTTGGGATAAGTATAGAGATAATATGTCTTTAGATGAAACTGATAGAAAAAGTACATCTTTAGCAGAACTTGCTCGTTTAGTTAAAAATATTAATATAGATAATGTACAAAAATATATTAATAATGCACAGAAAGCTATTAATGTAATACAGGAGCTTACTAGTAAAAATCCGGTTAAAACAGAAAGTATAATACCTAAAAGTCCAAGACCAATTACTAAGTTTTTTGGTGATTAATGAAGATGGATATTTTAGTTAAGATTAGTAATGATAAAGGACTTCATGATTATTTAAGAAAGAATTCTTATTGGTATAAATATTTAAATCGTAGTGATAAATATTATAAGGATTTAGTAAGTGAATATAAGAAAGATAAAAGAAATGAAAAAACAAATAAAGTAACGGATACTCTAAGTACTTTAGATACTGTAAATACTATTTTTAAAATGCTAAAATAGCATTGACTTTACTAACTACTTTTTATATAATTTATTATAGAAAGTAGGAAAGAGAATGAAAAATAATAAAAACGGTTTTACTTTGGTAGAATTATTAGCAGTTATCGTTGTTTTAGCAATTATCATGATTATCGCTGTACCATCTGTATTAAATAGTATGACAGATGCTAGAAGAAACTCATTTGCTATTTATGGTGAAAAATTAATTAACTCAGCACAATCTCAAGCTCAATCTGCTGCGATGGTTAATGGTGAAATTAAACATTGTTATACAATTGATGACTTAGTTGATGGCGCTCATGGTGCATATCAAGGATATGTTCAAAGAGTTGTTGTTGGTGAAAAAGAATATTATTATTTAACTTTAAGTGATAATAACTATGCTACTGTTAATACTACTGCTCAAGAATTAGAAGAAGTAAAAAAGGGTGTAACTACTACTTATAAAGAAGGAGTTATTGTTGGTAAAGATACTATTAGTGAAGATACTGTAGGTAAATCAATTGACTTTACTAAATGCCCTGAAAATGGGACAGCTGGATATATTAATACTCAAAGAACATCTTAATAATTAATATTTAAGAATAGATAATCTCTATTCTTTTTTATTTACTTAAAGATAGTGATTTGGTAAAATGTTTTTGGTGATTAAAATGATAATTGGTTCACATGTAAGATTTAAAAATGAACAATTACTTGGAAGTGTTAATGAGGCTTTAAGTTATGGAGCTAATGCTTTTATGTTTTATACTGGGGCACCTCAAAATACAGTGCGTTCTAGTATTAATGATGAGTATACTTTTTTAGCATTTAATAAAATGAAAGAAAATAATATTTCTTTAGATAATGTTATTTGTCATGCTCCTTATATTATTAATTTAGCAAATAATATGGATAAAGATAAGTATGAGTTTAGTATTGAATTTTTAAGAAAAGAATTGGATAGATGTAAGCAAATGCAAATAAAATATATTGTTCTTCACCCTGGATCTGCTGTTAAACATGATAAAGTTACCGCTATAAGTAATATTATAAATGGTTTAAATAAAGTTATTAGAGAAGATGATATAACTACTATTTTGCTTGAAACAATGGCTGGAAAAGGTACTGAAATAGGTTCTAAAATGGATGAATTATGGTCTATAATAAAAAATATTGAATTAAATGATCATATTGGGGTATGTTTAGATACTTGTCATTTAAATGATTCTGGTGTTGATTTAAAAGAGTTTGATCGTTATTTAGATTTATTTGATAAATATATTGGTATTGATAAAATAAAATGTATTCATATAAATGATTCTAAAAATGATTTAGGTTCTCATAAGGATCGTCATGAGAATATTGGTTATGGTACTATTGGGTTTGATACTTTAATAAGTGTAATTAATAATCCTAAATTAAAAGATGTTCCTAAAATATTAGAAACACCTTATATTAATGATAAAGCTCCATATAAAGAAGAAATTGATATGATTAAAAGTGGTACTTTTAATAATAATTTAATTATGGATGTTATAAGTAACTAATATATTTTTTTATTAGTTTTTCTATTTTTGTATAGTTTTCCGAGGAAAACTTTTCTTTATATGTACTAAGATTAAAGTTATTTTTATTTTTTATAACTTCTTTATAATTATTTTTAATAAAGTTATATACAAAGTTAGTTTCTTCTTCACTTAATATAATATTATTTTTATAAGCAAAGTCTAAAACATTACTTTTACTCATATTTCTTATATATAAATCAATAATATTCATTATCTTCACCCTTATATATCTTATGTAATAAATTCTTAAAATAAACCATAATAAGAGTATGAAAAGAAATATAATAGTC
>CAVIQT010000081.1:0-18569 GCA_963645165.1 Phocaeicola vulgatus
TTTAGAATTATCAACGTCGGTTTTTCCGACGGTGTTATTTTCATCAAGTTCACCAGTATTTAATATATTATTAATATGTTCTGTTATTGTGCTTCTTCCTACGCCAAACAATTCTGCAATCAAATTTTGAGTAAGCCATATATCGTTATTTATTAACATTACACTAACCTTAACGTCATTGTTCGAATCCCTATAAATTAAAAAATCATGATTAGTTATTTGTAAGTTTTTATTGTCCATATGTTATTCTCCTTTCTATTAATTTTTTTATTTAAAATCAATTTTAACATTTTTATATTTATCAATATAAATACATTTTACTTTATTTTCTAATTCTAATCTAGTAATATTAGTTAAATTTAATTTTTCATTTGTAATTTCAATTAACCCATTTTCACAAGTTTTATTTCTATAGTAGTTAAAGCAATAGTAATAAACCTTTCCCTCTACAACTAATATCATACACATCATACATTTGTTTGTCAAGAAAAAATATTTATTTTTTTAAAAATATTATACAAATAAAAAAGACAATATATTAAAATATCATCTTTTTAAATATTTTTTAAATTAACATATTCTCTAGTTAGTTTAAATAAATTATTATATTTATCTAAATCCACCGCCACCAGAGCCACCACCGAAGGAGCCACCACCGCCTCCTCCTGATGAGAATCCGCCGCCGCCACCAGAATAACTATTTGCTCTATCTAAAGCAGCTTGAGCACTCGATACTGCATGAGTCGAAAAATTATTAATAATTATAATTGTATCAAAATCATAATTATACCCCTCAATAACTTCAGGATACATCTTTTTAAACTGAGCAGCAACTTCCTTAGCAATACCAAACATCTGAGCAAAAATTAAATAATCTTCCCATAATTTTACTTCCATAACAGTTTTTTCTTGCATATTAGAAAATTCTTTTAAATATTTTTTTAAACCATAAAGTTTCTGTGCTTGCTCAAATACTTTTTTATCTTCAGTAAACGAAGCTTTTTTAACTAATCCCTTTTTTATTATTTCCTTTTTAACTAAACCATTTTCCATAAATGTATCTGCTTCATTATTTTCAACTTTATCAAACCAACCAAGTAATTTTTCATAATGTTTTTTTGACCATTTTTCAAATTCTTTTTCTTCCAAATAATCATCTTTAGCAGCTTCCTTAATCATTTGATATAATTCTTCCTCTAATGTGCTTTCACATACAACACCAGAAATTTTCATTGAAGAAACCATCTCATTTTTCTTAAATAAACCAGACTTTTCAAATTTCTCCACTGTAATATATCCAGCTTTTAACCATTTTAATAAAACAGCACCTAATAAATCAGTTTGGTTTTTAGTTAAACCATACAAATTAGATATATAATAATTATAATATATTCCCCCATCAGGTATATCTCTAAAATTAGGTGTATCTTTTGGTATTTTCTTAGTACTTTTCTTATATATACTGTTTTTAGCAGCATTATTATACGCTAAAAGTATTATTAAACCTATAAAAAACACTATAGCAAACATCCTTAAAATAAATAAAATAATATTTATAATCATTTGAAATAAAGTTGGATTATTTATTTCTTTTTCATACTTAATGCTACCTTCTTTTGCCATATTTAAATAATAATCAAAATTCTTATCAATACTTGTTTCTAAATTAAATGTATTACTAGGAAACTTAATAAGCATTGTCATATATTCACTACTTGTTAAATTTTCTGCACTCATTTCAATATAACCATCATATACATAAGTTGGAGCCCCGTATTTACCATAACCCCATACATCTAAACTATCTTCATACCTAAATGAAGAATGCACCTTTATATAAATTTCATCTACAATATTACTTAAATTTCTAGGTATTAAAGTCCAATACATCATTTGAGAATCATTTAAATTAACAACAAAATTAGTTATTTGATATTCAAATGTATAAGTATTACTTCCATATTTACTTATTCCAAAACATAATTCTAAACCATCACTTATTTCATGAATACCATTTTTATAAGCCTTATCACTAAATGACGCATTTACATCCCAAGTTCCAATATTTTGAAAATTAGTTCCATTTAAGCTTACATTAAAATTCTTGAATATAGATGAACCGATATTATTATAAGTTTTATATACTTCAGTTCCACCAGTCGCATTAACAACCCATTCTTCTTTAATATCAGCAACACCATTTTGATCAATATAAATATCCATGTTTATCTTGTTTATTTCATTTGCACTTACATTAACCGTAAATAAAAATAAATATAAAATTAATAAATATATAATCTTTTTCATACTTTCTCCTTGGAAAAAGGACTTACTTCTGTAAGCCCTTAAAATTTAACTTCAACATTTTTACGTTCTTCACTAGTTGCTTCAAAAAAAGGTTCAGGTTTAAAATTAAACATAGATGCGATTACATTTGAAGGAAAAACTTCTAACTTATTTTTATAATTCATAACATTGTCATTATAAAATTGTCTAGCATAAGAAATTTTATCTTCTGTTTCTTTTAAACTTTCTTGTAAAGACACAAAATTTTCATTGGCTTTTAAATCAGGATAACTTTCTGATAATGCAAATAACTTAGTAAGAGATGAACTTAATGAATTAGAAGCTTCCATTTCATCTTTAGGATTTTTAGCATCTAATACAGAATTTCTTGCTTTAATAACATCTTCTAAAGTCTTTGATTCATGTTTAGCATATCCTTTAACAGTTTCAACTAAATTAGGAATTAAATCACATCTTCTTTTTAATTGAACGTCTATTTGAGCCCACTGATCTTTAACCTTATTTCTAAGTACTACTAGTGAGTTATAAGTAGTTATAACAAATAAAATTAATATTACTACAACTACTCCTAAAATAATCCACAACATAACATATCCTCCTATAACAATAATACTATATATTAATACTATATTCAATTAATTTATTATATTAACTTACATTTTTATACTCATATTATTTATCTCTTTACAAATCCAAGCCATAATTACACTTACCATAAAATCTATATCTTCATCACTTAAAATTTTATCCTTAGGAATATGATACCATTTTTCTAAACAACAACGGCAGCACATCGCACAAGCATGCTGAGAAACAAATACTGGATGCCCTTTCATAGGAGTTTGTTTACCATCACTTGCTTTAGTTATATCCTTAAGTCTTTTATTTATAAAATCATAAGCATGGCTTTTAATAACATCTAATCCCTTATCATTTATATATAGAAAATCTTTCATTTTAAGATGAAAACTACTACGAAATTTAGACTTAAATAACTTTTCTAATATTAAATCTATATTATTCACACTTTACCTACCTAGTTATATAACTTATTAAAATATACATTATTATAAATAATAAAATTCCAACTAATAAAGATATTCTAACACTAACATATCCCAAAGAAATATTAGTAGATTGTTTTTTATTTTCATTAAGATTTTTCTTCATTTTTTTACATTCCTCATAAGCAGGATCTAATGGCGATTCTATTTGTCTATCCAATATCTCTTGCATTTCTTGCTTTGTTAAACCATCTAATTCCATCTTCTTTTTTAGTGCGATTTTATTTATTTCTAAAAAAGCATCATTTAGAGCTTTAAAATTTGCAGACTTATTCATAAGATAATCTTCAAAACTTTGTTTAAAAGATAAACTATCATTAAATAAACTAGCTATTAAATTGATTTTTCTTCTAAAAAGAGATTGTAATTCACCTTTAATTTGTTCATTTGTTTCATTTAAATACATAATAGTTTTTTTAGCTTCTTCATAACTATTAAAATTATTAGACGATGTTTTTTCAAAAAAAGAGGAAGTATCATCAAAGATAATTTTGCCTTTTAAATTATCATCATCTAAATTTGCTAAAGCATTTCTAACATACAAAACATTATCAGAAAACGAAGATAAATAATTTGAACTAATATTATATTTAGTGATAATATCTCTAACACACATATCAACTAATCCATTATATAAAAACTGATTTAATTCCCTATCAGAAAAAGATGGTTTAATAAAATAACTAAGTAACTCTCTAATTAATTCCACTTGGCACTTTTCATAAATTAATTTAGAATCCATTTTACCAGATAAAATTGTAGGGCAAATATGAATTAACCCATCACCAAAAACATCACTACCACTTACTAAAGATGTCTCTATATCATTTAACTTCAAGGATTTTTCAATATCATTATCATCACTATTAATGATATTATCCCTTCTTTTTTGCATATAATCACTAGTACTTTTTTCTAAATAAATTATATGACTATTCCTTAGATTTTCACATAATACTTTTGATTGCTCACTAAAATAATTACCATACTCAGAAATAATAATCTCTAGTAATTCACGAACTCTTAATCTTAATTTTTCACCCATAGCTCTATATAAATTTTCATCCATGCCAATTTCCATATCATTAACTAATTGAGCAGCCATTTTTAAAGATAAATTACTCTCTCTTTTTATCTTAAAAACCTTTTTAGCAAGCAGGTAACATCTATTATTAAGTTTATTTTCTAATGAATTATCTAAATTAACATCAATATGAAATGGAACTCTAGCCGCAATTAATCTTTTAGGTAAAGAAACATCCCTGTTAAAAATTTTTACATTTAAGTTATCTTTATCACTTACTTCATTTGAAACACTAACTAATTGTTCACTACCATTTATACATAACTTAACATATTCTAAAGTAGAACAAAAACAGCTTAAACCATTATCATCAACTAAACCCTTTTTACAATTGCCAAAATGATTAATACACTGCCCTACTTCACTACCAATTGTAACCGCACCTAGTTTTTGAATATTAAATAATATTTTTGCTGCTGATGAATATGTAGCTTGATTAACTAATACTACAATATTTTCCCCTTTTAATCGTTCTAAAACAGAAGCAAAATAATGTTCTTGCCCGCCAGTATTACCTCTTAAATCAATACAAACATTCTCATAATGATTATTATCAAGTTCTTTTTCTAAAGAATTAATATAATCTAAAATATTTGCACTTTTATCATCAATTATTTCCAATTTAATATTAAAAATATCAGTATCTGCATCAAAATAAAATAAATTTCTTTTTTTATCTTCTACTGTTTTATTAGCACATAAATCAGAATAATTAACTAAAGTATTGTTAAAATCTAATATTATATTATCCGCATTAAGTAATATTTTAAGAAGAGACTCATTGCCAATAAGTTCACAAATATTATAACCCTTTTTAGCATTATTATCATAAGAAACATACCTTTGTAATCTTTCAATTATCTGATTAATTGGAATACCATTAATTGCAGTTAACTTTTTAAATAAAAAATCATCACTAATATCATTTTCAGTTAAATATACTCCATCATCTAAAAATTCAAAAGAAAATACTCCATTACTATTATATATTAATCTTGTATGAGGATCCCCAATCATAGCAAATAATATCATTAAATTTTGAATATATTCATTATAAGTAAAACTATCTTTTAGAGAATTTATAAAATCCAAAATTTGATTTTTACTTGCTTTTCTATATAAATCAGGGTGCATTGTTTCTAATTCATTAATTAATTTATAAAATAATTCTTTATTATAATCCATTATAAATAACCCCTATTTTCTAATTTTTCTTAAAATATCTTCTTTAGAGATACTTCCCTCTCTTAAGATTAATATTTCATCATTTAAAACTCTAACAATAGTAGAAGGAATACCTATTTTACTTTCTCCTCCATCAATAAACATTGCTACATTACTCGCTTTTAAATCTTTCTTTGCTGCTCTAATATTTGTATCACTTGGCTCTCCAGAAATATTCGCACTTGTTGTTGCCACTGGGTGTTTTACTAAACTTATTAATTTTAAAGCAATTTCATTATCCGGCATTCTAACACCAACAGTATCTAATCCAGCTGTAAGAATATCAGGAACACCTCTTTTCTTTTTTAATATAATTGTAAGTGGTCCCGGGAAAAAGTTTTCAATAATTTTAAGTTCTAATGAGCAAATATCTTCAGCTACTTCATATATCATTTTAATATCAGAAACTAAAACATTAATAGGTTTATTTAAATCTCTATTCTTAGCAGCAAATAACTTTTCTAAAGCACTTGTCTTTACTATAGAACCAATTCCATAAACTGTATCAGTTGGAAAAACTACAACTTCTCCCTTATTTAAAATATTTGCTGGAATACTTAATAAGTCATAATTTTTATTTTTTGTTAAATCAAGAATCTTATTCATAAAACACCTTCTTATTACTATCAATTCTAACAAAAATTTACTAAATTGACTAGGAACTTTTATTATTGTAAAATATTTTTATATAAAAATATAATTATTAAGGAGTGATATTTTGAAAAGAATAAAACTTAAAGATAGAAAATTACCTAATTATACTAAAGGCGAAGAAATTATGAATATGGTAAGTCATATTGTAGGTGGCGTAATAGGTATAACTAGCCTAGTATTATGTTTAATTTTTTCAGTTAAACATCATGATGGTTATGCGATTGCTGGCTCCATAGTATTTGGAATTTCTATGATTTTATTATTTACAATGTCTAGTATTTATCATGGACTTAGACCAGAAAAAGCTAAAAAAGTATTTCAAGTTATTGATCACTGCACTATATTTGTTCTTATTGCTGGAACCTATACTCCTATATTACTATGCTCACTAAGACAAATAAATTCATTACTTGCTTGGTGGTTATTTGGTATTGTATGGACTCTTGCCATATTAGGTATTATTTTAAATGCGATTGATTTAAGAAAGTACCGAATATTTTCAATGATTTGTTACCTTTTAATGGGATGGTGCATAATTGTAACTGGTCCCAATATGTTAAAAATGCTTAATTTAGGAGGTACTATTTTATTAGTATCAGGAGGAATTAGTTATACTATAGGCGCTATATTATATATGATAGGTGCTAAAAAAAGATATTTTCATTTTATTTTTCATATCTTTGTTGATATTGGTAGTTTACTTCATTTCTTATGTATTTTACTATATGTTATATAATAAAAAGCCTCTATTAATGAATCTTTTTTATTTATTCTTAGATAATTTTATCCACTTGTAAGTACCATATATATTTATAATTAAATAAACACACAATCCGGCACTCTTTAAATCTTAAATTCATAAGTATAATGCCGCATATATTAACTATATTACTGCTAGTTATACATGTTACTATGATAATAATAGAGTTTTTAGTATTAAATCTCTTGACTTGAACTTCATCATTATATGACTTTTTCTTCCAACTTAAATAACCATGTATTTGTGATGGAAAGTATACCAAAAAAGAAAGAATCATAATTCCATATAAACCATTAATATAACTAATATATCCGTTTAATAAACAAAATAATCTCTAGTTATAATACCACATATTATAGAGAAAATTATAATTATTAAAGAATATATTTTATTTTTCATAAATTCCTACTTTTTAATATAATCTATTTTAAATATTTACTACTTAACATTATAACATCAACTAAATTAATTTAAATAATAAATTAAAATTCAATTGTTTTAATCAAAATAGAAATATTATAATTTTTATTAAGAATATTGGAGGTAAATAATAATGTTAAAGAAAACAAAAAAATGTAAAAGGTCCCACTACTCATGAAGGTGGTAAAAACATTGATTCCATGATAAATGTATTTAAAGATTTAGGATATAATGTCAGATGACAAGTATTAAATGCTTGGGATTATAGTGTTGCCGAAAAAGGCAAAGAGTTGTTATTATTGGAATAAGAAATGCCTTAACAGAAAAAGTAAAGTTTTCCTATCCACCACCACATGAATATAAGCCAGTATTAAAAGATATTTTTAAAAAACGTGCCAGATTCAGTTGGAGCAAAATACATAGAAAGCAAAAAAAGTTTTTGATTTAGTTCCACCAGAAGGTTACTGGAGAGATTTACCAGATGAAAGTAGACCATTTACAACAAGAGAATATGCTCGCATCCAATCTTTTCCAGATACCCGGAAATTTGCCGGCAAAATAAATGATATATATAAACAAATTGATAATGCTGTCCAAGTTAACTTAGCAAAATCTGTAGGAATAGAAATAATGAATGTTCTAAACGAAGGGTGAAATATAATAAAGATTTAAAGAATATAACTTAGAATACCATCAATCTAAAATACTAGCAGAAGTTGAAATTGTTGCCTGTATAAAAATTAATGATGACTTTAATAAATATATAAAAGATATGAACTTTCCTATATATGAAAACAATCAAAGAACCGGATACGCTTGGAAACTAAATAATATCAAAAAAATAATTTGCCATAAAACTATAAATGGAAAACAAGGAATTTGGTATATTGATAATTCAGAAATAAAATAGATGATTAAAACATAAATCATCTATTTTTATAATATAAAAAACATAATAAAAGCTCATAAAATACGAGCATAAAATCCTAAATGGGGCGAAATGTGGGGATCGAACCCACGCATACCGGAGCCACAATCCGGCGTGTTAACCACTTCACCAATTCCGCCATGACTAGATAATTTTATCAAAAAGTAAGCGAAATATCAATACTTTTTAAAAATAATCTGATATAATGAAAACTGTGATGTAAATGAAAAAATTTTTTAAAAATAACTCATTTTATGTAAAAAGTGTATCAGCAATATTTTTACTAAATGCCTTAATATATTTTTGTATTAAATTAATTATTAAAGACTACAATATAATAACTACTCCCCTAGATGAAAAAATACCATTTATACCAGAATTTATCTATATATATATGATATGGTATCCATTTTTAATATATAGTTTTTATGTAATCTTTAAATATAATAAAGAAAAATACATTAAACTAATACTAGCAACTATATTATCTTTATTAATATTATATATTTTCTTTATAGTATATCCCTCAGAAGTAATAAGACCTGAAGTAAATTCATTTCATGATGTAACATCTTTTGTAGTTTATATGGTATATAAAACAGATGCACCCACTTGCTGCTTTCCTTCTGGCCACTGCTTATTATGTTTTATTTTACTATATAACTTATTTGATAATAATCGCCTGCCTAAAAAATTTAAATATTCCGCTATAATTATTTGTATATTAATTATTATATCTACTCTATTAGTAAAACAACACGTTATATATGATGTAATTGGTGCCTTTATTGTAGCAACTATTAATTACTATTTTGTAATAAATTTAAAATATTTTGATGAAATAAAAAGAAAGATGAGAAATCAGTGTTAATTATTTGTTTCTTCTACGAATAACCACTGATTTTTTTCTTCCTATTTTTTCACCTAATTTAACACTAGTTTCTAAACCATTTTTAGAATTTAATATAATATCCCTATCAACAGTAACTGAATTAGTTATTAATACAATAGTAGACCCTCCAAATTTAAAATAACCTTTTTCATCTCCTCTTTTAAACTTAGTAACATTATGATTAACTATTTTACCAACACATAAAGCTCCTACTTCTATTTGATAAATATCATTAAAATTTTTAGTATGTAAAAGTGTGCACTCGCGATGATTTAAAGTAAATACTGGATATCTATTTTGTGCAATAGGTCTTACAGTATGAAGCACCCCAGGAATAACCCTTGTTTTTTCACAAATACCATCATCTAAAAATATATATCTGTGATAATCATCTACACATAATCTAAATACTAAAACATAACCATTTTTATATTTATCACAAATATCCTCTTTAACTAAATCAGATAATTTATACCTAGAATTTTTAATCCTAATACTTAAATCATTACTTACTTTATATACACTAAGCTTACCATCACAAGGACTAATAAATATATTTGGTAATTTAATAACATAACGTTTCTTAGGATCTATTTTTCTAGTAAAAAATGAATTAAAAGATTTATAATCCTCTAAAATATAATCACTCATATTAATATTATTTTTTTTAATAAACTTAGGTATCTTTAAAACAGAAACATTACTATCAAAATATTTACCAATTAACTTACTAACTTTAGGGCTTATTATTATTTTTAAAAAGCATCTACCAACCATAGTATTATATAAAAATATATTAAATTTACTTTCTTTTACTTCATAATTTTTTTTACTATTTCTATCAACATAACGGTCTAACATACTACTTCACCAATTTAATTATATCACCTATAAACTAAAGAAAAAAGGCTATCTTTCGCCCTCTTCAAGCATATTAGTTATCAAAATACCATAACCAGTAGTAGGATTATCCACTATAACATGAGTAACTGCTCCAATTATCTTACCATTTTGAATAATTGGGCTTCCACTCATACCTTGAACTATTCCACCTGTTTTTTTAATTAACTCTTCACTTTTAATTTTAAAATGAATATTTTTAGTTTCATTATTATTTATTCTATCAATTTCAATCTCATACTCACTTATATCTTCTTTATTAGTTACTGTTCTAATATAAGCATCACCTAAAGTAATATCTTCAAATTTTCCTACTTCTAAAAGATTATCCATATTAATTACATCAGTATAAGTTCCATATATACCTTTATTAGTATTTTTTAATATAGTACCATACTTAGTATTAGAATAAAATTTAGCATTTTTGGTTCCAGCCACTCCTCTAGAAGATGGATCAATACTTGTAATGCTAGATCTAAAGATAGAACCAGTTTTAACCTCAATAATATTACCACTAGCACTTTCTATAATTTCATGCCCTAAAGCTCCGAATATTTTTGTTTCCGGATCAATATAACTTAAAGTACCAATCCCAGTAATATTATCTTTAACATATAATCCTGTCTTTAATTTATTATCAATACTTATAAGTTTAAAATCTATAGTAAATATTTTATCATTACGCTTAATACTTAAATTTACTATCCCATTATTTTGATATTTGTTAATAAAATCAACTAACTCATCAATAGTATTAACTTCCTTATCATCTACTTTTATGATAATATCTCCTACTTTTAAATCATTACGATTAAATTTATTATTAATCTTATAAAAACCAATAATCATTACTCCCTTACTATCAAGTTCAATCCCAATCGTGTTTCCTCCAGGAATAACCTTACTTGAATAAGCATTAACATTAAATGGGAACATTAACATCATTATTATAATTAATATTTTTTTCATAACTAATCCACCTACTTATATTATGCTCATTTATATAAATAAAAAATAACCAGTTATTGGTTATCATTATCTTCAATTTTAAAATCTTCTAAAGAACCATTTTCCTTTAAAATCTTATTAACTGCACTACTAGCACTATTTAATTTTTCATCACATACTTTAACAATCTTCATAGCCTCTGTATATAACTCAATAGATTTTTCTAAATCCTCACCATTTTCAAGTTTTTTGATAATACCTTCTAAATCATTCATTAACTCTTCAAATTTCTTATTTTCCATTATTTACCTACTTTCTTAATAACAGCATCTATTTCACCATTATATAATTTTATATTAATTTTATCATTTACATTAAGATTAACTACATCTTTAATAATTATATTATCTTTTTTAACAATACTATACCCCTTAGATAATATACTTAAAGGATTTAATAACTCTAACTTATTAATAATTAAACTAAATTTATGCTTAGATGTTTTTAATAACTCTTCAGGATGATTTAATAAATAATTACTCTTTATCATCTTTAATCTAGATATATTTTTTTCTAATTTTTTTTCAATAATACTATTCATATTATCAATTAAATTAGTTAATTTTTGTTCTTTTATTTCATAAACCGCAAGAGGATTAGTTAAAACATAACTATTTTTAATAATATTTAATTTATCTTTATAATTATCTAATTTACTTCTTATTTTATTAGTAAATCTTATTTTATATTGATCTAACAATGTATTTAAATCAGACATATTAGGAACTGCCATTTCAGCTGCCCCAGTTGGAGTTGGTGCCCTTAAATCAGCAACAAAATCAGCAATAGTAAAATCAATCTCATGACCAACCGCACTTATAATAGGGATTCTAGAATTATATATTGCCTCAGCTACAACTACTTCATTAAAAGCCCATAAGTCTTCAATAGACCCGCCTCCACGGCCTACTATCAAAACATCTAAATCCCAGTTATTTGCTTCATTTATTTGCTTTGCTATATCATCTTTAGCAAGCTCACCTTGAACCAAACAAGGAAATAATATTGTTTCACAAATTGGATATCTTCTTTTTATCGTACTTAAAATATCTTTTATTGCTGCTCCAGTAGGGGCTGTAACTATCCCTATTTTTTCTGGATATTTAGGTATTGGTTTCTTATGAGATGCTAAAAACAAACCTTTATGTTCTAATTCTTTTTTTAAAGCCTCATATCTTAAATATAAATTACCAAGCCCATCATTAGTCATTTCTTCAATATATATTTGATATGCCCCCGTAGGAGGATAAATACTAACCTTACCCTCAACAAGAACTTTCATTCCATCTTCAGGAACAAACGTTAACTTACTAGCATTAAAAGAAAACATTACTGCATTTATTCTAGACTCTTCATCTTTTAAAGTAAAATACAAGTGTCCCCTACTATGACCTTTAAAATTAGATATTTCTCCCTTTAAACATACCCTTTGAATATTAGGATCAGTATCAAATTTATTTTTTAAATATCTATTTAAAGTACCAACAGTTATATACTTTTTTTCCATTAACTATTTACAACCTTATCTAGAGCCGCATTAATCATTTTTCTTACTGAATCATCACTATACTTTTTAGCAAGCTCAACTGCCTCATTTATTACCACTATAGGTGGAGTTTTAGTATATTTTATTTCATATAAAGCCATTCTTAAAATAGATGCCCCAGTTAAATCTAATCTATCAATATTCCAGTTCTTTAAATAATTATTAGCTAGCGTAGTTAACTCATCATAATAAGTAACTACCCCATAAACAATATCCTTTACAAATTCATTATCTATTTCTAAATTTTCTTTAATTATCTCTTCCACATCATACTTCATATTATTATTTTTATATAATGTAATTTGATAAATAATTGTCATTGCTTTTTCTCTTAATTCACTACGATTTGCCATCCAAATTCACCTTCTAAATTATATCAAAAAAAGATAGATAATTAAATATCTACTTTATAATATTTACATTTTTAACTATTTAATTTTTTATAGCTTACCTCTATTTTAGAAGGACTAATATTATTTACATCACTTATAAAATACTTTTAGTATCTTTAACATAATATAAAGTTACCGGTGTACCTTTTTCATATTCTGATTTTAACCAGTCTGGTACCATAGATATTTATTCATTTTTAGCTTTTTCTTTTAAGTCATAAAGTATTTTTAATGCATCTATTGGGGTAATATTAAAAGGATCTATTTTTTCTAATTCTTCTTTTAGTTTATTATCCACTTTAGATTCATCAAAGTTAAAATTTAACTGAGAAGATATAGTTTGTTTCTTTACTTCAGTTCCTTCATAAGATGATAAAATTTTCTCGGCATTATCTATTATTTCTTTTGGCATATTTGCTAAAGCAGCAACATGTATACCATAACTTTTATCAGCCGCTCCATCCTTTATTTTATGTAAAAAAACTAGTTTTCCATTATCTAAAGAAGCAGAAACATGAATATTTTTAATACTAGGATATTTTTCTTCCATTACAGTTAATTCATGATAATGAGTACTAAATAAAGTTTTACATCCAATATGTTTTACAATATATTCTAAAATAGCCTCTGCTAAACTCATACCATCAAAAGTAGCAGTTCCTCTACCAAGTTCATCAAATAAAATTAAAGAATCTTTTGTTGCATTACATATCGCATTTCTTGCTTCTTTCATTTCTACCATAAAAGTTGATTCACCACTTACTAAATCATCTGATGCACCAATTCTAGTATATATAGCATCAAATATTGGTAAATCTGCTTTTTCTGCTGGCACAAAAGAACCAATTTGAGCCATTATTATAGTAATAGCAAGCTGTCTCATAAATGTTGACTTACCACTCATATTTGGTCCCGTTATTAAAAGAGTATTAACATCTCTATCCATATAACAATCATTTTTTACATAAGGTAAAGTGCTAACTTCATTTATTACTGGATGAAATCCATTTACAATATTGATAAAATGGTTATCATTAAATGTTGGCCTTACAAATTTTTCTTTTTCACTAACAACAGATAAAGATACTAAAGCATCAATATAAGCAAGTTTATTAGCAGTATCTTTTAATTTTAAAACATTTTCTTTTAAAGTATTTTTTATACTATTAAATAAATCATATTCTAATTCAGTTATTCTCTCTTCAGCATTTAATACTAATGCTTCTTTTTCTTTTAAAGCCGGAGTTATAAATCTTTCTCCATTTGCAAGCGTTTGTTTTCTTTCCCAGCCAAATTCATCCTTAACCTTGCTAGCGTTTCCTTTACTTACCTCAATATAATAACCAAAAACTTTATTAAATCCTACCTTTAAATTTTGAATACCTGTTTTTTCTCTTTCTTCATTTTCTAATGATGCGATAAAATCCTTACCACCAGAGCGAATGCTTTTAAGTTCATCTAATTCTTTATTATAACCATCTTTAATTAAAAATCCATCTTTTAAAGTTATAGGTGGTTCCTCATATATAGATGCATCTAATAAATCAAATAACTCCTCATGATTATCTAATTTAAAATCAAAAGATACTCCATCTATATTTTCATTTATCTCTGGTAATACCTTTAAAGATTTCTTAATTTGTAAAGCATCACGAGCATTAAATGAACCACAAGTAAGCTTTCCACATAACCTTTCTAAATCATATACTTCATATAATAATTCTTGTAATTTACTTCTTTTAATAAATTCTTTATTTAAAGCATCAATTATATTTAATCTTTTATTAATTAAATTTACATCTTTTAATGGTGAAGATAAAAATGACTTTAACATTCTTGATCCCATAGAAGTTTTACATTTATCTAAAAGCCATATTAAACTATACTGTCTTTCTTTTAATCTTAAAGTTTCAAATAATTCCAAATTACGAACACTATGAATATCTAATTTTAAATAATTATTACTTTCAATAACTTTAACATTACTAAAGTGAGATATATCTTTAAGTTCTTTAATAACTAAATAATATACTAAATGTTTTACCCCTTCTACTCTTCTAATATCTACTAAATCATCAATTATATTTAACTTTTCTTCATATAAATCATCACTTAAAGTTATATTAATATCATATGTATTTTTAAATATATTTATTAATTTTAAATCAAAATTAGTTCTTAATAATATTTCCTTCAAATTTAATTTTAGTATGCGATTTATTAAAGATTGCTCATCATGATTTATCATTTCACTAAAGATATCTCCTGTAGAAATATCTGCATATGTTAAAAGATAAGCATATTCTAAATTTAATACACTAGCTATATAGTTAAAGTCATAAGAGTTTAAAAAATCTAAATCAACTAATGTCCCTTTAGATACAACATCAATTACTTCTCTTTTAACCATACCTTTTGCTTTTTTAGGATCTTCTACTTGTTCACATATTGCTACTTTAAATCCTTTAGATACTGCTTTTTCTAAATAACTTTTAACTGCATGATGAGGAACCCCACACATAGGTACTCTTTCTTTTAAACCTGCATTTTTACCAGTTAAAGTAAGTTCTAATTCATGAGATGCAATTATCCCATCTTCAAAAAATAATTCATAAAAGTCTCCAATACGATAAAATAATAAAACATCTTCATAATTCTTTTTAATGTCCACATATTGTTTCATCATCGGACTTAATTCATCATAATTTACTTCGCTTCTTTTCATTTCTTTAGCTCCTTTAGATATTATAACATTAAATTTAAAATTCTGTACTCTTATTTTAAAATGAAAAAAAGCTTATTTAAAAGCTATTTTTTACTTATTACAGAAGTTTTTTCTTTAGATTTAACTTCAATATAATAATTTATTCCTGGTCTATCATTTACAAGGTTTGAAGTTATAAACTCATGTAAATGATCACTTTTACCAGAAAGAGCAATTTTCTCCAAGATTTTTTCGCCCTTTATTCCATCCGGAATACGATTAAAAACTCTTGTTTCATTAGCAACTACTCTTAAAGCATAGCTAAAATTACTTTCATTTTGTAAAATTTTATCTGCTGCTTTATATATTGGATTACCATTTTCATCTTGCCCAGCAATAGTAAATTCAACTACATCACCATAACAAGGATTTTGCTCTGTAAAAGGATCATATTCATAATAAGTATGTATTTTACTTCCAATTTCTTTAATTGGTTTATAAGTATGAAGTGATCCCATCTCATAATCAGATGTTAAAGCCTCTTCTAAATCTATTTCAGTAAAATTAACTCCTGCTTGTTTTAAAATCATTAAGTTATTACTTGTTAAAACTAAATCATCTAAACGTTTTTCTCTAATTTTAATAATATCACTAAAATTTAATATATAACCATCCATATAATCGCCATCTGGTTTTATATAAGATATCATTAAAGGATTATTTTTAATATATATCTTTTTAGGTCTTAATCCTAACTTCTGCACTTCTTTAGCTCTTTTACTACGTCCAAAATTAAGTGATTTAACAATAAAATACTTTCTTTCCAAAATATCACAAGTAAACTCACCAGTTTTTCTTATTTTTACACTACTAAATCTAAGACGATTTCTAAGTAGGGATGTTTCTGGTAATTCATCTATATAATAATATAAACTACTACCAGGATAGTATTTCTCTAATGCTCTTTCAATCCCATTTAAAGAGCCATAATTTGTAAGTAATTCTTTACTATAGTCAGAAAATGGAATAATTTGTGCAGGATTTTCCCCATCATAAGCAATTACCATTAAATGATAAAACTGAGAATACTGTCCAAAGTTTTTTCCATAACAGTCTTCTAATTCATATAATTTAACTAACTTATTGTCAGCCTTTTCCATAAAATTTTTATTTCTCCTTTAAAC
Organism: Phocaeicola vulgatus; assembly: GCA_963645165.1. GTDB lineage: Bacteria > Bacillota_I > Bacilli_A > RF39 > UBA660 > CAG-533. The sequence goes on from CAVIQT010000081.1 coordinate 17,068, forward strand.
TTTCTAATGTTTGGAGCGCTTCATCAAATGTTGCTACCCCCACTATCATTATATCATAGTTTTTTTCTTTTGCATATTTTTGTGCATCATCTAAATTTTCTTTTGGACAAATAAAGATATCCGCATTACCCTTAACCGCTCCTGCTAATTTATATTCAACCGAACCAATCTCTCCTACATTACCTTGCATATCTATCGTACCAGTTCCTACAATTTTATTACCTTTAGTAATATCTTCCTTAGTAATCGCATTATAAATAGTTAATGCTGTTATTAATCCCCCACTAGGTCCTGACTCAGAAGATTTAGTTTTAACTTTTAAATTATAATCAGACTTAATATCTAAAATAGTACAGACAGAAATACCTATATAAAGATGATCATTTTCCTTATATATAGTTGCATCAGTAGTATATTCCCTATTATCTCTTTCATATTTTATTTTAATTTTATCATTCTCATTTAAAGTATTTATATAACTATTTAACTCCTCAATATTAGTAAAAGATTTATCATCATATGATAATATTTCATCACCTATTTTTAAATTGCTATCATTTTTTTCTGTTTTATAAATAATATAATAATGCTTCTTAGTTATTTCGTAATTAATTCCTGCTTTATTAAAAGCTACATAAGTTGCATTACTTATCGCCCCATCATACTCTAATTTATCTCTTTTAATGGCATCAGATACATCCTCACTATCATTATAAGTCATACTAGATGCTTTAGAAAGTTCCCAATCTTTATTTATTTTAGCAAGTAAATAAAATGGTAAATTACCTTGCATCATACTAACATAAGCCATATTAAAAGTGCCTTTTGACTCATAAATGTTATCTCCAACTATGCGGCTTGTAGTATTAATCGTCCCACCTGGTTTATAAATAACATAACCAGTATCATAAAAACAAAAAATACCAAAAAGAATTAAAAAAATAATTCCTTTAATATTATCTTTAATAAAACTTCTAAAATAATCATAATATTTACTAATAATTTTCTTATTCATCATAATAAAATTATATCACTAATATGGAGATTTTATGAAAAATATTATTAAAGTTATATTAATTTTAACAATTTTAATTAGTATATATATAAGTAGACCTCAAATAATGCTTAATGTCGCATCTGGTATGGATTTATGGAGTAAATACGTTTTTCCTAGTATCTTTCCCATCTTAATAATAAGTGATTTTATAATGAGCACTAACTTAATAAAAATAATAAGTAATTTATTTGGTTTCATTTTTACTAAAATATTTAAAGTAAGTAAATATGCTAGTTATGTTTTTGTTATGAGTATATTTAGTGGCTCTCCAGCAAACGCTAAATACATTAAAGATTTATATGATAATAAAGTAATTGGTAAAAATGAATGCATAAAAATTCTATCTATGTGTTATTTATATAATCCTTTATTAATTCTTTCTATTACACCTTTTTTAAATGTTAAAGATGCTTACTTTCTTATTATATCTAATATAATTATTAAT
>CAVIQT010000082.1:0-6167 GCA_963645165.1 Phocaeicola vulgatus
GTACCATTTTATCTAACATAAAAACATGGTATAACACTTATATAAAAAGTTATGCAGATAAACTAGCCGATGTCATCTACTGTGGTGATAAAAGTACATATAAAAACACATCATATAATCCATGGAGTATTGGTACTATTGGTACCAGTTATGGTATAAATACTAATATAAATTATTATAGTAGTGTATCAAGAATAGTTTCATCAAGTAATGGTTTAGGTAGCGCTGCTTCTGGAATATCACCTACATTGGTTTGCCCAAACGATAATAATGGAGGTAATTTATCAAAATATACAGCAGAAGATACTGTTAATGGAAATGGTGCTTTAAATGGTTATAAAATCGGATTATTATCTGCTGATGAAATAGGTTTTGCTGGTAGTGGCTGGCGTACAGCAAATAGTACTTATTACTTATACGAAAATGCAAGTGGTAGTAATTGGTGGTCTGCCTCTCCGTCTCGCTTTAACTTCGGTGGGGATGCGCTCGTCGTGAACGTGCACACTGACGGCACTGTGTACGACGATTGGGTGACGAATACTCACGCCGTCCGCCCATCTATTGCCCTTATTTCCACAATCAAAATATTAAGTGGAAACGGCATATCAAGTGATCCATTCATAATAAGTTAAATTTATATTCAATTTATCTTGTACAAATTCATAAAATTTGCTAATATATTATTGGTTTTTAAAACCAATATGTACATAAATGGATTAAAGTGCCCAGTGGCCTAGCCGGTGCTTTAAGAAGATGTTTATGGGTAAATAACGAAAGGATTGTGAAAATTATGGCTGTTGTTTCTATGAGTTACTTATTAGAAGCAGGTGTTCATTTTGGACATCAAACTAAAAGATGGAATCCTAAGATGAAGGAATACATCTTTACATCTAGAGATGATATTTATATTATTGATCTAGAAAAGACTGCTGCATGCATTGAAACTGCATATGCAGAAATTAAAAAAATTGCTGAAAACGGAGGAAGTTTCTTATTTGTAGGTACTAAAAAACAAGCACAAGAAGCATCTAAAGAAGAAGCAGAAAGAAGTGAATCTTTCTATGTAGTAGAAAGATGGTTAGGTGGAACTCTTACTAACTTTAGAACTATTAGAAAAAGAATTAAACGTCTAGAAGAAATTGAAAAAATGGAAAGTGACGGAACTTTTGAAGTTTTACCTAAAAAAGAAGTTATCGGACTTAAAAAAGAATATGAAAAGTTAAATAAAGTGTTATGTGGTATTCGTAATATGGAAAAATTACCTAATGCTTTAATTATTGTTGATCCTAAAAAGGAAATAAACGCTATACGTGAAGCTAGAAAATTAAATATACCTGTATTTGGTTTAGTTGATACTAACTGTGATCCAGATGATGTGGATTTTGTTATTCCTGCTAATGATGACGCTGTTAGAAGTGTAAAAGTTGTTTTAGGAGTATTAACAAATGCTATTTGTGAAGCTAAAAATTTAGAAATTGTTGATTATGTTACTGAAGAAGAAAAACCTAAGAAAGAATCTAAAATTAAAACTGTTAAAGAAGTATTTGTTGAAAGTTTAGAAAAAGAAGAAACTAAAGAAGCAATTAAAGAGGAAAAGATTGTTGAGGATGAAGATTTAACTTTAAAAACTTTAACTGAACTTAAAAATATTGCTAAGAAAAAGGGCGTTAAGGGATATTCTTCAATGAAAAAAGAAGAATTATTACTAGCGCTTAAGTAGGAGGATATTATGGTAGATGCTAAAAGTGTTGCTGAATTAAGAGCAAAAACTGGTGCTGGTATGATGGACTGCAAAAAGGCTTTAACTGAAACTAATGGTGATATGGATGCAGCCATTGATTATTTAAGAGAAAAAGGTATTGCTAAAGCAGCTAAAAAAGAATCTAGAATTGCTGCTGAAGGTTTAGCAAATGTATATATTAATGGTAATAAAGCTGTTATTTTAGAAGTAAATAGTGAAACTGATTTTGTTAGTAAAAATGATGAATTTAAAGGTATGTTAGATACTATTGGTAATGCTATTTTAAATAGTGATGTAATATCTTTAGAGGATGCTTTAAATCTTTCTTGTGAAGATGGTACTATTAATGATTTAATTATTGCTAAAACTGCTAAGATAGGGGAAAAATTATCTTTAAGAAGAATTGAAGTATTAACTAAGAGCGATAATGAAAACTTTGGTTCTTATTTACATATGGGTGGTAAAATTGCTGTTTTAACTTTACTTGAAGGAGCAAATGAAGAAGTAGCTAAAGATGTTGCTATGCAAGCTGCTGCTATGAAACCTGAATTTGTATCTAGCGAAGAAATTCCTAGTGAACGTGTAGAAAAAGAAAGAGCTATTTTTAAAGAACAAGCTATGAATGAAGGTAAACCTGCAGAAATAGCAGAAAAAATGGTTGAAGGTAGATTACATAAATTCTTTAAAGAAATATGTTTAGTTAGTCAAGCATTTATTAAAGATAGTGATTTAGATGTAGAAACTTATGTAAAAAATAATGGCGGAAAAGTATTAAAAATGATCCGTTATGAAGTAGGCGAAGGTATGGAAAAAAGAAATGATAACTTTGCTGAAGAAGTTATGAATCAAATAAATAATTAGAGGTTAATATGAATAAAAACGTTATAACTGGTATTATACTAGGAATCATCGTTTTAGGTCTATGTTATATATCTTTTAATTGGAATAAAGAAGAAGTTAAAGATGAAACATCATCTTATACTATAACTAATGATTCATTAAAATTTAAAAGAGAATTTGAAGAAAATAATGATTCAAAGAATAAAGTTAATATTACTATTAAAAATTATAATACAGTTATTTATTCATCATATGATGAAATATTTGACAAGTTGGAAACTGAAGAGAGTTATATTCTATTTTTTGGAAATAAAAGTGATGAAAATTCTAGAATAATGGCTTCTGTTTTAACTGATAAGGCTCTTATATTAAAGGAAGATATTTACTATTTAGATATTAAAGATGATATGGATAAGAAAGAACTAACTAGTAGTGGTAAGATTAAAGTAACTAAGAAAGGTTCTGATAATTATTACTCTTTAGTTAAAAAATTAAATGGATATTTACCTGTATATGATGGATTAAATGATGATACTATAAAAAGAATATATTTACCTACAGTAGTATTTGTATCAAATGGTAAGGTAGAAAAAGTAGTAAATATTCCAAAAGAGATTAGTAATAGAAAATATAGTGAAACTTTATCAAGTGAAGAATTAAATATTTTAAATAATGCTTTAAGTATTTAGTAGTAGAAAGTATGTTTAGTACTTTCTATTTTTTTATTGGTTTGTTATAATTGTTATAGTAAAAGAAGGTGTTATTTTGAAAAAGGGTTTTACTTTAATTGAAATGATAGTATCTGTTGCTTTATTAGGGCTTCTAGCTATAATTATTATTGTTAATTTAAATAAGAATTTAAAAGATGCTAGTGAAAAAGAATATGTAGAGTTTGTAGAAAAAATAAAATCTGCAACTAATGTATATATGGCTGCTAATAAAGATGCAGAGATACTTGCTAAAGATGAAAATGGGTATAATATAATAAGTTTAGAAAGATTAGATGAAACTGGTTTAATTAGTTTAGATGAACTTATTGATCCGGAAACAAAATTACCTTTAAGTGATGAGTCAACTGATCAGTCAAAAAAATATGTAAAAATATATGATGATGAAAAGATAGATGATGAAAAGTCAGATGCTACTTTGATAAAATATCCAGCAGATGGAGATTTAGATAAATATATTAGAAGTATTAACTATGAAATGAATAATTTTGGTATTGGGACATGTACTAATGAATCACCTGCTATTGGGGAGACTATAAAGGTATGTTCACCTAGTGATGATAATGCGACATTTAAGGGTTGGTATTTAGATAGGGAGTTAGTTAGTGCTGGGCCAGCAAAGGGGTCTGATTATAAAGCTATGGAAGATACAATATTTTATGCTAAGTGGTATAAAAATAAATCTTCAGAAATAAAAGAAATGACTATAACTAGTGCAACAAGTAATTATTTAGATAAGGTTGTTAATGTTAATGTGAGTGTTTATGATGTTTATGGTGGAGATATAAAGATATGTATTAGTAATTCATCTAATGTATCATCATGCATAAATTGGAAAGAAGTTACATTAAGTAAAGGTGAAACTAGATACTATACAGAAAAAATAGATTTAAGTGATTATAATAGTAGTAATATTACGGGTAGTGGTAAAAGTGTAACTTTATATGTATTTGTAAAAAATACGGCTTATACTGAATCAGAAAATGAAGGAAGAACTGATACATCATTAATAGCAAGTAAATCAGTAACATATCAAATATATAAATATTGTAGTAATACTACAGTAACAACTTATGGGGATTTTGATAGTTGTAATAAGTCTTGTGGTGGTGGTTCTAGACAGAGAACTAATAAAGTTAGAGATACGTATTACTCTAGTGTAACATGTCCAGATGTAACAGAAAAACAAACATGTAATACACAAAGCTGCTGCTCATCAACATATGCATCATATACCGACTGGAGTACATGCTCAGCATCTTGTAATACTGGAAAACAAACAAGAACAGTAAAATACATATCAAATTATGATGGCAGAACATGTAGTACATCAACACAAACTCAAAACTGTAATACACAAGATTGTTGTTCATCAACAACGGCATCATATGGTTCATGGGGTTCATGCTCAGCATCATGTGGTGGTGGCATTCAAAATAGAACTGTAACATATACATCAAATTATGATGGTAGAACATGTAGTACATCATCTGAGGCACAAAGTTGTAATACTCAAACTTGTTGTTATTATTCACATTGTATTTCAACTGGGCAATATTATGCAGGTCAGTTAACATATTTCCCTTGTAATAGTTGTTCAGGATGTGAAACTAATAACCCTAACTTCGCATCAGATTTGTGTTCTAGTTATGGAATATGCTGCGATGGCGGTAGTGGTGGGGGTAGTTCATCTACCAGTTGTCCATCTGGTTATTCAGTTGGATATTATTCAGGATTTAATTGTTACCCAGTTTGTTATAAGGCAACTGCGTTAATTAAATACTATATGTCTGATGGTTATGATTATGGTTGTTATTCTGGCTGGGTAGATACAGGAACTCAGTGTGTACATTATCTTTGTCCATAGAAAGTAGGTTTATATGAAGAATAATAAAAAATTAATAATAATTATATCTGTTGTAGTATTACTTCTTATAAGTTTAATTGTCTTCTTAGTTGTGTTTAAAAATAAAGATAAATTAAGTAATAATGATAAAAGTACTAGTACTACTACTAAAGAGAGTATAGAAATAAATCCTGAAATATATTCATCTGTTTTACTTGTTTCACTTCGTTCATTTAATAATTGTAATACTGGTTATACTTTTGATTTTACTTCTAAAGATAAGTTAGAGTATAAAGATTTATCTAAGGATTTTATTTATAATACTATTTATAATTATTTAAAAGTTCAAAAGAAAATAGATGTAAAAAATAGTAGTACTAATAGTACTAGCGCTATACTTACTGAGGATAATTATCAAGAGGAAACATTTTCTTTAAATGATTTATTATTTGCTTATCATACATTATATGGTTTTAAAACAAGTGATATTAATTATGATAAGAGTTTTAATATAGGTGATTATAAATATGAATTAAATAGTGAAAATAATTATTATACTAAAAAGACTTCTAGTCCTAATTGTATAGCGAATAATATAGCTAAATATGTACTTTCTGAAAGTGTTATATCTGATGAAAAAATAGTACTTACTTATATTTTATATTATACGGTTTATTCTCTTGAAGATACATTAGTTGAATATGCTACTAATAAACTTAATGGAGATAAAATATGTAATGCTTTCTTTGTAAATGATGATAAGTATAGTACTAACTTTACTAAATATAAATTTACTTTTGTTAGAAGTGATTTAACTTATATATTTGATAATGTTACATTAGTAAAATAGGTGAAGTATGAAAGCAAAAAATTATAAAAAAGTAAAATTAAGTTTAATTATAATTTTAATAATCGCGATTATTTTGGGTTTATTAATTATCTTCTTTTTTCAAAAAGAAGATAATTCTATTATTTTTGATAATTCAAAAGTAACTCATAAGATAGATAATTC
>CAVIQT010000083.1:0-8257 GCA_963645165.1 Phocaeicola vulgatus
ATTTAATGGGAGGAACATTTAATGTTCAAAGTGTGAATAATGATAAAGGAAGTAAAGTTATTATTACAATTAATCAAAAAATAGCCATGGACAAAGTTATGAATAATAGTAAATATGAAAAATTTACTAAGGAATATGAAGATATAAAAACTGTTGGTTTAATAAGTAAAAATAATGAATTATTAAAAATATTTAAAATGGTTTGCAAAAAGAAAAAAATAAATTATTTATATTATGATGAAACAAAAATGTGTCTTGATTTACTTAGAAAAAAGGTAAAATATGATTATATTTTTATCGATGAAGATATGGAAAAAATAGATGCGATTAGTTTTCTTAATAAATGTAAGGAAATACCTAATTTTAATAGTAAAGTATTTGTTATAACAGATAAGAAAGATTTAAGTAATAAAAGGATTTTATTAGATAATGGTTTTAATGGGGTAGTGGTAAAACCAATAAATAAGAGAAAGTTAGAGGAAATTTTAAATTCATAATATTATAGTAAATAATTTTAGTAGGTTTAGGTTTATGAGTAATTTTAATAAAAATGTTCAAGCGGTAATGGGAAGTATTATGAAAATAGTTACTTTTTCTGGTGAATTTAGTTATGATTTTAGAAATTTAGATAGGGTACCAGCAGATATACCATGTGTTTTTGTCAGAATTATCTAGAACTAGAAAAAGCAGATGTGTATTTAAATCATGTTGAATTAAAGAAAAATGCGAGTGCTTTTAGTTATGATTCAATATATGAGTTAGGAGTTCTTTTACCACTTGATGATGTAAGGGGAATAGAAAATGAATATATAAAGAAATGAAAACAGATTATTTGTTCCTTTAAAGCAAGATAGTAAAGTTTTAACTCTTAAGAAAAAAAGATAAAATTTTCTTTTTTTATAATTAAATAGTTTTTTGATTGATTTATTGATTTAATTCTTTATTTATTTTATAATTCTTATAGAATTAGGTGGTTAGATGGAAAGAAGTACAAAACTTTATTTAATGTTTATTGTTATGTTTGTTTTAGTTTTGGGTTTTGCAGTTAGTTATGCTTATTTCTCATCCCTAATTAATAATGATGCTTCTAGTTTAACTATTGGTAGTGGTAAATTAGAGGTAGAGTATGCTGATCAAACGGGAGGAAATATTATAATTTCTAATGTTTATCCCAGGGAAAGTGAGTGGATAACTAAAAAGTTTAAATTACTTGGTAGTAATACTACTAATTTAAATGCTTATTATAAAATAAAGATTATTATTGATAATAATACTTTTGATGATTTAGCTTTAAGTTATAGTTTAGTAAGTGAAAATACAAATAGTAATGGTAGTGTTATTTCTAGTGTAAGTAATGTTGGTATTAGTAGTGCTGATGTTTTATTAGGTCAAGGATATTTTTCTTATACAGGTTCATCTAGTAAGGAACATAATTATACTTTAAAAATATATTTTAAAGATAATGGTGAAGATCAAAATAGTATGCAAGAAGCAAAGTTTGCTGCTCATATTGAGATTAGTGAGGGAGCACATTCTACATAAAAATGAGTTTATACTCTTTTTTCTTTTAAATTAAGTACACATTTTATAGGCTAAAGCATAAATTAAAGTAGGGAGTGATGTTAGTGGCTAATTTAAAAGAAATTGTTACCAAAGCTGTTATTGGAAAGACTAAAAAAAGTACTAAAGATAAATTGGAAATAGTTATAGATGGTGATATAAGTAATGTTTTAGGGTGCTGGGTTATTAATCATAATTTTAGTGGTTTTAATAGTAATGGTAAAGTTAGTATAAGTGGTGCTTATGATATTAATGTATGGTATTCATATGATAATAATACAAAAACAAATGTAATAGCGCGTAATTATACTTATAGTGATTTAGTTAATGTTAAGATGAAATCAAATGAAACTATAACTAATGATAATGAAATAATTGTTAGAAGTTTAACTAATCCGTCAGTAAGTAATGTATCACTAGATGGTAATACAATAAAGTTAATAGTAGATAAAGAGCTGGGTGTAGAAGTTGTTGGTGATGTTAAAGTTAGAATTAATGCAGAAGATGATTTTGATGATTATGATGAAGAAGTAGATACTAGTGATATTGATAATGAAATAAATGAAAACTATTTAAATAGTGTTAACCCAAAATAGTTGACACTATAATTTTTTTTTGTTAATATATATTTGCATTAAGTGAAGGAGGAAAGATTATGGCAGTTAAATTAAGATTAAAAAGAATGGGTTCTAAACAAAGACCTTTTTATCGTATTGTAGCCGCTGATTCAAGAAGTCCTAGAGATGGAAAATTTATTGAAACAGTAGGTACTTATCAACCAATTTATAAGGAAAATAATATTACTGTTGATGAAGAAAAAGCTTTAAAATGGTTAAATAATGGCGCTATTCCTACTGATACTGTTAAGAATATATTAACAAAATCAGGAGTATGGGCTAAATATAAAGCACCAAAAGCTAAAGCTAAAAAAGAGGCTTAATTATGCATAAGGATTTAATTGAGTTTACAATGACTTTAGTTAAAGGATTAGTTAAAGAACCAGATATGGTAAGTGTTCAAGAATTTTCTAGTGATGATGAAGGTATTATTTTAGAGATTATTGTTCATGAAAGTGATATGGGAGCAATTATTGGTAGATCTGGTAAAATGGCTAGTGCAATAAGAACTTTAATTCAAGCATATGCTTATACTCATAAGTTAAATAGAATTAAAATTAATATTGATTCATTTTAAAAAGTGATTGTTAGTCACTTTTTTTTATGGGTTTATTATTTATTTCAAATTTAAAAGTATTACTATTTGTTAATAAATCATAGATTTGAGATGCGATTAATTCATATTGTTCTTCTTTATAATCAGGTGATATTTTGCTAGTAATAGGTAAAGGGGGATTTAAACTTTTTAAATATTTTTGACCTTTAGAGTTAAATCCTAGTACTTTAATATATTTTACAAACATGTTTTTACGATCTTCTTTGGTTAAACCAATTAGAATATGTATAAGCATTCTTTTGATGCGATTATAGGTATATCTTTTAGATTTTATTTTTAAGATAAAGTCTTCATAGTTTTTAGAGTTATGTATTTCTTTAATTAGTTTATTTTCAATACCTTCATCAACAGTTAAGTATTTATTTAAGTCTTTATCAGTAATAATTTTAGTTTTAATTAGTTTAAATAGTAAGTCTTCATTTATTTTTTTTAAGTATGATTCATAGTTTGTATAAGTACTAATATCTTTTCCTTCTTTAATTTTATTTCTTATGTTAGTAGCACTTATTATTTCACTATTACTAGTGGTATCATGATAGTCACTAGTTCTTTTTATGGGTATAGCTTCTATTTTTAGTTTGTTTTTAATAATTGATTTAATATAAGATACAGCAAGTAAGTCATTAGGGGTATTAATAGAAATACCAATAGATTTATTTAGGGCAGTTGGATAGTTTACTCCTTCTTTAAGTGCTTCTTTTATTTTTTCATTAAAGGTACCATCTAATTGTTTTTCAGCAATAGTTCTTAGTAGTTTTATATCATTACATTCAGAACCAAAAATAAGTTTATTAACATTTAGATAGTTTAAGATAATAGTAGATGCTTCAGCAAATGTATCAGCAGATTCAGAGCCAAATACAAATGGTAGTTCTACAACTAAGTCAACATTATTTTCTAAGGCTATTTTAGTTTTATCTTCTTTACTTATAATGCTTATTTCACCACGTTCTAAAAAGTAACCATTTAAAACTAATACTATAAGAGAGTCAGGATACATTTCTTTTATTTTATTTATATGATAAGCGTGTCCATTATGAAATGGATTATATTCACATATTATTCCGATTGTTTCCATGAGTCACCTCGCATTTGTATTATAGCAAATTTTAGTTATTTTTGATATACTTGTATAAGAGTAGGGTGAAGGCTTATGAGAAGGTTAAATATATATTTTATGCATTCAGAAAAGTTTGATTATAATAATTTAATTTATAGGGATATTTTATCATCTAAGGTATGTTTACATCATAATATTATTTTACCTAGAACTAAGACTTATGAAAGTGTATATGCGAAAGATTTAATTAGTAAGGCAGATTTAGTAGTGGTATTTTTAAATAATCCTAGTTTTGGTTTAAATATTGAACTTAGATGGTTAAAGAAGTTTAATAAGAAAGCATTATTTCTTAGTTTAAATGAAAGCATGCCTAAGAAGTATTTAAAGAGATATAAGGATGTAAAGATAGTTACTACTGAGCATTATTTTATGTCTTTAATTGAAGAGTTTATTAAAGAGAATGAAAATGATGATGTAGTTAATGATAATACTATAGTACTGGGAAAATTTATTTGACTTCTATTAATAATAATGTTATTATAAAAATCATCAAAAAGGCAGGGGATATGTATGTATGAAGAAAGTAAAAAAAGATTTAATTGGGTTGGATTTTTACTTAAATTTATATTAATTATTTTGGTTATTATTTTAGTAATTAAGTTATTACCTTTTAATCGTACTAGTAGTGATAGTGATAAGGTATTTAATAATAATTTAAGTAAACTTAGAGAAGTTGGAAATAGTTATTTTAATGAGGATAATGTTCCAGATGATGATGAAGAGAAGGTTATTACTTTAAAGACTCTTATTGAGGAAAAGAAAATTGATGCTTTAAAAGATAAAGATGGAAAAACTTGTGATACTGAAAAAAGTTATTTAAAGGTATTTAAGATTAGTGCTGGTTATGAATTAGAGGTTAATTTAGAGTGTGGTAGTGAAAAAGATTCAACATTTTCTTATTTAGGATGTTTTAATAAGTGTGATAAAACTACTACTACTAAGACTACGACTACAACTAAAAAGACTACTACTACTAAAAAGGTTACTACTACATCTAGTACTACTAAGATAAATACAACTAGCAGTACTACAACAACTACAAGAGTAAAAAGTTATATGGTTATATTTAATGTAGCAGGTGGCACTAATGTAAGTAGTCAGTATATTAGTGAAGGAAAGATTGCTAATAGGCCTAGTAATCCAACTAAAGTTGGTTATACATTTGCTGGTTGGTATTTAAATAATGAATTATATGATTTTAATACTCCAGTAAATAGTAATATTATTTTAATAGCTAAGTGGAGTGCTAATAATTAATTTATATATTAGAGTGATGAAAGTCATTCTTTTTTTATGGTTATAAAAAAAGTGATAAATTAATATCACAGTTTATTTTTTAGTATTAGTTCCAACTAAGTATGGATCATTTTCAGAACCGGTACCTGATGTAATAATTAAATCTTTATCTAATCTAACAGTTACTAATGCATTAGATGTACTTGATGTTTTAGCAAGATAAATGCCATCACTTGTTATTTTATATGCTTTATATGTTGTATCTTTATCAGTAGTTATTGACCACATTGATGGAAGGGTACTAAAGTAGTTATAGTTAGTACATGACTGGCTATCTGAACTTGTACAGTTTGTATCTATTGATGCATTAAAGTATTCATTAATTTGTACTAAACCAAATATTTGATTTTCTAATTTGTTTGAACATTCTATATTACCTGTATTATCAAATTCATTATAACTTCTTTTTCCTATACATAAGTTTTGAGTTTTGAAGTATGCTTTTTGTTCTTCAGTGAAGTATTCTTCATTGTTATAATATTCTTCTATTGTGTCTTTAATTCTACTATTAACACTATTATAATAATATTCATTTATGCCATCATTACTATCTTTTTCAACGTTATAATGATTATCCCATATAACAGTACCACGTCTTGTAGTATCTACTGCTTTTATAGTTCCATCAGAGTTTATTTTTATAATTCTATAAGTTATATTGTTTAATTTTAAATAGTTATTAACATTTTCTCCTTTAAAGATATATTCATCTTGAATTTTATATAATCCATTTCCAGCAGTAACTATATCTTTAGTAATTTCTTCATATAATGTTTTAGTTTTATAATCATTAGCACAGTTTAAATATGGTAGGTAAAGGTAGGTTCCATTATTGTTAACAATAGTTACTTTACCGGAACATACTGAGTTATTTTCAACTATATCAGATATATTTTTAAGAGAACCATCATCTACAAAGGTTTGTAAGTTTACTTCTAGCGTTCCACCATCATTTTGAGGAAGCAGAGTTTTATCACTATATTTGTTTTTAGCTAAACTAACCATTTTTTCTTCTAATTCTAAATAGGTATATGTTTTACCACCAGAGCAGCTTGCTATCATCATAATAAATATTATAATAAAGATAAAAATAACCATACCATAGAATGCTTTTTTAGCAATGGGATTACTCATTAAATTATTCCAAAATGTTTTTAAATTATCCATAAAAATCACCTTAAAAATAGTATAACAAATTAAACTATTTATTACAAATTATTTCACTTTAAAAAATATTATATATATGTTATGATATGATTGAAGGTGGATTATGAAAAAGAAAAAGTTATTATATTTAATTTTAATTGTTATAGTTTTAATTTTATTAGGTAGTTTATTATATTTTTTACTTATAAAGGATAATAAGACTAGTGATGATAATAATGAAAAGACAAGTAAGACTACAACTACTACTAAAGTAGTAGGGATAGTTGATTTAAATAGTAAGTCAAGACCTTTTGCTGTAATGATTAATAATCATCCAACTGCAAGAGCACATCATGCTGGGCTTCAAGATGCTTATATTATATATGAATTTATTGTTGAAGGAGGTATGACTAGATATTTAGCTTTATTTAAAGATCAAGATACTAGTAAGATAGGTTCAGTTAGAAGTGCTAGACATTATTTTTTAGATTATGCTTTAGAAAATGATGCGATATATGTTCACTGGGGTTGGAGTCCACAAGCTCAAAGTGATATTAAAAGTCTTGGTATAAATAATATTAATGGGTTATATGATTCTAATTATTTTTATAGGGATACTGATTTAAGAAGTCAAGGTGTTGCTTTAGAACATACTGGTTTTACTACTATGGAGAAACTTAAAAAGGGAGCAGAAAAATTAAAGTATAATAGAGATACGAATAAAGATACTTTACTTAATTATAAGGCAGATGAGGTTAGTTTAGATTCACTTGAAAATAGTTTAAAAGCTACTAATGTAGTTATTAAGTATTCAAGTAGTGTTAAGGATAGTTATGAGTATGATGAAGTAAATAAGGTATATAAGAGATTTGTTAATGGTAAGGCTCATAGTGATGATGTTACTAAAAAGCAGTATACTTTTAAAAATATTATAGTTTATAATGTTAAAAATACATCTATTTCTGGAGATACAAAGGGTAGACAAGATTTTGATAATATTGGTAGTGGTATGGGTTATTATATTACTAATGGATATGCAGTACCAATTAAATGGTCAAAAACAAGTAGAAGTGAACAAACTAAATATACTTATGAAAATGGTAAGGAAATTGATGTAAATGATGGTAATACATTTATTCAAGTACAACCTACTAATCAGGAATTAACTATAAGTTAGTATAATATAATAAGAATAAGGAGGATATATGACTGATTTTATTGTTAATAATTATGTTTTAATTATAGCGATTGCGGCATTTTTGATTTTTGCTTTAATTGGTTTTGCAATTGATACTACAAAAAATAAAAAGAATAAAGAAGATGAGATTTTAACTGAACATGAAGATGTAGTTATTGAAGAGGCTGAAAATAATTTAGAGGCACCTAATGAGGATATTAAAGATTTAGAAATTAGAGAACCTTTAGAGGAAGATGCGTCAGCAAATGAATCTTCAGAAGAATTTAAAATACCTGAAGTTGAAGATAATAAATAATCACTTTTAATAGTGGTTTTTTTTATTTTGATATAAATTATTTTGTTTCACAAAATCAAAAAAATGTATTTTGCGAAATGAAATAGTATAATATTTTTAGGTAATTAAATGAAAATTATTAAGTGAAAATATTTAAAAGATATTATTGATTATATTCATTATAATTTAGATATATTTTCTAATTTAAAAGAATATAAAGAATTAATTATATATGTTTCAGATTTATATGATAAAGATAAGAATAATTTTATTTTAATAGATGAAGTTCATATGTGTAATGGGTTTGAAATAGCTATAAATAATTTTCATATGGAATTGATAAAAAATATAATTATATTAAAGATGTTTATCCTAAAATATTAATTGCTAGAGCAAATTATGATATGTTTCTTGGATTGTTAAATAATAC
>CAVIQT010000084.1:0-16658 GCA_963645165.1 Phocaeicola vulgatus
ACTTATAACTTTGCAAGTATTTTTTTGCATTTTTGTTAATTTTCTTCTGTTATTAATTCTTTAACATATAATATCTTTAAATCTTGTTTGTTTATTTCATTTAAAATAAGTTTAATATTATCTAAAGATACATTACTATTAATAAATATAATATCTCCACTATTTATATTATTTAAAGTATTCATAATATTTTTACTAGCATCTACTTTATAATTAACAATATAATATTTATATTTATAACATTCATTTAACGGTGAATAGTCTTTTAAGCATAGTTTAACATTTTGTTTATTCTTTTTAAGTAAACTATGTAAGTCAGAAAAATGTTCTTTTTCGCCATTTATATATTCCATATTATCTTTAATAGAAGTATTTAGATTAGCTAGGAGGGCATATTTTATATTATTTTCATTAAAATAATCTTCTATTAATTCATTATTATAAATTATAAATGATACTGCTCTTTTAGCGACATTTCCTTTAATAATTATTTTATCTTTATTATCTTCTAAAGATATTTCAGGTTTTATTAAATCATACTTTAAATATAATTCATTAAATGAACCAAATTCTTCCATTTTTAAAAAAGATTTATATTCATTAACTTCTTTGCCATTTATTCCAGGTATAATTGTATTATTTTCAATAATGGCATTAACTGCTTTTACATAGTAATTATCTTTTTTATCTAAGATGCTTTTCATAATAGGATTTTTACTATCAACATAAATCATAACTCTATCAGTAAGATAAAAACTAAAAATAACTAAAATTATTGTAATAAAATATTTTATTTTATCCATAAGTCTCCTTTAATTCTCACTGATATATATTATTATTTTCTTTTTAAAATATACCTTTAATTTATTTCTTCTTGTTCTTTATCTTCTTTTTTATTTGTTAAAAATACAACTTTTTCAACTATTACTTCTGTACTATATTTTTTCTCTTTATTATCATCTTCATAGACAGAACTTTTTAATTGTCCTCTTACAGCAATTAAATCACCTTTTTTAACATATTCACATACTCTAGATGCGATTCCATCCCATAATACACATCTAATAAAATCAGCTTCATATATACCTTCAGCGTTTTTATAACTTCTTTGTACGGCTAGAGTTATCCTAGAAACTTTTTTATTATTTTCAGTAGTAACTATTTCTGGGTCTTTTGTTAGTCTTCCAATTAAATTAACTAAATTATACATAATTTCTCCTTTCTTTTATCTTTTTATCATTAAATAAAAATTAAATCAAAGAAGGAAAATTTAAAAACTAGCCTAAATAATGACTAGTTTCTTTAAATCTAATATATACTTTTTTAAAATTTATAAGGCATATTTATAAATTTAATATAAATTAATTATTTCTTAATAATCTATTTAATTCAACAGCATATTCTAGAGGAAGTTCTTTTTTAAAGTCAGAAATAAATCCTAGAATAACTAATTCTTTAGCACGCTCTTCATTTAAGCCTTTACTCATTAAATAAAATAGTTTTTCAGCACTTAATTTAGATACAGTTGCTTCATGTTCTAGAGTACTACTATCATTTAGAACTATATTTTTAGGAATTGTATCGCTTTTAGATATATTATCCATTAAGATAGTATCACATTTTAATGTAGACTTACTAAATATTGCTTCTTTTGAGATTTTAATTGTACCTCTATAGTTAGCGCTTCCTCCATTTTCAGCAATACTTTTAGATATAATATTACTGTTAGTATGTTTACCTAGGTGAATCATTTTAGCACCTGCATCTAATATTTGACCTTTTTTAGCATAAGCAATACTTAAAGAACTTGATGATGAATAATCACCTTTTAATATACTAGATGGATATTTCATAGTTATATAGCTACCAATATTACCATCTAACCACTGCATATAACCATGTTCATCTACTGTACTTCTTTTAGTAACTAAATTATATACGTCAATACTCCAATTTTGAATAGTACTATATTTACATTTAGCTCTTTTACCAACGTATATTTCTACAACTCCAGCATGAAGAGAGTTTTGAGAATAACTTGTAGCGGTGCATCCTTCAATATAGGATAGTTCGGCATCATCATCTACTATAATTATTGTTCTTTCAAATTGTCCCATTAATTCACTAGATATTCTAAAATAACTTTGAAGGGGTCTATCTAATTTAACTCCTTTAGGAATATAGATAAATGAGCCACCACTCCATAATGCTCCATTTAAGGCAGTAAATTTATTTTCATCATATTTAACTAAGTTATTAAAATATTTTTTAAACATTTCAGGATACTGTTTTAAAGCTTCATCAGTAGATAAAAAGATAATACCATCTTCACTTTTCATTTTATGATAAAATACTTCACTTTCAATTTGGTTAGATACTCCACAAAGGTAAGTTTTTTCAGCATCTATTACGCCTAATTTTTTAAATGTATCTTTAACAGTCTTATCTACATTATCCCAGTTATCAGTTAGTTTTCCGACCTTTTTATAATAATTAAGTGATTCAAAATCAATATTTAATTCAGGGCCAAAAGTAGGATTATCTAATTCTAAGAATTTTTTAAAAGATTTAAGTCTAAAGTCTAGCATCCACTTTGGTTCTTTTTTTAATTTAGAAATTTTGGTTATATAATCTTCATTTAATTTCATTAAAAACACCTGCAAATATTATAAAACAGTTTTTTTCTAAAAAAAAGACTAGAAATTTATAAATCTAATCTATAATCATCTTTTAGAGTATCTATAATAGGTAGGATATTTTCTTCTATATAATATTTTATAAAGGGAAGTAATTCATTAATATTTAAAGTTTTAAGACCTATCTTTTGATAGAAGTCTTTAAAATACATGATGTTATTTAGGTTTTCTCTTAAGTCTTTTATTATCTTTATATCTTTAGTTTTTTTGTAATTATATAGTAAATAAAAGCATAAAATCATAGCGAGCATATAATCTATTTCTTTTACTATATTATATAAGTTATCTTTATTAAGTATTTTTATAAATCTATCTAGATGTCCATCGTAATAGTCTATTTTAGCTTTAGTTAGAATAGTACTTTCTTTAGATATGTCTCCACATATAGAATAAGTATATAAAAATGGTAAGATAGTACAGTAGGAGTTAATTGTTCTTTTAAACATAGTAAACATATAAAGTAAATATATATCCATTTCTTCTTTGTGAGTTTCTTTTAAGTCTTCAATTAGTAAAAATTCTTCGGTATAAGCAATTGTTTCAGTAAAATAGTATCTTACACTGGTTTGGGGATTAGATGTATCAAGATTGCGCATATGGCTTAGTTCATGTACCATAACTAGACTATCAAAAATATAGCCAGTATTAGGAATGGAAATATAAGGTGTTCCATTAGGATAACTAGCAGATAAGCCATATATATAGGGTCTATATCTTTTTTCTTTTGATATATCTATTACATAGTTATTGTTATTAGCAGTGATTTGTCCTTTATTAATTAGATCATCAATGTTTCCTTTTAAACCATTTTTTGTTAAGTAGTTTTTTACGATGTCCATTCTTTCTTTGATATTATAGATAGGAAGTTTAGGTAGTAATTTATCTACACTCGCATGATCTGGAATATCTTCAAAAATATCGATTAATTCATCTGCTAGATTCATAAAGATTTTTAAGTTATCATTAAAAAAATCATCATCATCATAGTATACGAATAAATCATTTAAGTAATTATTAATTTGTCTCATATTATCTTTAGAAAATTTTTGCATAAGACACCTCTTTAAAGTAAGTATAGCATATATGGGTAGATAACAGGCAATTTTCACAAGTTTCATTGTGTATTTTTCAAATTGATACTTTATTTAATTTTTTTGGAGTTATTAAAATTCATAATAAAAAGGCTTATGCAGCCTTTACTATTAATTTAATTGCAGTTTTTTCAGCACCTTCAATTATAATATCAGAAAATGCTGGAATAACTACTAAATTCTTACCACTGGGAGCAACAAATCCTCTCGTTACTCTTAAAAAGTAGAGTTAACCATTTTAAGGGTAAATTATACCTTTTGTCTCCCTCAATTTTTAACTGACAATGAAGAACTGCTTTTTTACCTTTAGTATTAGTATGATTAGTTTCAACTATTATTTTTTCAAATAAAGAAGAAACAATTGAAAGTACACTATCATCATTTTTTATAGTAATACTCTCTATGACATTTCTTAATGATTGCACATTTTCAAATGATGTTTTAGCATTTTCTTCAAGTGCAACTATTTTGTCAAAGGCTTCATTTAAAGCATTTATTTTAGAGTTAAATTTATTTCTAAATTCAGCAAACTCCTCTGATGAAATTTCATTACTACTTCTCATCATAAATAAGTTATCTTTTTGTTTTTCTACCTCAATAATTTGTTTACTTATTTTTGATTTTTCGTTTTGATAATCAGCTATATGACTTGCTTCATTTAATAAAGTATTTATTTCTTTTAAAATACTTTCCTTATCATCAATAATATTTTTTATTATTGGTCTAAATGCCTGTACAAGTTCATCTTCATATAGAAGTGGAGAATTACAACCATTAGATTTTACCTTACCGTTTCTTCTATAAGTATCACAACCCCAATAAATTCTCTTACCATTTTTTAATTTCCAATTACCCCTTATATAAGTACAACCATCATGAGAACACTCTAGTTTTCCAGATAAAGGGAATCTTCCATTATAAACACTCTTATCTAAAGCTGAATGTTTTTTTCCTCTAGCATCTATTTTTTTATTTGCTTGATTCCAAAGTTCTTCATCAACTATTTGTGGAACATTTTCATTATCTCTATATAATATCCACTCATCTTTTGAATGAAGTTTTCTTTTCTTTGTCCTAAAGTCAATTGTTTCTCCCTTATTAGCACAATAGTATCCTTTATATTTAGGATTTCTAATTATATTTCTAATATTAGATGCATGAATTGGATTACCTTTACTATTAGTATATCCATATTCTTCAAATAACTTATGACTTAATTTTGTTGTGCCAATATTGTCATAAACATATAACTCATAGATTTTTTTAATTATTTCTGCCTCTTCAGGAACAATAACAAGTTTCCCATTATCTTTTTTATAGCCTAATATGTTACTACTACCACTAACTCTTCCTTTTTCAACACTTCTTTTATTGCCAAACTTTACCCTTTCAGATAATTTTCTTAATTCTTCTTGGGCTAAACTAGACATTATAGTTAATCTTAGTTCAGCATCTGTATCTAAGGTATTTATATTATCTGTTTCAAAAAACACTCCTATACCATATAACAATAGTTCTCTTGTATACTGTATACTATCCAAAGTATCTCTTGCAAATCTTGAAACTTCTTTAGTTAAAATGAAATCAAAACATCCCATTTTTGCATCTCTTATCATTCTTAAAAAGTCATCTCTCTTTTTAACTGATGCTCCAGAAATTCCTTCATCTACATAACCTTTAACAAAAGTCCAGTTGGTAACTGATTTAATTAGATTCTCGTAATACATAACTTGACTATCTAAAGAATTTAATTGCTGTTCTAACTCTGTAGAAACTCTTGCATAATATGTAACTCTAAGCGGCAAATCATATATAGTTTTTCCTTGACTTAGCATACTCCTTAATTTGAGTATATCCATTATACTTTGCCTCCTAATACAATCAATTTTTCAAAAACATTAATTACCTTATTACTTTTAATATAAACCATCTCCTTTGTTATAAAACTATATCAATACTTGCTCTTATAAGTCCTTTAGGAACTATATACATTTCTAGTTTTTTTTCTAATTTATTTTTTACATATTCATATTCTTTTAAACCTATCTTTTCATTTTTATATAATTCTTTAACAATTGCTAGTTCTAGATAAGTTCTTGCTTTAATAATAGATGATTCATTCATAAGTTTCCTCCCGTTATAATTATACTTATAATTATAAAAAAAAGAACCAAAGGTTCTTTTAAGGTTTTAATGCTGTTATTGGTACAACATACACTCCATCATTTCTTTTATATGCATAATCTATCATTCCACAAACTACACATAAAAATGCAGGAGGAGTTACACAACTATTTTTAAATTGTAATAAATTCTTACTTGCTTCATCAATAGATCCAACACCTAATTTTATTTCTATAGCGCCAAATGTACCATCTCTTAATTCAACAATCGCGTCCACTTCAAAACCAGTATTATTCTCATGATAATGATAAATCATTCCACCTAAGTGTTCTATATAAATTCTTAAATCTCTTACCACTAATGCTTCAAACATAAAACCAAATAAATTTAAATCTTTCATTAAATGTTCTTGCCTAAGTCCTAATAAAGAACATGCCAAAGAAGGGTCAATAAAATGTCTTTTAGTACTTTTACCAACACGAATACTCGATCTTATTTTTTCAGAAAATGGAAGTTGATTTTTAATCATATGAATATTTTCTAGTACTGACAAATAATCAGATACAGTATTTCTATTTATAGAATATTCATCATCATTATTATATTCGAAAATATCACTTATAAGTTTTTCATTAGTAACCAAAGTAGATTCATTTCTTGCTAAAGATTTCATAAGCATTTTCATTTTATTTTTATCTCTAAAAACTCCATCATAAAAAATGTCATGATCAAGAACATCAGTAATATAACTTTCTGGTAATCTATAATAATTTTTAGCATCAAACTCTAAACTAGCAGGCCATCCACCTCTTATAATTAAATCAGCAAATTTTTCCAAAGTTGGCTTTTCTTTTAAATTAACATTAATATTTTCATTATTAAATAAGGAATTTAAAGAAACTACACCCGAAGAATCACCTGATTCATATAAGGACATTGTATACATATTTAATTTATATATTCTTCCAGCACCTGAATGAAAAATATCCATTTGATTTGCAGGAACTGAAGATCCACTTAAAATAAATTTCCCTTTTTTACCATCCTCATCACATTTAGTTCTAACATCATCCCATATTTGAGCGATTGATTGCCATTCATCTAATAATTCAGGATAATTACCAGTATAAATTAAATTTCTATCAATTAATGCCTTTTGATAATCAGAATTAGGATTATCAGATTTAGTTAATAAAACAGATGAATTTGCATGATTTAAAGCAGTCCATGTTTTACCACAATATTTTGGTCCCTCTATACTTATTGCACCAAACATAGTAAGTAATTCTTCTATTTCTTCATCTATTAGTCTTTTTGTATATCCTTTTCTTGTAAGTGCCATATTACCGCCTCTTATTTCATATTAATATTACCATAGTTAATGTTATATTACAAGCATAACAGGCAAATTTCACATAATTCATTGTGCATTTTTCACAATTTTCAACAGGCAAATTTCATAATATAAAAATAACATCATTTAAAAGATGTTATTGAAATATGCTAAGTCAGATTTTTAACTAAAAGTTATTTAATTTCATAAACAGAGTTTATGGAGTGGCGAGACCTCTTGCAATTGCGATTGCTTTAATTGCTTGATTTAAACTTCCAGCTCCAATTGTTTGGATTTCAACTACTCCATCTAGTCTAAAAACATTGGCAATTGCTCCTGCTACTTTGCTAGGATTACTCTTACTAGATACTTTTAATGTTTCCATTTTGCCTCCTTCATAAAAATATTATGAAAGATATATTGGTTTTAGAATAAGAGTATTTAGTTAAATTATAATGTTTTATTTTGAATATTATTTAATTTTGTTAATTTTAAATATTTAGGAACTTCTTTAACCGTAATTATTTCATTTAGATGTTCTTCTACTTTTTCTTTATCTAAATCAGATGCTAGACAAAACACGTTATTTCCATATCTTGTCTTACCTGAATATAAATCAGACCAGTGATTTCTTAGAGATATTAATATAGGTACTAAGGTAAATTTTCCATTATTAAATAATACTGTATAAGGGGTAATATCTCCAGATGGAAGTAAGTTGCCTACAATAGGAAGAAGTAACGTATTTTCATTAATAACTACTTTTACTTTTTCACTATTATATGTATAAGCACCTTTACGATTAAAATATATTTTACTTAAATTATCATCTTCACTTATAGCCATATCTTCATATTTATTTTGTATTTCTTTAGGTAAATCATTAATATAACAATATAAGTTTTGAGGTTTTACAACTTTTCTTGTTACTATAAATGGTAGGCATTCTTTAAAGCCACCATTAGCAAGTGTGTATACTTTAACTGATTTTAATAGTTCTTTTGGAACATATCTAATATTTAAAAACTTTTTCATAAACTTTCCCATCTAGCAGTTATCCCACATGGTAATATTAAACCATCTTTTGCCTTAACCCCTAATTCAGTGCTGGTAATTATTCCTTTTTTATTTATGGTTTTTTTTAAGATATTTTCTAAAACAGTCATTGATAAACCAGTTGTGTAGGAATTTATAATAAATAAAAGTGGTTCATCTTTAAGTAGCTGTGATGCATCACAAACTAAATTATATAAGTCTTTTTCGACCATCCAGACTTCATTTTTGGCACCTCTACCAAAAGATGGTGGATCCATAATAATTATATCGTATTTATTTCCTCTTCTGATTTCTCTTTTAACTAGTTTTTTTACATCATCTATATAAAATTTAATTTTACTTTCATCTAATTTATTTAATCTAACATTTTCTTTAGCCCACTCTATCATACCTTTAGATGAATCAACATGAACTACGTTAGCGCCTTCCATTAAAGCAGAAACGCTGGCAGCGCCAGTATAGGCAAATAAGTTAAGAACATTTACCTCTTTACTAGCATTTTTAATTTTATATCTTAAAATATCCCAGTTATATGATTGTTCTGGAAAAAGGCCCGTGTGTTTAAATCCCATTAATTTTAAATTAAATTTCATATCTTTATAGTTAACTACCCATGATGACGGAACATTTCTATTAATTATCCAAGAGCCGCCGCCGGTATTTGAGCGATTATATGTGGCATCTACTTTAATATTATTTACATCTCCTGGCCATATGATTTCAGGGTCTGGTCTTTTTAAATAAACACTACCCCATCTTTCATATTTATAACCATTATTCATAGCTAGTATTTCATAATCATTAAAATCTTTTATTGTTTCCATAACAACCTCAATTCATTAATATATTATCATAATTTAGGGGAAACAAAAAGAGTTTAATAAACCCTTAGTGTTAGTCTATATTCAAGTTATTTATGTATTCTATAAAATAAAGAGGAATATTTATAATTTTACCATCTTTACTTAGATTATTTAGTGAAAATCTAAGAGATAATTCATTATCATTTTTATTATTATATTTAGTTAAACTATTATTATTGGTACTTTTATCAGATTTTACTTCAATGGGGATTATTTTATTGTTTTTTGAATGACAAAATCAATTTCATTTCTATCAAAAGTATAATAATTAGGGCTTTCATCAAATAAATATTTTAGTGTATTTGCTACATAATTTTCTATAAAAGCACCTTTTAGTATTAATGGGTTCTATCTTCACTATTTTTCCAATCAATTAATTTATCTAATATAAATCTTTTCATAGTATTATCTCCCAATATGTGAATCACACTTTTGTAATTTTATAGTTTTATTCTATCTTCAATGTACTTAGATAAATCAGATATTTTTATTGTTTCTTGTTTCATTGTATCACGGTCTCTAACAGTAACTGTACCATCATTAATGGTATTATCATCTACAGTAATAGCAAAAGGGGTTCCAACGGCATCACATCTGCGATATCTTTTACCTATTGATCCGCTTTCATCGTAACTAACATTATATTCTTTAGAAAGTAAAGTATATATTTCCATGGCTTTTTCACTATGGTTTTTCTTGATAAGTGGTAATATAGTAGCTTTAATTGGGCTTAAATAAGGAATAACTTTTAATACTTCTCTTTCTTCACCATTTTCGAGTGTTTCTTTATTATAAGCATCACATAATACAGTTAAGATTAATCTATCCAAGCCTACACTAGGCTCAATAACATATGGCAAATATTTTTCATTGGTTACGGGATCTAGATATCTTAAATCTTGATTTGAGTGTTTCATATGAACACCTAAGTCATAGTCTGTTCGGTCAGCAATTCCCCATAATTCACCCCAGCCAAATGGATATTTATATTCTATATCAGTAGTTGCTTTACTATAAAAAGATAGTTCTTCTTTGGCATGATCACGGTATCTTAAGTTTTCTTCTTTTATACCAAGTAATTTTAGGAAATTGATGCAGTATTCTTTATAGTATTTAAACCATTCTAAATCAGTTCCTGGTTTACAGAAGAATTCTAATTCCATTTGTTCAAATTCTCTAATTCTAAAAATAAAGTTTCCTGGCGTTATTTCATTTCTAAAACTTTTACCAGTTTGACCAATACCAAAAGGAACTTTAGCTCTCATACTTCTTTGAACATTTAAAAAGTTAGTAAAAATACCTTGAGCAGTTTCACCTCTTAAATAGCAAATACTTTTAGCATCTTCGGTAACACCAATATGAGTTTCAAATAGTAAGTTAAATTTTCTAATATCAGTAAAGTCAGTACTACCACATTTAGGGCAAGCAATTTTATTTTCTTTAATGAAGTCTTCTAACTTTTTATTATCCCATCCATCACCAGTTTCTTTACCATTAGTAAAGTCTTCTACTAATTTATCAGCACGGTATCTACTTTTACATTTTTTACAGTCCATTAGGGGGTCTGCAAAGCTTGTAACATGACCTGATGCTACCCAGACTTCTGGATTCATTAAAATAGCAGCATCAAGTCCATAATTATTAGGTATCTCGGTAATAAATTTTTTCCACCAAGCTTTTCTAATATTTTCTTTTAATTCTTTTCCTAAAGGACCAAAGTCCCAAGTATTAGATAAGCCTCCATAAATTTCTGATCCTTGAAATATAAATCCATAATTTTTACAATAATTTACAATATCATCCATATTAAATTTCATTTTATTCTACCTCTTTCTTTAATTCATCTATTGTATTTATAATTATTAAATTATCTAAGTCATCTTCATATAATATATGATTGTTTTTATTCTTTTCTAAGAAGTTAATTAATTCATCATAAAATCCTTCATAATTATATAATAATAATTTTTTATCTTGTTTATTAGTTTTAAATTCTTCTAAGAAACCAAATAGTTCTGAATATGTTCCTATTCCACCTGGTAAGATTAAAAATATATCTGCTAGTTCATACATTCTTTTAAGTCTTTCAAATGAAGTATGATATTCTTCTATTTTTGTATCAATACCATTTTTAGGATACTTATCTAAATTAATTCCATGAACATATTTATTATTATCTAGAAAGGTATGAGCACATATTCCCATCATCCCTTTATCATATGAACCATATACTAGTGTATAATCTTTTGAACATATATAGTTACATATTCTTTTAGTTTCATTAAGTATTTCTTTACTTATAAGTGGATTTGATCCACAGCCAATAAATATTTTTTTCATTTTCCCTCCTAAAATAAAAAGACTCTTATACCATAGGGACGCATTTTTACGTGGTTCCACCCTAATTTAGAGTCTTCATTTAGATATAGCTCGTTCTTTTCCAAGGAAGTCATCGCTTAAATACAAGTTTATTATATAAAAATATTATTCCTTTTTCAAGTCTTTTATTAACACAATTACGCCTATTTGAGTACACTATAATAGATACAAAGGAGGTATAAGAATGTATTATTATGGATATAATGGCGGTAATGCGATGGGTGGATATGGTTATGGAAACCCATGTTGCAATGCTGGTTATAGCTATGTCGGAAATACTACTGGTGGTTATGGACTAGGTGCTGCCTTATGGATAGTTCTATTTATTCTTTTAGTTATTATAATTGGAGCTGGCTGGAGCTGGGGAAACAATAACAATAATAACTAGATAAAGATTATTGACTATTTAGTTGATAGTCTTTTTATTTTCTAAAATATATAGGTTAAATGTGCTATAATTTTGGGGAAAGGAGATAGTTATGGGAACAATTATACAATTACTAGTTTTTTTAGTAATAATTCTTTTTATTAGTTCTATTAGACAAATTAATGAATATGAAAGAGGTGTATTATTTCGTTTTGGTAAATTTAAACGTATTTTAAATCCTGGATGGAGATTAATTTATCCGATTATTGATTCAATGAAAAAAGTTGATATTAGAACTAAAGCAGTTGATGTGCCTGAGCAAGATGCAATTACTAAGGATAATGTTTCTATTAGAATTAATGCAGTTTTATATTACAAGATATTTGATGCATCTAAAGCTATTATTGCGGTAGAAAATTATAAATATGCGGTTGCGCAGCTTGCACAAACAACAATGAGAAATGCGGTTGGTGCTGTATCTTTAGATGAGTTACTTGCAGAAAGGGATAAAATTTCAGAGGAAATATGTAAAATCGTTGATGAGGCTACTGATCCATGGGGTGTTAAAGTTGAAAATGTTGAACTTAAAGACATATCTTTACCAGAAGAAATGAAAAGAGTTATTGCTAGAGTGGCTGAGGCT
This sequence comes from Phocaeicola vulgatus, assembly GCA_963645165.1. GTDB lineage: Bacteria > Bacillota_I > Bacilli_A > RF39 > UBA660 > CAG-533. Next base: position 12,553 of record CAVIQT010000084.1, read on the forward strand.
GAACGTGAAAAACAAGCAGTTATTACTAAGGCTAAAGGTGAAGTTGAAGCATCAGAAAATTTGGCTAAAGCGGCTAATCTTATGTCAAAAACCCCTGGGGCTCTACATTTAAGAACGTTATCTACAATAAGTGATATTTCATCAGATAATTCTAATACAATAGTTTTTGCTCTTCCAATTGATGTTCTAGATGCAATTAAGGGATACTCTGAAAATAAAAAGAAATAACCGGTTAGGTTATTTTTTTATCATAAATTTAGAGGATAAATTCCTTTTTTTATTTTCTCTTCTATTTTATGAATTATATAGTCTGAATCTTCTTTATATGTAATTTCATACCAATTAGAGTAATATTTTACTACATTTAAAATAAAGTTATTATCTAAAACTATTTTTGATATGACACATGGAATCCAAGATTGGAAATATCTTTTGTATTTTTAGAAAAATTGTACATATATTTTTCTAAATAGTTAAATATTGTTTTATTAAGTGCACATGTGTTATTTGATACAAGGGTATTTTTAAATAGGTGGAGATGTTCTTTTTTATTTTATAAAAGTTCCACATAAATAAAAAAGAACTACAATATTTATAATGAAGATATAACGATTCATAAAATTCAATGTATTTGAAAGAAAATGAAGCTTAAAATGGCATATTAAATGAACCATTATTCATCTTCTTCATCATATCTTTCATAGAATCAAATTGTTTTAATAATCTATTAACTTCTTCAACGCTGCGGCCTGATCCTTTGGCAATTCTTTGTTTTCTACTTGCTTTTAATATTCCAGGGTGTCTTCTTTCATAAGGTGTCATTGATAAAATGATTGCTTCAACATGAGCCATATCTTTAGGGTTAATAGTAATATTATTTAGTCCCATATTTCTAGCACCAGGAAGCATTTTTAGTATGTTTTCTAAGGGGCCTAGTTTTTTTATTTGTTTCATGGTTAGTAAAAAGTCTTCTAAGTCAAATTTACCTTTTTGCATTTTTTTAGCTAAGTCTTTAGCTTCATTTTCATCGATAGCACTTGCGGCTTTTTCTGCAATTGATAAGATATCTCCCATATCTAAGATACGTTCAGCCATTCTTTCTGGATAGAATTCAGTTAAGCCGTCCATTTTTTCAGAATCCCCAATAAATTTTATAGGAATATTTGTTAAGTGTCTAACAGATAAGGCTACTCCACCTTTGGTATTACCATCTAATTTAGTTAAAATAGCGCCAGTTAATGGCAACTTTTCATTAAATCCTTTAATAACATTAATGGCATCTTGTCCCATCATAGCATCAATAACTAGGATTATTTCATCAGGGTTTACGATATCTTTAATATCACTTAATTCTTGCATTAAGTTTTCATCTATATGAAGTCTACCTGCTGTATCAATGATAACATAGTCATTATTATTTTCTTTAGCATAGTTAATTGCTTCAGTTACAATTGTTCTAGGATCTTCTTTGCCTTTAGAGTAAACTGGTATATTTAAAGATTTACCTACTTCACATAACTGATCTATAGCAGCTGGTCTATAAATATCACATGCGACTAATAAAGGTTTTTTATTAAATTTTTTTCTTAAATAATTAGCAAGTTTACCACAGGTAGTTGTTTTACCAGATCCTTGTAAACCAACAAGCATAATAGTAGTCATCTTTTTACTTGTTTCTAAAGGAGCATAATCTCCACCTAATAAGGAAATTAATTCATCTTTAACTAGTTTTATAAAAAGTTCATCAGGTTTTAAATTTTTTTCAACATTTAAGCCTAGGGCTTTTTCTTTTATATTTCTGGTAAATTCTTTTACTACTTCATAGTTAACATCTGCTTCTAAAAGAGCCATTCTTATTTCTTTTACGGCATCGGAAATATTTTCTTCTGTAATTCTTCCCATACCTTTAATATTTTTTATTGCGTTATTTATTCTATCTCCCATGTATTCAAACATTTTAATCACCTAACATTTATTATACAAAAAAAAGACTAAAATGTCTTTAATTATTTGGAACTGCATCAACCTTTATTTTCCCAGAGTATTTTTTACCGCCACCGGCTTGGGCATAGGTTGCACTTTCAATTATCCATAATCTTAATTGATATGTTTTTGATGCTTTACTTCCTAGAGTAACATTACTTGCTAGAACTTTAGAGCTTGAACCAAGTGTTGCGGAAGTTACGGTGCCACCAGATAGATTAAATGCATATCTAACATAGCTGGTATTGATTGTTGAGTCTGACTGAGCAACCAATGATATCGTTGCTGCAACTGAGGTTGTACAGTTATTAGTGATTGTAAATGTATATGGAGTTTTTGCCTTGCCATCAGTATCACTTATAGCGTAAGCATTAGTTAAACTAATATCATTACTTCCTGATAAGGATACACTTAAACAATTTAATGTTGTAACGGCATTATTTTTTGTTTGAGATACTTGAGTTCTTAAATAAGCATAAGAACTTACGGATGCTCCAACGGCAATAACTAGTAAAGTTATAACTATACCAAATGTGATTATTTTTCTATTATTCATACTTAATCCTCTTTCTATTTTTCTTTTACTAAATCCATTATTTTTTGATGGATATTATTATCATATAGCGCAACTACATTTACAGCAACTTCTAAAGATTCTTTATATTTACCTTCGTAAAATAAATCTTCAGCTTTACTTAAAAGTTCATCATTCTTAGTTGTTATTCTAAAGCGGTTACCATAGACAATCGTATTTTCTGCTAGATAAGCATTCTTTACGATATTGCTTGTAGTTTTATATAATTTTAACACTAAATCCCTTGCTGTATCAACCCTTGTATTAAGAATTTTTATTCTAATTGGTTTTTTATCTAGTTCATCCATCATTTCTTCAATCGCATCATTTGCTTCAGATAATTCTATATAATAATTTTTAGGAATTAATGGAACTTTATAATTATTTATTTTTTCTTTACTATCATTAAGTATTAATTTGATACTGTCAAGTTGTTCTCTTGCTCTTAATTCATCTTCTTTTAAACTACTTAAAGTTCTTATAGTATATTCTAACTTATCTTCTTTTTCATTAAGGGATGCGTTTAATCTTTCTAATTCTTTACTTAATTTAGAAAACGCAAATGATCTATTTCGATATTTTTCTACAATTATTTCATAGTCATTATAAATTGCTTTAATGCTTAAATTAAGTTCATCTATTATTCTTACTTCATCATCAGTTAAATCATAACTATATTTAATTTCTTCTATTTTAGAACTTAAATTTTTAATTATTCCAAGTAATTTTTTACACTTTATTGCAATTTTTCTTGAATTGTCATCAAATGTTCTTCTTGCTTGTTTTTCATTATCAAAGTCAGTATATAATGAATCAAAATATGTAAGAATTGTTTTAAGTTCAAATATTGAATCAGTTAAGTTTAATACATTTAGTCTATCAAATATATCATATAGTTTCTTTTCAGCTTCGGTTATGTTATATTCTATATTTAAATAATCTAGAACATAACCTTCTTTAAGCATTTTTTCATATAAAGATTTTATATTTTCTATTTTACTAGGAATTAATTTTTTACCCATAAGAATTATTGATGGTGCATCTTCAATAACAATTTGTAAGTTACCAATTGTATCACCTAAGGCTTTTACAATTTTTGGTGCTTCGGCATAATCATTATTCTCCATGGTAATTTCAAAAGCATTTAAAAGTTTATCAATATTTTCAAATTGTAATTCGATGGGATTTTTGATAAGTTCATAATCTTCTAGATGGTTTTTATATTTTAAATATATTTCCCGGTAATCTCTTTTTAATTTAGTAACAATTTCTCTATTTTTACTTTCTGATAAACTAATTTCTTTTATTTCGTTTAATAAAAATTCACTTTTGGTTTTTACATAATAAATATCTAGTTCTAACTGACCAGTTTCTTTGACAATTTCTTTATATTTTTTAGTTTTAAGAGAATTATCTAAATCATTTAATCTTTTATTTAATGATGGAATATCTACATCTTTTATTTGGTTATATCTTTCAATCCAAGAATTATATCTAGATTCTAAATCTTTATTATTAATTAAAGATGCAACTTTATTTAGTTCAGTAA
>CAVIQT010000085.1:0-6469 GCA_963645165.1 Phocaeicola vulgatus
ATATAATACTCATTAAATATACTAAATATACAGATATACCACTTGGAATAATTAGTTCATTTTTCTTTATAAAAGATAAAGGACATATTAATAAAACAATAGATACTATAATTATAACTTTATTATAAAATAAATTAAATTTTTCATGATTAGATATTTTTCCAATATAATTAGCAAATAAAGTTCCCCACCATGCATAATATATTAAAATTAATTTATTAGTAAATACATATATTGTATCGGTTTCACCTAGGTTTAATTGCACTAATATTATACTAAAAACTTCTATAAATATACCTATTAATGAGCAAATTAATATTTTAGAAAATATTTCATTTTCCTTAGAAAAAAGTTTTGGCTTAGAAAAAAAGAAAATGAATAAAATAGCATTAAAAATTAAACTACTTATAGTAAATGCCATATTAATCATATTACAGCCTCCAATATTACTATAATTATAATCAAACTTTTAACATATGTAAATATTCATTTTCTTAATTATTATTTTCTTTTTTTAATACTTTAATTTTACCAGAACTTACTAATATTTCTTGGGATTTAATTACTTCCTCTTCATAAATATCTAATAATTTTCTTAAATTAACTTTTAACATTACATTTCTTGGAATAACATCAAGTTCCATAAAAAACACCGGTAAATGCATCTCATCTAATTTATTTTTTATAGCAGAAGAAATTGTAATTATTAACTTACTTTTTTGTTCTTCATTTATTTCATCATCATAAACTATAAAACATGCTGGTGCCTCCCTATCTTTATTATCAGGAACACATATAACTGCACAATCTTTTATGCCATTTATACTTTTTATTACATTCTCAATTTTTGCCGCCCATATTTTATGACCATCTCTAACTATTAATCCATTTTTTCTTCCTACACAAAATAAATGACCTGTTGGAGTAATAAAACCTAAATCACCACTATGGTACCATATTGTTCCATCAGTATGCATTATCTTTGCATCCATAGTAGCCTGCTTATTTTTATAATACTCTTTAAAAATATTGTCATCCTCAGCATTAAAACATATTTCACCAATATCAAAATACATAAGTCCATCATTATAATCTTCATCATAAATACATCTAACTTCATTTTGTGAATCATATTTAAAAATTCCAACTGTATTACCAGGAAGAGGCACTCCTGCCGCTCCTACCATATAAGTTCCATCAACCTTTGAAACACCATTAGGCACCATAGATGGCCCGCACAATTCAGACATACCATGCGCATTAGCAACTACAGCTAAAGATTCATGCTCCTTAAAAAGTTTATTTCCATCAAGTTCTAAATCAAATGGAAGTAACGCCCCACCAGAAATAAAATATTTTATTTGTTTTAACGAAACATCATACTCTTTAACATGCTCTTTTAAAGATTCAATAATAATTGGTCCTCCTAAAATAATTGAGCATTTACTCTTAACAATTAATTCCCCACTTTTCTTCGCATTAAAAAATGGACTTAATGTTGTTTTTATACCATATAAAATAGAAAGTACTACATCATCCCAAAAATAAGAACTATTTGATGGCATCGGATTAAATAATGTATCATCTATATCTATATCATAATGAGCATTTAACTGTTTATAAACAGAAGAAATCATATTCTCATTTGTTATAGATACCCCCTTAGGTTTCCCAGTAGAACCACTCGTTGAAAAAATTGATGCTACTTCATTAAAAGTAAAATCATCTAAAAATTTAGTTGTATCTATATTTTTATTTCCCATTAAAATTAAATCATTAAAATCAATATAACTTGAATTAAAAGTAGTTAATAATTTTGTTGTCATTCCAAGACTTTTAAACATAACATTTTGATTAAAACTATCCAAGTTGCCCACCTTAACAGGTATTATAACAGTTTGTAAAACAGAAGTATTTCTTACAATTTTAGAAACACTAAAAATACCAAGTGATGAAGTAACAAACATTTTAGCATTTGACTCTATAACCATATCTCTTACATATAAAGAACTACTTATTGGATCAGCAAATCTAGTAACTCCTCCAATTAAATTTATAGCAAAATAAAGTATTATAGTCTCAATTAAAGATGGAACTTGTAAAACAATAATATCACCTTTTTGGATGCCTTTTTTATATAAAGCATCCGCACACATAACTATTTTATCTTTTAGCTCCGCATAACTAACCTTTTTATCCAAACATTCAAAAACAATTTTATCATTTAATTCATCACATTTATCAAGCACTAATTTACTAACTCTAGTTCTAGGATAATTTACTTCTTCAAAAAATCTTTTATATGGCTTATCTTTAACTGCATAACCACTAAGTTCATAGCCAAGATCTTTTTCTACATTTTCAATCATTTTTGATATTTCCTCATCAGAAATCTTTTCAATCCCCTTTTGTTTTGATAAATTTCTAATAATATTTATTATTTCCCTATCCACTATTTTGCCCCCTTTAATAAGGTAAAACTATATTACTACAAAATCCCAGTTAAATCAATTATTTCTATTTTTTTCCTTCTTATTATGATATATTTAAATTGGTGATAAAAATGGATTGTTTATTTTGTAATATAATTGCTGGAAAAATCCCCTCTAAATCCATCTATGAAGATGAAATATGTAAAGTTATAATGGATGTTAATCCAAATGCGAATGGTCATATTTTAATATTACCAAAAAAACATATTACTGACTTTGAAGAAATGGATTCAGAAACATTATCTCATATTCATAAAGTTGCAAAAGAAATTAAAAAAATGCAGTATAATGCCTTAAATCCAGATGGTTTAGTACTTATTGTAAACTATGGAATTGCCCAGCAAATTAAACACTATCATTTACACTTAATACCTGCATATAAAAACAAACAACAAATAACAAGTGTTGATGATACATATTCAAAAATAATGCAAAATAAAAACTGATAAAATTACTTATCAGCTTTTTTAGTTGTTGTCTTTTTAGTAGTAGTAGTTTTCTTTTCCGCTACTTTTGTAGTAGTCTTTACACTTTTTGTTTTCTTTTCTGTAGCAGCTTCTTTAACTTCTACTTTTTCTTCTTTTTTAACTTCAGCCTTAGCAGCTTTAATAACTTTGCCATCTAATGCATCTTTTGAAATTTTAACTAATTCTGCAAAATATGTAGGATTATCAATCGCAATTTCTGAAAGCATTTTACGATTAATTTCAATATTAGCTTTAGCTAAACCATTAATAAACTTAGAATAAGAAATTTCATTTTCACGACATGCAGCATTAATTCTTGTAATCCATAATTTTCTAAAATTACGTTTATTCTGTTTACGATCTCTGTATGCATACGCTCCACTATGGAATGTTTGTTCTTGAGCAGTTTTATATAATCTATGTTTACTACCAAAGTATCCCTTAGCAGCTTTTAAAACTTTTCTTCTTCTATTTTTAGAAACTACTCCACCTTTAACTCTTGTCATTTATACCACCTAGATAACAGACTTTAATCTGCTAGCTTCTCCTTTCGCTAATAATCCTTTTCTTCTTCTTTGTCTAATTTGTTTACTAGAATCCTTTGCAGTTTTATGGTTTCCACCTGATGTTTTATAAGTTAATGTCCCATTTTTCTTTTTCTTAAGTACTTTACTTGATGCCTTATGTGTTTTTTGTTTTGGCATATAAATCTCTCCCTCTTACTTTATTTTTTTGGTGTTAATATCATAGTCATTGTTCTACCTTCAAGTTTAGGTTTTTGTTCAATATCCCCACTTTCAGATAGTTCAGCGGCAAATCTTTCCAATACTTCTCTTCCTAATTCAGTATGAGCCATTTGTCTACCTTTAAATCTTAAAGATGCTTTAATCTTATGACCTTTTTGTAAATAACTCTCTGCATTTTTCTTACGAGTATTAAAGTCGCCGATATCAATGGTAACTGATAACTGATATTCTTTCATATCCTTATTGTTAGCACGTTGATTTTTTAACGCTTCTTTTTGTTTTTTCTTTTTTTCATAACGGAATTTATTATAATCCATTATTTTACCAACTGCTCTATCACTATTACCACTCATTAGAACTAAATCAAGTCCTGCATAATTAGCTAGTGTTAAAGCGTCAGCTAATTTTTTTGTTCCCATTTGTTCCCCATTTGGGCCAATTACCATTAATTCGCTTACCTTAATTTGATCATTAATTGGTAAGTCGTCCTTTTTGACATTTGCTATTTAAACGCACCTCCATATATCAAAAAAATGAATACAACAGTATCCACTTTAAAAAAATCCAATTCACTTATGGCTTTCTTACCTATCAGTTCACTCAAGACCAATCAGGTGGATGTGGATACATCGCTTTCCTTTTTCAAACACTAGTATTGTATCATAAATTATCATCTTGTCAATAACAAATTATGCTAAAAACATAAAATAATGTGGAAAAAATGTTTAAAAACTAAAAATTTAGGCTACTTATCCCAATATTTCCAAACTTATCTATAACAATATATTCATCATTTCCAAAAAAAGGAACATCACTAACTAACCCAAGTTCATATATAAAATCTATGCACTCCTTATTAACTATAATAATCCCCTTATATGCCTTTATATAATCCTTTAAAGCACTATCACTTAATACATTAACTATCCTATTTATATAAATAGCACTACTATTATTAATCTCTTTTAAAAGAGTATAAATAGTTTTATTTGTAATAACATAAGGAATATTATTTAAACTCTTTTTAATTTTTTCAAAGTCACTATCACTAATAATATATAACTTTTCATAATTATTTAAATTATTAATGCTAAAATACCCAGAAAAAAGTTCACTATTTATATCCAAATTTTTATTTTTTAATAACTCCGCCATTTAACCACCATCTTTAATTTTTCTTTCTAAGAGAATTATATAAAAATAAATATATGTTTTCAAGTAAAGACAAAAAAGCAAGAATTAATAATTTAATTCTTGCTAATAGACAAATCATAAAAAGTAAATATACAACTTACTAGTTGACTTTAACTTTTCTTTATAAAAACAATATAAGTTAACTAATCTCGCGCCAGCGACCAGAAGGTATACCAGTTTATGCTACCCCGCAATCATAATTAACTGCGTATCAACCTTTTCCCATGCTAGTAATTAAACAATCTCTTCTAAACTATATGTCGTTGGATTGTAAAGAATGATTAATTAATTACTGCATCTCTTATTACACTTCTTTTATCACCCCTTTCGCGTTTCTAAATAAAATATATTAATAATAATATAGTAAAACCTTTTTACGTGGTAATATTTTTTAAGGTTTACACTACATTATATTAATCTAATTAGCATTAATTTTTAATATATAGTATTTTTTATCTTTTGATGATTCCATATAAATATTTTTGATAATTTCTAGAAAATCAAATCTGCTTTCATTTAGATCACTTATCTCATCTATTTCATCCGTTTTATTTACAAATATATGTTCTGACATAAACCTAATCAGAATTTTGAAACAATTAAATTTGTCTTTTTAAGTTAAACTTCGATACCCATATCTACGCCAGCTGTATGATCAAATTTACCAGTTGCTGTACCATAAAAATCAAATACGCCACCCCAGCCACCATAGTTGCATGTGAATTTTTGACTAGTTGCTAAAGAAATATTTTTTACCGCATGTTGATAACTTGAAAAAACTGTACCTATTCCATATACATAAAAATGCTGCGTAACAGTCATTAAAGATGTACTAGTAGGTAATTTAAATGATACGCCCCAGCCACCATTACTATGCTTTGTTCCATCTCCATATAATGTACCACCAGAATAATAAAGTTTAGAAGTTATCCCACTATTTAAAGTTAAATCTCCAAAAAGTAGTGCACCAATTAAATCATAACTTTTAACTTTTGGATCACCTTTCCATGCATTAGTAAACACCATTAAACATTCCGTTGAACTACAAGATTTTGATAAAGTAAGCATTTTTGCTGGGGTTTCATGATAATTACTTCTCGTCATAGAAGAACTTTCCCCAGCAGTTATAGATGTTTTTGTAACTTCTTTAGTAAACATATTTTTTGTTAATAGTTCATTATATTCTGCTTCAGTTACATAGTTTGGATAATCTTCAAAAAACATTTCTATTAAATAATTGTATTGGGTCTCAGTCATGCTAACTCCATTACTATTAGTATAGTAAATATTTTCATCAGCTTTTACACTAAAGGAAAATATTACACCTCCTAAAAGTAATATCAAATTTAACATTACTGCCTTTTTCAAAATTCCTTCGCTCCTTTCTGACTCAAAATATACTACAAAATAAAAATTAAGTTCAGTGAAAGAGTTTCACGTTTTTTAATTTTTCGCCTATTTATAGACATATTTATCAAAAAAATTATTTTTAAAATTATTAAAAATTTTAGTTTCTTCATCATTCATATTATTTACATCAATTCGGTAATCATCAAGTACTCTATAATTT
>CAVIQT010000085.1:6479-15275 GCA_963645165.1 Phocaeicola vulgatus
CTATAATTTTTCTTCTTTCTATATTCAAGAATATTATCAAAATAATCATAATAATATCTAATTTCAACATTCTTACTTTCAGTTAAAAAGTCGCAGCCATTCAAATTAACATAACATTTTATTTTTAAACTACCTTTGCTAAAAATATAAGTAAAGTTCTTTTCATCATATTCAAAATTTTTATTATTCTTAAGTTTACTAATAATTGTTTGTGGATAAGCAAGCTCATTTGTATTATCATCTATATTAAAAATTAAATCATCATTAGTAAAATCCTTATCAATTACTAAATTTATTATTTCTGTCGTTTCATCATCCAAATACACTCTTAAATAATATGAATTTTTACTATACATTAACCTATTTAGATTTATATATTGCTTACCATCTTGAACATCTACAATTACCGTAGAAGGATCACCACTATAAATAATTATTTCCTTTTCATGATTCATTACATAAAAATCTACTTTACGAATTTCTACCTTTTCATTTTTTACGTTATAAAAACTACCTATCTTAATATAAATATCATCTTTAGAAATTATTATCAGTCCATTTTTAGTATTTAAACATTCTTTACATTCTCCAATACCTCTAATAGAGTAAATATGAATTGATTTATATGTTACTATAAAATAATAAGTAGAAAAAACAGTAAGTGTAATAATTAAAAGCACAATAGTAATAAATAATATCAATTTAAGTTTTTTCTTTTTAGCTAAAAGTGAAAGTGTAACTCTAGCGTTCTTAAAATTTAAATCCTCTTTAGCAAATCTTTCGCCAGCCAAAATTTCATTTACACTTACATCAAAAAACTCACTTAATAAAGTTAAAGTATCATTAAGTGGAATAGATTTATTACGTTCCCATTTACTAATAGTAGTTCTATCAACTAATAAAATCTCTGATAATTGGTCTTGAGATAAATGTTTTTCTTCTCTTAAACTCTTTAAAAACGGTCCAATCTGTTTTTCATTCATAACTTTTTCGCCCCTAATTATTAAAATAAGTAAGTCTTTATCTTACCCACTAAATAATATTAACATCAAAGTATAGAGCAACCAATCAAATTCAGCCTAAAAAACTTCAGTAAATAAAAAGAAGTAGTCATTACCATAAAACAACTACTTATTAACTTTCTTTTTCTTATCATAGTATAAACTATTTAAAACTTTTACTTTTATACCTTTTTCTAGTTTAAACATTTTTTTAACATTTTTAGGTAATTCTTTTTTATAAACTTTCATGATATTCCTCCTTAATCGACTTAAGTGTACCAAATTTCTAATAAAAAGTCACTCAATAATATATAATTGCTAGTATATTTTATAATTTCATCATTATTTTTCGCCTTAGTAATACTAAAGTTTTTTATTTAATTTTAAGTTATAAAATAGTGACATTCCTTTAGAAAATTGGTACAATGTTAATGTTAAAAAAGAAGGTAAATTATGGGATTAATAAAAGTAAAAGAATATTTAAAAAAATATAATAAAGATAAAGACATTATCTTAGTAGAAGAATCATCTGCTACTGTAGAAGAAGCAGCACATGCTCTTAATATTAAACCAGGTATGATTGCTAAATCACTAACATTTAAAGTTAATGAAGATATTATTATGATTGTAACTAAAGGAACAGCTAAAATAGACAATAGTAAATATAAACATACATTTAATACTAAAGCTAAAATGCTTACAAGAGAAGAAGTAAATGAATTTATTAATCAAGAAGTTGGTGGGGTTTGCCCCTTTGCTCTTAATTCAAACATTAAAGTATATTTAGACATTTCCTTAAAAGACTATGAATATGTATATCCTGCATGCGGTGAAAATCACAGTGCCATCAAACTATCTATTAAAGAATTAGAAGAATTATCTAACTATACTGCATGGATAGATGTATGTAAAAATATATAATACATAAAATAATAAGATTTAGGAGAATGAAAATGAATAGAAAAGATGGAATAAAAGTTAAAAAAATAGATGGAATGCACTCACTTATACCATTTATTATGCCTAAAAGAGCTGACTCTGATGTCTATATAAATGCTAAAATAGATGTTACAAACTTAGTAAATTACATAACTGAATTAAAAAAGAATGAAAAATATCAAAACCTAACCTACTTTCATGCCTTTGCTTGCGCGATTGGAAAAGTCATATATAATAAGCCACTATTAAACCGCTTTGTAATTAATAAAACATTCTATGACCGTAAAAATATTACTTTATCATATGTAGCCAAAAAAGCATTTACTGAAGAATCAGAAGAAACCTTTAATGTCATTAAAGTAGAAAATAACGATAATATTTTTTCCTTAAGTGATAAAATATCTAATCAAGTTAAAGGCATTCGCAAAGAAAAGAAAACTAATTCTGCAGATGATTTTATTAATAATATAGGTAAACTTCCTAAATTAATTAGATGGTTTATGATTAAAATAGTAAAATTTGCTGATAACCATGATTTAATACCTACAAGCCTTACTAGTAACTCCATTTATCATTCCACTGTATTACTATCAAACTTAGGAAGTATTAAATGTGGCGCTATATATCATCACTTAACTGACTTAGGAACAAACTCTATATTAATGACTATTGGTGAAATTAAAGATGAACCAGTAGTTATTAATGGTAAAGTTGAAATAAGAAAAATGTGTGACTTTGGTGTTAACTTAGATGAAAGAATCGCCGATGGATTTTATTTTGCTAAGTCTTTAAAGCTATTTGAATATATACTAAATAATCCAAAAGAATTGGAGGAATTCGCTAGTGTTCGAATTGATACAAAATAAAAATTAATAAAATAAAAAGACACTTTGGAATAAAACCTAAAAATAAATGGTTAAACTATTATACAAATATGCCTAAAGAAATAGAATATGTTGAAGGCCTTCCTATGACATTAGTAGGTAAAATATCATATAAAGATCTACATTAAAAAAATCACCCAATCTGTGTGATTTTTATTTACTCAATTAAAGACTTTTCTCTTGAATAGTAACATCTTGTTTTACTGTCCCTAAAGTATCACTTAAATAAGTATCAATATAACTTTGATATTCACCCTCTAAATCATTTAACTCTATTTTACCTAAAGAATTTAACATATCATCAGGACTAATTCCCCTAGCATCACTTAATACCTTTAAAACATAAGCACACACTATAGGCGTTCTATTATATCTAATATTTCTTTGATCTAAAAGAACTATATTTTCTATACCTTTTTCATCCCTATTAAGAGCACCCTTTAATTCACTAGGCATATCACTCATTAAAGTATTAAATCTATCTTGTCTATTAGCAAGAACCTCTTCATTTTTTATAGTAACTTCATTTAATGAATTTTTGCGGTTATCTATTTCCTCTTTAGCTTTTTCTTCATCATCACTTAAAATAATATTTCTTAAATCCTCATAAAAATTCTTTTCCTCATTATCACCGCCATTAATTACTGGATTCATCGCAGACTTAATCATACTTTTTGTACTAATACTTAAATTAGCTGATAACATATCAAGTTCATCACTTAATGACTTTATATCTTCATTTAACGCACCTATCTCTAATGTAATATTCTTATACTCATCTACTCTTTTTATTTTATCCTTATGAATAAATTTCCATAAAGCACTCTTAGAAGTATAATCCTCATTTTGAACATCAAAATATTTTTCATCAGCATCCATTTGTTTATCCTTAGCTTTACTTTTTAAAGAATGATACTTTTCTAATATTTCTGAAATTCTTTTAACATTCACAAAATTATTTTTAATTTCATCATACGCTTCCATACGCATTTTATCACGCTCAACAACTGATACTAGTTTGCCCGCATTTTTAAGTTTAAAATACTCCCTAAAACATTCCATCGCATCAGCATCTAAAAGTATTTCAAAAACACTATCTAAATAACTAGCATTTATTTTAGCATCATTTGTTACCTCTGTAACACTTGGCATATAAGCACCATTCCCGCTTTGATTTACACCCTCTAAAATATACTCACCATATAATGAATTAAAAGCATAATACCCAGAAGCAAGTGAACTTAAACAGTCCATCTTTAAAGCATTTTCACCCTTACTAGCATTACCAAAAAATGAATAAGTTAACTCTTTCCAATCCTTATTAACATAAGCAGTTTTCATACTTTTAACATAATTAATTAACTCTTCATACTTTAAAATTTCTTTCCCTATTTCATCAGTTTGCTCTTTTTCTTTAAGTCCAGTTAAAATATCTTGATACTTATAAATCATTTCATCTAAAAAATTAACAATCGCACTTTTATCTGTCGCACTAACCAAAGTATTAAATATTTCTATTTTAGCTTTATTTTCTAATACCTCAAATAATTTCTTTAACGTACTAGCATCTCCCATAGTTAAATCAGGTTTACTTAAAAATAAACTATGTAAAACATTTACACTCTCTTCTAATGTTTTTGCCATTATTTATCACTATCCTTTCTTTCTAATTTTTGCTTATCATTCATAATTTTCTCTAAAACTTCTAGTTTCTTTTTTAATTCATCAATAACATTCATAGATAGACTCCTTACTATATCTAGTATACTATAAACATTTTATTTTTATTACATTTACAAAAAAATTGTCATAATCTTGACAATTAATTTAAACTAATAAAAATCAATATCATACAGATAATCAAGATGCATCTTTATAAACTGCTTTAAAACTTTATCTGCTAGCCCTAGTAAATAAGCATACATTAAATACTCTTCCCAAAGATGTACATCTACCGCTTCTTTAGTCCCCATCAAAGAAAAATCATCTAAAAATAGTTTTAACCCATAAAGTTTTTTTACATCTTCATAAATTTTATCATCCAATACTATCATTCTTTTACATTCTTTACTCTTACGATTATATATATGTCCCTCATTATTAATATATTTAATTAAATCTATACATCTATCATGATTTTTTATTGTCCATAATTTTAATTCTTTTGTTGATAACATACCATCTACAGATGCCTAATAAAGTCTATTAAAAAGCCCATTTTCTAAATGATTATCAAACACCAGATTTTTTCTTAAATCAATCAAAGATTCCTTTGCATCATAGTAAATCTTTTCTTCTTTAATCCACTTTAATAACACTGCCTCAATTACATTAATTGGTTTATAGTTTATAATATCTTGATTTAAACTAATTAAAGCATTCGCATAAAATATATTATCAAAAGGAATATCTCTATAAATTACCACATTACTTCTATCAATCTTTTTATTATTAATATAACCATACCTTTTAGGATAAGATCATTTTTTTAATAAAAATATAAATAGCAAAAACTAATATATACATTCCATATTTTACTTCTTCCCTCTAACTTAATTTATAATCAAAACCACTTGAGTATTTCATTATCTTATTAAATACTCTTTCTTTTTCTTCTCCCTCTAAAATAACTGGCTGATAATTATTAACATTCTTAACACCAGAAACTGATGCTGGTATTATATTTATATTATCATCAAGTATAAGCTCATCAGAATCAAAACTAAATGTCTGCTGAAATATAAAAGTATCCTTATCAGGAGGATTTTGATTACCACCAAAACTAAAATTACCAAGAGAATAAACAATATACTTACCCTTATATTTTTGAATACCTTGAATTTTATGAGGATGAGAACCAAGCACTAAATCTACTCCATTATCAATCATATATTTACCCATATCTTCCTGAAAAGATGCTTGTTCATAATCTCCTTCAATTCCCCAGTGCATAGAAGCAATAATTAAATCACAATTATTTTCTTTTAAATAATCAATCGCACTTTTAACTAAACTATACTTTTGCCCATAAATATCTAAAAAAGCAAAGAACCCTATTTTTATACCGTTAACTTCTTTAATTAAATAATTACTATCACCATAATAAAGAATACCTGCATTTTTTAAAGTTTCAATAGTTTCATTATAACCTTTCACCCCATAATCTTTTGCATGATTATTAGCAAAACTAACAGCTTCAATGCTACCTTCCTTTAAAATATTTACATAACTTACTGGCCCTTTAAAATTATATTTCTTTTCCACTTTATCACTAGATGAAGTAAGTGCCCCTTCCAAATTAACAATAGTTAAATCATCATTAGCAAAAACACTTTGTACCCTTTTAAAATAATAACTATAATCCCCATTATTATCATCTAAATACTTATCAAATCTAGTCGCATAACCATATCTAGGATCCCACCCTAGCGTGCAATCTCCAGCTGCACTAATTTTTATGCTTTTAATAACATTTTTTGTATCATTTTTATTATCATCATTATTTTTTATTGACATATCTAAAAGTACTTTCGGATTCTCCTTATTTATTATCCTTACCCCAATAGCAAAAGCAAAAATAACCATTAAAATTACTAACCAAATATACTTTTTCATAACAATTAATCCCTTTTATTTTATCTTTTTACCAGCAAGAAGTATTGTCTTTTTAGCAAGTACCAATAAACTATCAACAATATTTTCTTTATCTAAATCAATCTTTAACTCATCAAGAGCCACAGATATTTCAGTGCATCCCCCAATTATACCATCACAATTATTTTCCTTAAAATAATTAATAATAGATAAAAATTCTTCTTTATTAGGAATTTTATTTTGTTTTATATCATCATAAATAATACTCATTACCCTTTTTTGTATATCACCATCAGGAATAAAAAACTCAATATTATCCCCATACTCTTCATAAATTCCAGATTTTATAGTTCCATTAGTAGCCATTAACCCAATTTTTTTATACTTTTTCTCTTTACAAACATTTATCGTTTCCTTAACAATATTTACCACTGGAACATTTACACTTTTTTGAATTTCATCATAAAAATAAGTCGCAGTATTGCAAGGAATAACAATATAATCTACTTTTTCTCTTTCTAAAAGCTTAGCAGCCTCCACCATTTTAAATACTGGATCATCACTACTTTCCTTTAATATAAAAGCAGTTCTATCAGGAATACTACCATACTGACACACTAACATATCAACATTATCTTGATCACACTTTGCATACGTATTATTTATAACCAGTTCCATAAACTTAGCAGTTGCCATTGGCCCTAGTCCACCTATTACACCTATCATACCTATCACCTATAATATTTTTTAAATTTTCTTATATGATTCATAAGAGCCATATAAATATATACCTTTCTCTTAAATAAAAAATCTTTACTATAATCTAACGGATTATTTCTTTTAAGTTTCTTTACCTCATTAATAATATCTTTATTATTAACATATTTCTTTATAGTACAAAAAGGAATTATTCTATAAAGTTCTACCCCCTTTTGCTTATACTCACTCATTGGTTTATGATAAATAAAAGTATCTACTACTGGTGCTAAATAATTAGTATTACCTGCTCCCATATAAAAATTACTTCTACCCAATCTAACATTAACTTCAAAAAAATAAAACTCTTTAGTATCATCATCATACTTAATATCAAAATTAGCATAACCTACATACTTTGCTTCCTTTAAAAACTTTTTAGCAGCATCTACTATTTTATCATCATGCGTATTAACTATCGCACTATAATTACCTGTTACATCTGGCCCTTTCTCTTCAAGTAAAACTCTTCCAACCGAAGAAAACAACACATTAGAGTTTTCATCACAAAAACAAGTTAAAACCCTCATATTAGCATCCGTACCCTTAATATACTCCTGAATTATAAAATCATCATCATAACCAGCCTTATAACATCTATCTAAAATATCCTGCAGTTCCTCATAAGAATTAATAATAAATACCTTCATCTTACCTTCAAAATTAATTCTTTGATATTTTGCTTTATTAGAAACTTTACCCACAATTGGATACTTAAAACTAATATTTACATCCTTATAATTATCTTTATTTACTACTAAAGTCTTAGGATAATTAATATTTACCTTTTCACATATTTCATAAAATCCCTCTTTACGAACAACTTTGTTTAAAACATCCTCATCAACCATTGGTACTACATAATATTTACTAAGACAATCTTTATTTCTAACAATAATATCTACATAATCTTCAGAACATCCAAATAATAAAAGTTTTGTATCTTTATACTCTAAAGCAAGATCCATTAAAAACTTAATTAAAACTTCTTCATTCATATCATTAACAATATAAGGAATTGTAATATTACTATAACAAGTCATCCAATATGTACACTTTCCAACAATAATAGACTTAATCTTATAATGCTCATAAAATGTTCTAGCAATACTATAAGCACCTACATCTATCCCTAATATAACTGGTATAAATTCTATATTTTCCATAACATCACCATCTTATATTATTAGTATACCATATCATTAAATACTTATGTTATATTAAAGTTTTGTTTATAAAAAAAATTTGGTACAATTAATAATAGGTGGTGACTAACTATAAATGAAAAAAATATATATTATTGTATCTAATTCAGGCTCATCTATATCTAAAATATTAATGCATTTTACTAATCAAAAATATGTCCATGTAACTATATCATTAGATGATAATTTAAAAGAAGCCTACTCATTTGGTCGTAAATTTACTTATATTCCCTTACCAGGTGGTTTCATTAATGAAGAATATGATAAAAGATATAAACACTTTAAAAACTCTTATTTTAAAATATATGAATTAGAAATAAGTAATAATAAATTTAAAAAATTAAAAACTAACTTAGAAAAAGACTATTTAACTAATAAAAAAAGATATAAATATAACATAATTGGTTTATACTATAT
>CAVIQT010000086.1:0-7848 GCA_963645165.1 Phocaeicola vulgatus
GTGTTTTATTATTTTTTCTGTTAATCATTAATATATATATTTTTTGTTATCTTATTTAAGTTAATGTTTCACGTGAAACATTAACTATTGTGTAAAACTTTTATTTATTTACAATATGAATATTTATAATATGTCATTAATTTAGTATATATAAATTATTTCCCGGGAAATAATTTCATATTATTTTATTACATTTAAGATTATTATATGATTATGTACTTAAAAAAGTATTTACTTGTTATATATAAAAAAACACCATTGTTTGGTGTTTTTTAATTATTATGTTTAATGTTTCACGTGAAACATTGTGGATATTAATTAATCTTGATGTTGTTCTGGTTCAGATGTTTCACGTGAAACATCATCAGAAGATACTAAACTAATTGATGATACAAATTGATTATCTTTTAGATTAATTAATCTTGTTCCTTGGGTTACACGACCTAATTGAGATATTTGATCTATTGGAATTCTTATTATTATTCCAGTATTAGTTATCAACATTAAATCTGATTTAGGTATACATTTTTTTATGGCTACAATATTACCATTCTTTTCAGTAATATTTAATGCTTTAACGCCTTTGCTGCCACGTTTGGTTTTTCGATATTCACTTAACATAGTTTTTTTACCATAGCCTTTAGCGGTAACAATTATGATATTATCTTCATCAGATGCGGCTTCTAAGCTAATACATTGGGAACCATTTAAATTAATACCTCGAACTCCTGATGCAGTACGTCCCATAATGCGAACTTCGTTTTCATCAAATACAACCATTCTTCCTGATTCTGATGCTAACATGATATTATGTAAACCATCTGTCTTTTTAACATCTACTAATTCATCATTTTCTTTTAATTTAATGCATAATTTTCCTGTTTTACGAATACTATCAAATTCATTTAGGGCTGTTCTTTTTACTATACCATCTTTTGTGGCAAATAATAAGTATTTAAAGTCATCTTCTTTATTATAAGATATTACTGATTGAACTTTTTCATCTTTTTCGATTGGAAGTAGATTTATAACTGGAAGTCCTTTAGATGTACGACTAAATTCAGGTACTTCATAGCCTTTAATCTTGTATACTTTTCCTTTATTAGTGAAGAATAATAGGTAATCATGCGTATGTAAATTTAGCAAGTAATCAACACAATCTTCTTCGTTAGTTGACATTCCCTTTACACCTACACCACCGCGGTTTTGAGTACGGTATGTATCTACGGTGGTTCTTTTGATGTATCCATTTTTGGTTAGTGATACTATTATATCGTCATTTGGAATTAGTGATTCATCTTCAATATAATCTATTGCAGTCATATCAATAGTTGTTCTTCTTTCATCACCAAAGCGTTCTTTTATGTCAGTTAATTCTTCTTTTATTATTCCTAAAATTAATTCTTCTGAAGATAATATTTTGCGATAATAGTCTATTTTTTCTAGCAAGTCTTTTAATTCATCTTCAATTTTTGATCTTTCTAAACCAGTTAAACGACGTAATTTTAATTCTAAAATACTATCAGATTGAATTTCGGTAAGACCAAATCTTGTCATTAACTCATTTTTAGCAACTTGATCAGTTTCTGATTCTTTAATTATTTTTATTACTTCATCTATGTGGTCTAATGCAATTTTTAAACCATTTAAAATATGTACTCTATCTTCTGCTTTCTTTAAATCAAACTGTGTTCTTCTAATGATAACTTCTTTTTGATAATTTATATATTTAGCAATAATATCTTTTAATCCAAGCGTTTTAGGAGTTTTTTCATCAATCATTAATAGAATTATGCCATAGTTAATTTGAAATGCGGTATGTTTGTATAAATTATTTAATATTACTTGAGCGTTAGCATCTTTCTTTAATGTAATAGTAATTTTTATACCATTTTTTAAATCAGTATGATAATCTGCAATACCATCAATTATCTTGTTATGAACTAATTCTGCTACTTTTGCATGAACGTCTTTTAAATTAATACCATAAGGAATTTCAGTTATAACAATATTATTATGTTGACCTTCTTCTTCGATTGTAGCACGACTTCGGATAGTTATAGAGCCACGACCTGTTTCATAAGCTTGTTTAATACCAGAATTACCTAAAATTATACCACCAGTTGGAAAGTCTGGACCTTTAATATAATTCATTAATTCAGCGGTAGTTATATCATGATTATTAATATAAGCAATGCATCCATCAATAACTTCAGTTAAATTATGTGGTGGTATATTAGTAGCCATACCTACTGCAATTCCCATTGCACCATTTACTAAGATATTAGGATATCTTGATGGTAAAACTTCGGGTTCAAGTAATGATTCATCAAAGTTTGGTCTCATATTAACAGTATCTTTTTTAATATCTCTTAACATTTCTAAAGAAAGTTTAGATAATCTTGATTCTGTATAACGATAAGCAGCTGCTGGATCTCCTTCAATAGTACCGAAGTTTCCATGGCCATCAATTAAGGTATATCTTAATTGAAAGCTTTGAGCAAGTCTAACCATTGCATCATAAATAGATGAATCTCCATGAGGGTGATAATTACCCATAACTTCACCGACTGATTTAGCACATTTACGATGAGGTTTATCTGGGGTATAACCATTTTCATACATAGACCAAAGTATTCTTCTATGAACAGGTTTTAAACCATCTCTAAGATCAGGTATAGCTCTTGATGTAATAACACTTAAAGAATAATCTAAAAATGATTGTCTTAATTCTTTTACGATGTTATTTTCAATAAATTTATCTTTTTCTGGAGCATCACCACTAAAATATGATTTTTCAATTTCAGCTGATGCTAGTTCATCAACTGGTGTTTCATTTATTTCAGTTAAATTTGTATCTTTTTCTTCTTCCATAGAAACCTCCTTAAATATCTAATTCAGCATAATTTGCATTTTCTTCTATAAATTTTTTACGTGGATCAACTTCTTCACCCATTAATTCATTAAATATTTGGTCAGCTAGAACACAATCATCTACTGTTATTTTCTTTAAAACGCGATGATTTATATCCATGGTTGTTACGTTTAATTCATCTGGATCCATTTCACCAAGTCCTTTATTTCTAGCAATCTCACATCTGTTACGAATATTTTCTGGTAAACTATTTAGGTAGTTTGTTTTTTCTTCTTCAGTTAAAACATATTTTCTAGATTTTCCATAACTTATTCTAAATAATGGAGGTTGAGCGGCATAAACGTGGCCAGCTTCAACAATAGGTTTAAAGAAACGATAAAATAAAGTTAAAAGTAATATTCTAATATGGGCACCGTCAACATCGGCATCAGTCATGATAATAATTTTATCATATCTTAATTTTGATAGATCAAATTCTGATCCAATACCTGTACCAAATGCAGTAATTATAGTTTTTATTTCATCATTACTAAGAGCACGATCTAATCTTGCTTTTTCTACATTTAGAATCTTACCTTTTAATGGTAAAATTGCTTGATGCATAGAATCTCTTCCTTCTTTGGCGGAACCACTTGCTGAATCTCCCTCGACTATAAATATTTCACTAGTTTTAGGGTCTTTACTTTTACAATCAGATAGTTTGCCAAAAAAAGTTGTAGTTAAATTCATTTCACTTTTACGTGTTACTTCTCTAGCTTTTTTAGCAGCAATACGACCACGACACGCTAGCATAGCTTTTTCTATAATTATTTTAGCATCGGCTGGATTTTCCATTAAAAATCTTTCAAATCCTTTAGAAAACACACTGTCAGCAATTTTTCTTACTTCTGAGTTTCCAAGTCGACCTTTAGTTTGTCCTTCAAATTGAGGATTAGGGTGTTTACAAGATATTATCATTGTTAATCCTTCTTTAACATCATCACCTGTTAAAGATTCATCTTTTTCTTTAAGAAAGTTATTTTTTCTGGCATAATTATTTATTATTCTAGTTAAAGCTCGGCGAACTCCTTCCTCATGAGTTCCTCCATCATGTGTGTTTATATTATTTACAAATGAATAAATATTATCAGTATAACTATTGTTATATTGCATAGCAACTTCAAAAATAATGCCATCTTCTTCTCCTGTTAAATGAATTATATCATTATGAATAGGTGTTTTATTTTGATTTAAGTATCTAACGTATTCACTGATGCCACCTTCATAAAGGAAAGTATCACCTGTTGTATCTTCATCATCACGGTCATCTCTTAAAGTTAATCTTAAACCTTTATTTAAAAATGCTAATTCACGAATTCTTACTTTTAAAGTTTCATAATCATAAATTTCAGTATCAAAAATATCTGGATCAGGTTTAAATGTAACTACTGTACCTGTTCTATTTGCTTCACAATCTCCGATTATAGTTAATTTTTGAGCAGTCTTACCACCATCAACAAATTTTGTTTCATAAATTTTAGAATCTTTATATACTCTAACTGTTACCCATTTAGATAAAGCATTTACGACTGAGGCACCTACTCCATGAAGACCACCAGATACTTTATAACCGCCGCCACCAAATTTACCACCAGCATGTAATACTGTATATACTGTTTCTACGGTTGAAATACCAGTCTTAGGATGGATACCAACAGGTATACCACGACCATCATCTTTAACTGTTACAGAATTATCTTTATTTATTACTATTTCAATATTTTTACAATAACCTGCTAAAGCTTCATCAATAGAGTTATCAACTATTTCCCATACTAAATGATGAAGACCTTTTACATCAGTAGTTCCAATATACATACCTGGTCTTTTTCTAACAGCTTCTAAACCTTCTAGGACTTGAATATCATTTTCTGAATAATGCTCTTCCATATTTTTATTTTCAATCATAATCTTTTACCTCAACTTTCTGTGGTTTTATTTTTATTACTCTACAATTACTTAGTAATTTTTTATTAACTTTATTTATATCAGTAGTGGTAATAAAAATTTGAAAACTTTTTCTTAAATTGCTTATTAAACTATTAATTTTTTTATTATCTAATTCACTAAATAAATCATCTAAAATTAATATTGGCATTCTTTTTAAATTATCAATACAATATTTAATTTCAGCTAATTTAAAAGAAATTACCGCACTTTTTTGTTCTCCTTCTGATAAGAAATATTTAGATTCTTTATCATTGGTAGTAAAAATAAAGTCATCTAAATGAATACCAATATTTGTCTTACCATAATTAAGATCACGAGTTAAAGATGATTTATATTCTTTAATTAAATTATCTTTATTCTTATTTTCATATTGAGTCACATATTTTATTTTTAAATTCTTATTTTTAGTAGACTTTTCAAAAATATTAGTTAAATAATCATTAATTACCATTAAATATTGTTTGCGAATTTCATAAATTTGTAATCCTAAATCAATTAATTTTTCAGTTATAATTTCTAAATATTCTTTTGGCACATAACCATTTATTTGCATAGTTTTTAAATATGTATTTCTTTGTTTTAATACTTTATTATGTAAACTAAGTAATTTTAAATAATTATTATTAAACTGAGAAAGCTCCATATTAATTAATTTACGATGCATACTAGGATTATCTTTTATTAATTTTAAATCATCTATTGTAAAAATAATAACATTTAATTTAGATATATAATCACTTATAGTCGTTATTTGTTTATTATCTATAAAGATTTTTTTACCATTTTTTGTTAATACTATTTTGTAAGCATTATTAATTTTATTTTTTATATTTGCTTCTATAATAGCTAAATCAAAACCTTCTTTTAATAATAAACTATCATCATTACATCTAAATGATCTAGTAAGGGCTAAATAATATATAGCTTCAACTATATTGGTTTTTCCAATTCCATTATCACCTATTATAATATTTTTATAATCAGAAAATTTTAAATTTAACTCATCATAATTACGAAAATTTTTAAGTTTTAAATTACTAATTTTCATTTTTTGCCCTCTTTTAAAGTCATACAATAATAAAATAGGTATATATGTGTCCCTATACCTATTTACATTATATCATAAATTTTTGTATTTAAAAATGAAAATTACATATTTTTTCGGTTATTATATGCATTTTTTAATGATAATGATTTTAAATATTGATTTTGCAAAATATTATAAGAAATACTTAGTTCAATTCCTTCATTATTTAGAAATTCAACTATGCTTTTTTCATCTTTAGGTAATACTCTTTTTATATTATTTAAGCAAATCCATGAGCATTCTTTCAATCTTGGTGAGCAAGTTGGAAAAAAGATAATATTTTTATCTTCAGATAAAATGATGGGTGCTTTATAACTATATCCAGTTAAAGAATATGTTCCTTTAATTCTTCCATCAATCGTACTTCCATAATATTGACAATTATCATCCATTATTTTTGAGATTTTTTCATCAACTATATAAGAATCATGATCTTCATATATAATGGTTTTTCTTTTTCCAACAGGAATTAACGCTAAAGTTGAATCATTAATTTGATAGTTTTTCATTTTCTAGTTCACCCCCTGACTTGGGACGATATTTAACCAAAAAACTTTGTCGAAATTTGTCGAATTTTGTCGAAAAAATATAAAAAAATAAAAAAAGTGAAATTTTTAATAATTAAATCTCACTTTAATAAGTTTTTATAGGTAGAATTAATTGAATTAGAGATTCATCTGTAGCAGATTTTAATATTATTGGTTTTGAATCGTTATTCAAAAGAATAATTAATTCTTCTTCTTCAAATGTTTTTAGAGCATCTAACATGTATTTGGCACTGAAGGAAATAGAGATATTTTTTTCAGTATTCTTATTAATCATAACATTTTCTTCTGATTTACCTATTTCACTAGCATAAGATGTTATTGTTAATTCAGTGGATTTTGTATCCATTTTAATAATATTTTTGTCTTTATTTTGAGTTAATAAAGCAGCACGGTCAATTGCAGCATAGTAATCATTTAGTGATGTTGTAATAATTATTTCAAAATCAGATGGGATTAAATTTGAAGTATTTGGGTATGCACCACTTAATAAGCTAGATTGTAATAAATAATCATTATATTTAAATAAAACTTTGCTATTAAATAAGTGAATTTCTACATTTGCTTCATCAGTTAATAGTTTATCTAATTCATTTATATTTTTACCAGGTATAACAATATTGTATGAATCATAGTTATCATCAAGCATAATTGTTTTTTTAGCTAAACGATAAGAGTCTGTTGCAACGCATTCTAAAACGTTACCATTAATTTTAAGGTTAATACCAGTTAGTAAAGGACGTGATTCTTGAGTAGAAACAGCAAATAATGTTTGGTCAATTACTTTTTTTATAATATTACTGTTAATAAGTATAGGCTTTTCCACTTCTTCTAAAATAATATTAGGATAATCTTCTGTATCTAAACAGTTTAAATTATAAATAGTATTTTCAGTACTAATTATTATTTTTAATCCATCAATAACTTCTATATTAATATCTGTGTTTGGCAGTTTTCTAACTATATCTAATAAGTATTTACTTTGAATAATTATCTTTCCTGGTTCAAAGATGTTTTTAATCTTTTCTTTAGGTATAAAGTTTCTAATAGTTAAATCACTATCACTGGCAGTTAAATATAAACCTTCTTCTTTTAAATCAAACATTACACCATTTAATATAGGTATAATATTTCTTGGAGAGATAGCTCTCATAACATTAGTTAAACTTTCTAATAAAATATTTTTTTCAATTAATAATTTCATTTTTATTCCTTCTTTCTAATTATTATTATTATTAATGTTGAAAATGTTAATAACTTAAATAAAACCTTATAAATTCTGATAAAATTAATGTTTATTATTTTTGGTTATTAGATTTAATTAACAATTTTATTTTTTATTTCTTCTATAT
>CAVIQT010000087.1:0-12014 GCA_963645165.1 Phocaeicola vulgatus
AAATTTTCCCGCGAATGTTTAAATTATTTTAAGACATTTTCAAAAACTATTGACACCCCCAAATTTCACTTTTTCTTACTTTTATTTTTTGACATATATCTAACAGTTAAAATTAAACCCGCAACATAACAAAATAAAGATAAAATAAGTAAAATATCAATCTTAAAATATATCTCTGATAAATACAATAAATTACCTAAAATAATTAAAACTACCCCTGCACTATTTTTATCATCCATAAATATTCTCCTTTCAGCAATTAAAATAACTTAGTTTCCTTATGATCAAACTTTAAAGTATCATCTTCCATATGTGCATCAAAAGGAAATAAATTATCTAATTTCTCATGTCTTTCTTTTGTTTTTTGTAAGCACCTTTTATATCCACTTTTTAAAGTTTCTATGCTATCCCTAGTTAGTTCCTCTTCAAACTTATCATTTAATGTAACTAAAGAGCTATCCACATCAAAACAACCAATAATAAACTTAGGATCTAAATAATAAGTATCATTTTCTTTTTTATAAGTAAAAGCCCCAAATCTTTCACCACCTAAATCAGCACTTTCTCCCTTTATATTTATATATTCAATAGGTAATCTCATTAAAATAATTTTTTTAGAATTTAAATGAGGCCAAGATTTTAATCTATTAATTAAATCATCTATATTACTAGTATCTAATCCAGTAGTTGTATAATATAAAGAACCATCCTTAGTTCTAAGTCCATTAGTAAAAATACTTAAAATAACATCATCACCATCTAAAGATCTACCAGTCCCATGGCCTAATAATAAATACTTACTATCATTAAATAAATAAGATATATCTTTAATACTTACTTTCATTACTTATCTTCCTTAGTATTTATACTCATAGGTGAACTTATCTTATCATTATTATCTTTAATCCATATATAATATTTTTTATATTGATAAACAGAAATAGATGCTTTATTATTTTCAATCTTTTGCCAGCATAAAGCACTTATAGATGGTGTACTTCTAGTAGACTTAACGCAGTACTCTTTAGCATCACCAGATACATCTATATTAAGTATACCATCATTTACTTCTAAACCCTCTATTTTAGCATCCATATCATCTTCTACTTTAACATAATATGAATTACTTTCTTCATTTTCAGGAATAAAATTATAAATAACTACCCCTGTAAAAACTCCTAAAATAAGTACTCCTAAAACTATCATTATTGAACTAATACTATTTTTCATTTTACCTCCCTATAATCTTTAAATAACTTATTATATACTGGTTTAAATGCTTCCCCAATTATAGATGTAACTAAACATATCCCTAAAGTAAGTAATATCATATTTATACTAATACCATCAACTATAAAAAACTCTCTTAAACTAGTTGAAAATATAATAATTTGAAGAATAAGAATAATACCTACCCCAATAGATAATCTTTTATTATCAAATAATTTTTTATTAATTACTGAATGCTTTAAATTACGACAAGAAAATGAATATAATAGTTCATTCGCAATTAAATATATAAATAATAAAGAACCCGCTATATTAGCATCATAAGTTTTAGCATAATATATAAATAATGTTATCATAATAAGAGATTTAAAAAGTGCACTTATAACAATCTTAGCATTTAAAAATGGAGTAAAAAATGTTGTACTAGATTTATTTACCGGTTTATTTTCCATAATATCATCATCCGCTTTTTCAAAAGCAAGCATAATTGCTGGTACTGAATCAGTTACTAAATTAATCCATAAAAGCTGTAAAGTAGTAAACATTTCCATATTAAGTAATAAAGATACAAATACTAAAATAACTTCAACTATATTTCCGGCAAGTAAATATAAAATTACCTTCTTAATATTCGCAGTTATTCTTCTTCCCTCTTCTACTCCATCAACAATCGTAACAAAACTATCATCAACTAAAATGCAGTCAGCAACCTTCTTAACAACCTCTGTTCCAGTTATACCCATTCCAATTCCAATATCAGCCTTTTGAATCGCAGGTGCATCATTTACGCCATCACCAGTCATCGCAACTACATAACCTAAACTTTGAAGTGCTTCTACTATTCTTAATTTAGTATTTGGGCTTATTCTTGCATATACTCTGTACTTCTTAACGGCTTCTTTAAAATCTTCATCATTTAACTTATCAATATATTTTCCCTCTACTGCTAAACTATCATCATTTATAATTCCAATTTCTTTACCAATCGCCGTGGCCGTATTAATACTATCACCAGTTATCATAATTGGTACTAAACCTGCTTTATTACAAATATATATTGCATCAGAAACCTTATCTCTTGGTGGATCCATCATTCCAATTAACCCTACAAAAATCATGTTTTCTTCTGAATTATAAACATCATCTACTTTATACGCAAAAGCAAGTAAACGAAGTGATTTAGAAGAAAGTTCTTTTTCAGCACTATATATTTTATCTTTCTCCTCATCAGTTAAAGGATAAACCTCATTATTAATTAATAAATATTTACACCTAGAAATAATTGAATCTAAACTACCCTTAGTAAAAGAATAAACCTTATCATTACATTTACATACTACGCTCATCATCTTACGATCAGAATCAAAAGGATACTCTTTTAATCTCTCACTATTTAAATCACACTTATAATTTATACTTTCTAAATATTTTAAAATCGCTACTTCTGTTTCATCACCAATATAATTATCATCACTCTTTTTAACATTATGGCACATACAAGCACCCATATTAAATATTTGATTATTAGGTATACCCTCATTATCTTTATATATATTATTATTTAAATATATAGCTTTAACTACCATTTTATTTTGAGTAATAGTTCCTGTCTTATCAGAACATATTATATCAGTTGAACCAAGCGTTTCTACACTAGCCATCTTTCTAATAATAACATTCTTTTTAGCCATCGCACTCATACCTAAAGATAAAATAATAGTAATTACTGAGCTCATCCCTTCTGGAATAGCCGCAACCGCTAAAGATATAGAAAGCATTAATACATCAAAGAAATTATTCTTCATAAGTAAACCAATAACCATCATAAGAACTATAATTCCCATAATAATATAAGTTAAAACCTTACTTATTTGATTTACTTTCTTTTGTAGTGGTGTTATATCACTTTTCTTATTAGTTAAACTAGTTGCTATTTTACCAAGTTCTGTATTCATACCAGTCGAACAAACTACCGCAAAAGCATGACCATTTGTAATATTACAACCAGCATAAACCATATTTTTTCTTTCATAAAGTTCTTTTTCTTCTGCTATATCTAAATTATCTTTTTTTATTGCCCTAGATTCACCAGTTAAAGTAGACTCATTAACCATTAAACTCTCTGAAAAAATAATTCTCGCATCCGCACTAACATAATCTCCTGCTTCCAACTCTAAAATATCTCCAGGAACAATATTTTTAACATCAATCTGCTCTTTTTTACCATTTCTTATAACATAACTATTAGTAACAAACATTTTATTTAACTCAGAAATCGCCGCATCTGCTTTCTTTTCCTGAATAAAACTAAGAACTGCATTTATAACCACTATAACAATAATAACTATTGAATCAAAATAAGACTCATGTCTAATATAAGAAATAACTGCTGAAAATATAGATGCAAATATCAAAAGAATAATCATTACATCATTAAATTGATTTAAAAAAATAATAAAATTACTTTTCTTCTTTGCCTCATTAAGTTTATTTTCCCCGTACTTACTAAGCCTTTTTAAAGCCTCTTCATCAGTTAATCCCTCTCTATTAGTAACTAATCTAAAATAAAGCTCATCAATACTTTCATTATAACCTAACTTTTCCTTATTCATCTTATATCCCTCTTATTCATACATAAATGATAACGCAAATAATAATAATAGTAAAATTAAAAAGATAATTAAGAATGTAAGAATTAAATTTACACTTAAATAATACCATTTACTTCTAACTATTGTTCCGCAGTACCTGCAATATTTATCACCATTAAATATTTCTCTTTGACAATTTTTACATATTTTCATAATCTACCTCTAATAACACTTATTATCTCTTTGCTTTCATTTTGAGCATTATCTTCATGTAAATAATAATCATGAAAAGCTTCCGCAATTGTTTCTTCTGCTATTATAAAGCCTTGTACATCTTTTACCCCAGCATATCTAGAAATATTTTTAGCAAAATCATCTTTAGAAATACTTAAATTATACTTATTATTATAATTACTTATTGCTTCATCAAGTATTTCATTTGAGTAACTACCATCATCAAATTTATTAATAATCTCCTCTATTACTTTAGTATTATCTTTATTTTCATAATATATATTATCTACATTATACATCTTTAATAAAGAATAAAAAGAAATATAATGCCCAATCTCATGAGCAATAGATGACTCAAGTGTCGCATCACTAACATACCAATTATTTGAAGTAACACTACTTACCCCCTTTTTAATAATATCATCATTTAAAAAATAATAACTATTTAAAAGTATCTGTGTTTTATGTACTTTACCATTATCCTTTACATCTATATTATCATTTACAAAAGTATAACTAGGCTGAAAATAAGCAATATACTCATCCACCTCTTTCGCATTAGAAATAGATATATTAGATAGTCCCCCTTTAATAGAAGGAAATAACTCATACATTCTTCTAATAACTTTATCTATTTTACTTGCTTCTTCATAATCCATATCACAAAAACTAACACTTAATATATCTAAATCATTTTCTAAATTATATTCAATTTTAGATACATCTTTTCTATTAGAACACTGCCACTTTTGATTACTAAAATCATTCTTTATTAAAAGTTTACTAACATCTACTGAAGTAACATTCACATTACTATAAGTATTATCAGTCTTTAAAATAGTAGATTTATAACCATATATATAACTATATATTTCCTTCTTTAAATCAAAATATGGTTTAAACATACTCTTACCTCTATAATTCATCATTAATATAAAAGAAATAAAAGTAAAGCATAATAAAAACATAAAAAACTTTAACTTTCTTTCCTTTTTATACACATAACCACTTTTAATCCTATTTAGATTCTTATTATTTTGATAATATATATACCCTAAAGCAGTTATCTCCCCACATCTAGGACAAAAATTATCATCTAAAGTTAAGGTATAATTACACTTTATACATTTTTTATGTTCATTATCATTCATGTTAAACCTCTATCATATAAAATTATATCATAACCATATTTTACTTTAAAGAACTAATCTTCTCTTCATAATTATCACTTAAACAAATATAAGAGCCAGATACAACCATATCTGCATTAGGTATTAACTTAACAGTTTCATTATTTATACCACCATCTACACTTATAATAATATCTTTATTTAAACTATGTAAATAATTTACTTTGCATATCGCACTATCCATAAATTTTTGACCACCAGCTCCAGGAGTTACACTCATAATTAAAACAAGATCTATTTTATCTAAATATGGGATAAGCTCTTTAACATCAGTATTTGGATTAATACTAAGACCACATTTAATATTAAAAGAATGTATATAATCAATTAACTCATTAATATCCTCATCTATTTCTAAATGAATAGTTATATATTCTGGCTTTAACTCACTATATAATTCAATATCTTTTTTAGGACTAGCATACATAAAATGAATATCTAAATGCTTAGTATTATTCCTTAAAAAAGATTTAATATCCTTAAAATCATAATTTTTACTAGGAACAAATATTCCATCCATTAAATCTACATGAATATAATCAGCACTAGTTTTATTAATATAATCAATAGTTTCTTTCTCTTTATATTTACTTTTTATAAACGATACGGATACTTTCAATTTCACTCACCATCTTTTGATAATTTTCATAACGAAATCCCATTATGATATTTTCACTTACTAACTTTTTAACATTACAATTTTGTTCTTTTAAATGCATACAATCTTTAAAAGGACAATCATTTCCAAACTCAATAAAGGTATCTTTTAACTCTTCTTTTTTTATTACTTTTAAATCTAAAGAACTAAACCCTGGAGTATCCGCTATAAGGCTATCCTTATAAGGAAATAATTCAACATGTCTAGTAGTATGAACACCTCTACCTAAAGCTTTACTTATATTATTAGTTTCTAAATTTAAATGAGGATTTAACCTATTTATAAGACTACTTTTACCAGCTCCAGTTTGCCCTGTTAAAACCACTATTTTATTCTTAATTAAAACATCTAATTTATCTATTTCTGTATTATATACTGCATGAATCCCAATATTATTATAATAATCATAAATTTTATTTATTTCTAAAAACTCATCTTTACTTAATAAATCAGTCTTAGAAAAACAAATAATAGGCATAATCTTATTATAAATAATTATAGATAACATCTTATCTAATAAAAGTAAACTTAAATTAGGTTCCTTAACACTTGTTACTATAATTGCCGCATCAACATTAGAAATAACTGGTCTACTTAATTCATTCTTACGAGGTAAAATATCTAAAATATAATTATTAACTTCATCTATAATTACTGTATCACCAACTAAAGGGGTAAGTTTCAAATGATAAAACTTGCCCCTAGGTTTACAATGATAAAGTCTTCCTTTAACATCTACAGTACATAAATTAGAAATAATTCTAACTATTTTTCCTTGCATATTATCCTTCATCAG
Organism: Phocaeicola vulgatus; assembly: GCA_963645165.1. Lineage (GTDB taxonomy): Bacteria > Bacillota_I > Bacilli_A > RF39 > UBA660 > CAG-533. The sequence goes on from CAVIQT010000087.1 coordinate 6,700, forward strand.
CAGTAGTATCTACTTCTTCAGCTATAACTATTTTTAAAGTCATACCCTTAATTATTTCACTACCTGCTTCTCTATTTTGAGAAACTATTGCTCCTGGTTCATAAGAATCATCTTGAACATATTCTTCTTTTAAAGTAAGTCCATACTTTTCACAGAACGCTTGAATATCAGAAAGAGAATAATCACCAGTAGTAAAGTCAGGATATGTCTCTGTCATATCAGGAATATATAAAGTAACAGTATCCCCTTCTTTTAATTTAGTACCTACTTCTGGAGACTGTTTAACTATTTTTTCCGCACTTACTGATGTAGTATCATCTACTGCCGTTTTCTCTACTAAAACAAATAAATTATTTACCTTTTCAAGAACAGCCTTAACCTCATATACATTTTGACCCGTAAAATCTTCCATAACATAAGCACCAAGTCCCGTAGACTCATATAAAATTACAGATGAACCCTTTTTAACCGTACGACCTATACCAGGTGATGTCTTTACTACTTTACCTTCTTCAATTGTTTCACTAGTTGCAGTTCTTCGATCAGCAGATACTTTTAAACCCTTTTCTTGAAGTATACTAATCGCATCTTCAACACTCATACCAGCAACATCTGGAACTGTAACATCTTTAGATGAAATTAACTTAGGTAATAACAACACAACACTAGCAGTTATAACCGCAAGAGCTGCTAAAATACCACCTAATACCAATAAAGTTTTATTTTCTTTTTTCTTTAAATCTTTCTCAGTTATTTGTTTAACTTCAATTTCTTTTTCCTTAGTTTTAGCAGATAAATCTCCAAAATCCATCGTTTTTTCAATTGCTTTTTCTTTCTTTATAGTATCAGCCTCATCAAACTCTGGAAATTTATATATTACTCTAGGCTCATTTTTACGATTATCATCTAAACAAGTCTTTAAATCCTCATGCATACTTCTAGCATCTGCATACCTATTTTTAGGATTCTTAGCAGTAGCTTTCAAAATAATATTTTCTACTGACTGAGGTAAATCAGGTAATTCCTCTCTAATACTAGGAAGTGGTTCCTTTAAATGTTTTAAAGCAATCTCCACCGCATTATCTCCCTTATAAGGAAGAGTCCCAGTTAATAGTTCATACATTAAAATACCCATAGAATAAATATCACTTTGAATAGTACATCCCTTACCTGATGCTTGCTCTGGTGGTAAATAATGAACACTACCCATTACAGAATTAGTCTGGGTAAGCTGCGTACTATTTAATGCCATCGCAATCCCAAAATCAGTTATTTTAACAATACCATTATCTAATATCATTATATTTTGAGGTTTAATATCCCTATGAATAATATATGAATCATGAGCACAAGCAATCCCATCAGTTATTTGCAGCATAATATCAATAACTTCTTCCGTAGTTAACTTACCTCTTTTTTTAATAAGCTGCTTTAAATGTTTGCCCTCAATATATTCCATAACAATATAGTAAATACCATTATCTTCCCCAACATCATATACTTCAACTATATTAGGATGAGATAAAGAACTAGCACTTAATGCTTCTCTTTGAAAACGACGAACAAACTTCTCATCATTAGCTAAATCTCCCCTTAATACTTTAACCGCAACATGACGTTCTAAGATAGTATCATACGCTAAATAAACATTAGCCATACCACCTTCACCAATAGATTTTACTATTTGATAACGATCATTAATCTTTTGACCCTTAGTTATCATATCACACTTCACCTTTATCCTTTACTAAGTAAGCAATTGATATATTATCTGTTCCTCCCCTAGCATTACATTTTCTAATTAATTTAATTAATTTTTGTTCTTCATTTATATCTTCTTCATTTAAAACTTTCTCAATTTGATCTTTTGTAAGCATATTAGTAAGTCCATCAGAAGATAACATTATCGCATCAACATTAGGATCAACATCAAATATATCTAACTCTTGTTTTTCTGCTGCCCCTAAAGCTCTCATTAATACATTCTTTTTAGGATGATTAATTGCTTCCTCCGCAGATAACTCACCAGATTCTACTAAAAGATTAACTAAAGTATGATCCTTAGTTATTTTGTGTAATTTATTATTCTTTAATACAAAACCACTAGAATCCCCAATATTAGCAAATATTAGAAAATCTTTAGTTAATAACGCAATTACTACAGTTGTACCAAGTCCCGTTGAATTAGGATTTTCCTCTGCATATTTTAAAATATTAGTATTTATTTCATTAACATTTTCATTTAGCCAACTAACTGCATCTAACTTAGTACCAATCGTACTAAGTTCAGTAAATCTTTGCCCAATATGAGTTACAACCATACTTGAAGCAACTTCACCCGCACGGTGTCCGCCCATACCATCAGCTACAATCATTAAATGTTCATTAGATGAATTTTTTACAATAGTAACCGAATCTTCATTATGACTTCTAACTCTTCCAGTATCTGTTAGATAAAATGATTTCATTTTTCCACCTCTTTTGCTCTAAGTTGTCCACAAGCAGCATCTATTTGCTTGCCAAATTCCTTACGAATAGTTACATTAATTTTATTCTTCTTTAAAGTATCATAAAACTCTAAAATTTGTTTTTTATCACTTTTCTTAAACTCAATATGACTAGTTTCATTATAAGGAATTAAATTAACATAAACATTCATACCCCTTAATAAATGAGCAAGTTCCATAGCATTATCTATACTGTCATTTACTTCTTTAAGCATAACATATTCTATAGTAACTCGTCTATTAGTTTTATTAATATACTCCCTTAAAACACCCATTAAATCATCTAAAGGATACGCCTTATTTATAGGCATAATCTTACTTCTAAGCTCATTATTAGAAGCATGTAAACTAATTGCCAAGTTTACTTGTAAATCTAAATTACTAAATTCTCTTATTTTAGGAATTAATCCACAAGTTGATACAGTTATATGTCTAGCCCCAATCGCAAGACCAAAAGGATTATTAATAATTTTAATAAAAGATATTATATTATCATAATTATCAAAAGGCTCACCAATACCCATTATTACAACACTATCAATGCGTTCATTTAAATCTTCCTCTATTAATAATATTTGCTCAACTATTTCATAAGTCTCTAAATTTCTTACTCTCTTAAGGCGACCACTTTCACAAAAAGCACAACCCATATTACAACCAACTTCACTAGAAACACAAATACTTAAACCATAATCGTGTTTCATAAGAACCGCTTCAATAAAATTACCATCAATAAGTTCAAATAAATATTTATTAGTTAAATCACTTTCCTGCTTTCTTTTTATTTTAATATAATCTATTTTAAAATTACTATTTAATTTTAAAATTAGATCCTTACTTAAATTAGTCATATCATCAAAAGATTTAACCTTATGCTTATATAACCACTCCCAAATTTGTTTAGCACGAAACTTCTTTTCTCCTAAAGATATTAACTTTTCCTCTAATTTTTCATAATCATAATTGTATATATTTAACATATACTCACCTACCTAAAATTATATAACAGATATATAATTTATGCAAAAGAAAAAGAAGGTAAAGCCTTCTTTAATCAATAACGAATGGATCACTTGATATGCCGTTTCCACTTAATATTTTGATTGTGGAAATAAGAGCAACAGATGGACGAATACCCATACTTATATTAACATAACTAGGTCCAACTCCACATTCTTCTGAAACAGCAGCAACCCGAGCCCCTACAAATGTTCCAGGAGAATATCTATATGGTGTCATAGTCCACCACTCATTACCACTTGCATTTTCATATAAATAACAAGAAGAATCTTCTCCAGCAAATATAACCTCATCTCCTGTTAATAAACCAATTTTATAGGTTAAGGCACCATTACCATTTGTTTTATCATTAACTGTGAACTTAGAGAGTTTACCACCATTACCATCATTTGGGCATATTAAACTTGGAGACTTAGTTCTTCCATAAAAACGATAATTAGTTTCATATATACCAGAACCAACACTATTGCTACCCCCACTAGCATCACCACTACTCCAACTTTTATCGTTACACCAAATAACATCGGCAAGTTTTTCCTTTTGTTCAGAAGTAAATGTTGAACTATACCACGATCCCAAAGAATTAAGTACACTGCTTTTGTAAATATTCGCATGCTCCGCTGCATATGTGCTTGAGCCTGGCGTTCCATACATAAAACCAATGTAAGCATTCTTGTCTTTGTTTGAATTAAACCAATTTGTCCCATAAAAAGCCGCATTAGTACCGTTATTTGATGCATCACATGGATTTGCTACATTATCGGTATTATTATTATGAAGTACTAGTTTTATCGCACCATTTCCAGTTATTCTAACTATTCTCCAGCATTTATTTGCAAACTGAACGTAGTTATTGGTTACGGCACCTCTAAAGTAATAAGATGTGCCGTAATCATCTTCAGTCTCTGCTAAAAGTGCTTCATCAGATGATGAAGACGAAACACCTGGCACTGTTTTTGGCTCACTAATATTTGGATAGTCTTGTCTTATAGCATCTGTTAACAAAAGTCCTTTCTCAAAGTTTAAATTACATACAGTATTAGCTTTTGAAACTTTAGATACAGTAATATCCCATTTAGAATCTGTATAATCCCAAGCAACAACAATTTTAATACTATCGTCCACTATGCCACCTACTTTACATTCACCAGAAACAGTATAATATCTTGTACTTGGAAAGCTACTTACTTCTTTTCCATCTACATAAGCAACTATAGTTAGATCATCATTATAAAATGTTTCATTTATTTGGTTAGTTAGTGCTAATGTATTATGAGTATAACCTGCATTTAATCCTAATTTTATATAATAATCTGTTGTAGAACTACCATTTATTCCCGCAATAGATATAGATACAAAACCATTTTCATCAATATTACCAGTTATATCACTTGCAGTAGTTGATAACTTCTTTATCTCTAAATCACTTGGCATACTTACAGTATTTGTACAATACTGATCACTACATACTTCATATGTAAGTTCATATTTAGTATCAAAATCATTTAATGATGTTAACCCTATCGCATATATTTTAGTACTATTTTTAGGTATTCTAAGTATTCTATCTTCTAAATCACCATTATTTACTTGCATATTATAATTTAAATCACCAATTGTAATATTCGCACTTAACTCAATTCTATTCGTATACTTAGCAAAAGATATATTTAACATTAATGAAAATATAACTAACATAGTGCAAAATGATACATATAATAGTCTTTTATCATTCTTAAATCTATCTAATAAATTATTATATTTTTCTTTTAATTTATTCATATAAAC
>CAVIQT010000088.1:0-8496 GCA_963645165.1 Phocaeicola vulgatus
AATATACATAATAATATAATTATTCTTTCTTTAAATTTATTTTTCATAAATTAATTATAATAAATAATAAAAGAATTTACTAGTTAATTAGTAAATCTCTTGACAGACATTTTTATCTGGTTTATAGAAACAATGATTTTTATAACTACCTGCATATGGTTGTTCATACCAAGATGTTTTACAAGTATTTTTACCAGGAGCATAAAACCATAAAGAATGCGTAGCAGGAAAATAATACTCTCCCTTTAAACATCTTTTAGCAAGTTCCTTTTCTTTAGTAGTACTACTACCATTAAATAAAGCACTATTAACACCCGAAAACCCACCTGGACTTTGATATATTACATCATTTATAGATCTTATATTTTTAAAAGTATAACAAGACGCTAGAGCTCTATTTACTATAACATTACCCACCATAAGCATACCTAAATTACCCTCTGCTAAAGCTTCTGCCCTCATTAATCTTGCCATTAAATCTAATTCTTTAGTTGTATAATTTATAATCATAACCACTCACCTAGAATATTTTATGTATTTTTTTATTTTTTTAACCTAAAATAATTAAAATTAGGATACTTGAAAAACAATTTCTATTTATGTTATAATTAACTTACCCACAGGGGTGTGGTATAATGGTAGCATAGGAGTCTCCAAAACTTTTGATGGGAGTTCGATTCTCTCCACCCCTGCCATAAAAAAATTACTCTCATACATTGAGAGTTTTTATTTTGTTAAATTATCTATATAAAGATTAATATATTCTCTTAACTTAGAAATAGAATACTTATCAATTTTAAAACCAGCCGCATTTTTATGCCCTCCCCCATTTGGATGAAATTCCTTACCTATTTGATTTAAATCAACCTTATCTTTTATACTTCTTAAAGAAACTGAATTACGTTCAAAATTAATCATCATCACAAAATCTAAATCTGATCTTAACTTACATATTTTATTTCCTACAATACTTCTATAACGCTCCCTAATAGTTATACCAACCCTATATTCATTATAATTAGTTACTAAAATATCTTTATTTGCAGCATTAACATAACCTTCACACTTTTCTAAATCAGACTCATATAAATCACTATAAAGTTTAGGTAACATAAAATCTTCATCATCATTTAAAGAACATATCACATCTATATATTTTAAAGGCCCTAATAACTCTAAAATAAATGAAAGCATCTTCGCATTCTTTTTTTCCTTTACAAAAATATAATTATCCTGCTCTCTTGTTGCTTCCACATAAGTTTTATAAAAAGGTTTATTAAATCTATCATCAAGTGTAACTAAATAATTATAAAATAACTCTGTACCGCAAGTAGGTACTCCATTTATTTGAGCACGTGAATTTACATAACTAGGAACATTTATATCACACTTTTCATGATGATCAAAATGCTTTAATTTACTTGTTATATCTTCTCTATTATTTAAAAACACTTTCAAGTTCAAATACTTCACATAATATATAATCAAGATTATTATAATATTTCTTAGCTAAAACTAATGAACCAATTCCATCAATATCTGCTATATGAGTTATCATCATTACTCTATTATTATTAATATTCTTTATCACTCTTATCACCAATAACATTGTAACAAAATATTAATTAAACATAAATATAATTTGTTTAACTATAAGAAAACTGATACAATAAAAACATACAAAGGTGATAAACATGGAAACAACTAAAGCATTTGAATTATTTTGGAAATTATATAATGAAAATGAAGAATTTAAAAATCTAGTATCAGAATCAATGAAAAATGGCAAAATAAGATTCTTTAATGAAACTGAATGGAAAAAAATAAGAAGTCAAAACTATTTACCAAGAATACCCAATATTAATGAATTTATTGATTTATTTATTCAAGGATATAACATCGGTAACTGTGCTAATATGGCACTTGAGCTTAGTTACTCATATGATGATGTAGATATCGTATCTGGCACCCTACCTCTTTTAAAAGGCACTAAAAACGCCGAAGAAGTTGGTGGTCATGTATGGCTAGAAAATGATACTTACATTATAGATACATCTTTAATGCTAGTAATAGATAAAACTCTAAAAGATAAAATAGGTTATAACGAAGAACAAAGAATAACTAAATCTAATTTAAGAACTAATAGAAGATATCAATCAAGAAAAACATTTGTAAATGATACTTCTTTAAAAAAAGCATCTAAAAAATGAGGTAACTATGAACATTCAAAATTTATATATGTCCTTTGGCACCCAAGAAATATTTAAAGATATAACAGTTACATTTAATGATAATGACAAAGTAGGAATAACCGGAGTAAATGGTGCCGGTAAATCTACTTTATTTAACTTAATTTTAGGAAATATTACTCCTGATAGTGGTAAAATAACAATTAAAAACAATAAAACTATTGGTTATCTTCCCCAAGTTATTACTGATGAAATCCCAAATGATGATATCACTGTCTTTGATTATTTACTACTAGGTAGACCAATAAAAAAAATTAAAGAAAAACAAAGAATAATGTATGAAGAAATATCTAACGAAACAAATACTAAAAAAATAAATTATATCCTTAAAGAAATATCCAAATTAGAAGATAAACTAACCTATTATGATGAATACAACGCTGAAAATGAATTACTTAAAATAATAAGTGGTATGAATATAGATGATAAACTCCTAGATTTAAAATTAACTAATCTTTCCGGTGGACAAAAATCTAAAATAGCCTTTGCTAGACTACTTTATTCTAAAAAAGAAATATTGCTTTTAGATGAACCAACTAACCATTTAGATATAGATACAAAAGAATATATTTCTTCTTATTTAAAAATATATCATGGTCTTATTTTAGTAATATCTCATGATATAGACTTCTTAAACAAAGTAACAAATAAAACCCTATATGTTGATAAAATATATAAAACAGTATCTTTATATAATGGAAACTATGAAAAATATTTAAAAATAAAAAAAGAAAATGACTTATCTAAACAAAGACTATATGATAAACAAACTAAAGAAGAAGAAAAACTAAAAGCCATAATAAATAAATATATTAGAGGAAGTGAAAAAAAAGCAAATATCGCAAAAGACCGCATTAAAAAGTTAGAAAAACTCCAAAAAGAAAAAGTAATCTTAGAACAAAAGAATAAATATACCAGATTTAAAATGAAAATAAATTACCCAAGTTACTCCACTCCCATCACTATAAAAAATGTAACTTTTGGTTATAATGATAAAGAATTACTATATGAAAATTTAAATTTTGACTTAACTAGAGGTGAAAAACTTTTAGTAGTTGGTGAAAACGGTATAGGAAAAACAACCCTACTTAAATTAATTATGGGCTATTTAAATCCTCTAAGTGGAACCATTTTAATAACTGAAAAAACTCAAATTGGTTACTATGCCCAAGAACATGAAATTCTAAATAATAAAGAAACAATAGTAAATAACTTTAAAGAATTTAATTTACCAATTTACGAATTAAGAAAAATCCTAGGAAGTTTTTTATTTACTGGTGATGACATATATAAAAAAGTAGAAGTATTATCCCCAGGAGAAAAAAGCCGCGTAGCTCTAGCTAAAATATCTCTAAGTGGCTCCAATACCCTACTATTAGATGAACCAACAAACCATCTAGATCCTATAACTCAATCAATAATAGCAGACACTTTTAGTGAATATGAAGGAACCATGCTTGTAGTATCCCACAACTTAGACTTTGTAGATAATCTAAAAATAGATAGAATGTTACTTCTACCCAGTGGTAAAATAGTTTACTATGATAGAGAAATTGTAATGCACCATGAAATGATTAACGAAGAAAAATAAACACATAAGTTAAATACCTATGTGTTTATTTCATATCTAAGTTGTCTTTATTTATACAAAATCAATCTTCCATTCAAAAAAATCTTGAATTATACTATATCTCCAAATTAATCAATAAATTTATTGCTATTTTGGAGATATAAATATAATTTGTAAAATAAATGTAAATATTTAATTATAAAATAAATAATATCTAAAATATTACTCATAATAAAATGTGATTATATGAAAGCAATAAATAAAGTACTATCTAACTTTAAAGATACACCTGATTTAATTGTAAGAAAAATAAAATATAAATTTTGGTATGTATATATTTATTATATAGAAACTATAAGTAGTAGTGATAGAGTTAATAGTTTCATATTAGATAACTTAACTAACCCAGTAAATAAACCCAGTATTAATAATATTTTATCTGCTCCTAATCTAAAAAAAATTAAAATCACTGAATTTGAAAAATATATATTTAATGGTTACTCTATAATTATATACCATAATAAAATATATGCCCTAGAAACAAGAGCCGAACTAGATAGAGCCATATCATCACCCGAAATTGAACAAGACTTATATGGCGCGAAAGACGCTTTTGTAGAAAACTACCAAAAAAATATTGGTCTAATTAAAAGAAGAATTAAATCAAACAATTTAAAAATAAAAGAATATAAACTAGGAAGATATACAAACACAAATACTGGTATGCTTTATATAGATAACATATGTAAAAAAAAATTAGTAAATGAATGTGATAAACTCTTAAAAAAAATAGACACTGAAGCTATTATAGATGCCGGTGAACTTAAAAGTTTTCTAATTAAAGAAGGTAAAAACTTTTTCCCATCTGTAAAACTTACCGAAAGACCAGACACCATTGTTAGAGCTCTTTTAGAAGGTAAAATAGTACTAATAGTTGATACTAGTCCCTTTGCAATTATATTACCTGTAGTTCTAGCAGACTTTATAAACCCTATATCAGATAATTATCTAACTAGTTTTAATGCTAATATTCTTAAATCCTTACGCTTTATCTGTTTGTTTATAACCATATTTACCCCAGCCATCTATATAGCGGTAGTTAACTTTAATCAAGAAACCATCCCAGCAACCCTTTTAACATCATTTATAACTCAAAACTCTGGTGTACCATTTCCTGCCACCATTGAAGCCTTTTTTATGCTATTTATATGTGAAATGCTAAGAGAAAGTGACTTACGCTTCCCCTCATCATTTTCCTCATCTATTTCTATTTTAGGCGCCCTTATCTTAGGAGATGCCGCAGTAAGTGCTAACATAGTAAGCCCTATTATGATAATAATAATATCCTTAACATTTATATCATCAATGATATTTAGTAACGTAGAACTAACCGCTGCTATAAGATGCTGGAGATTAATTGTTCTATTATTCGCCTCATTTTATGGCCTATACGGAGTATCTATTGCCTTTATCCTATTAATTGTAAATATATCATCATACTACTCATTTAACCTTCCCTACACCTTTCCTATCGCTCCCTTTGACCTATCATACTTAAAAGATACCCTTATAAAATGTAAAAAGAAAAATGACTTAACAAGAAGTAAATACCTAACAAACAATATAAGAAAGCAAAGGTGATACATATAAAAAAAATAATATTAATTATAATATGCTTACTATTATCAGGTTGCTATAACCATATGGAATTAAATAAAATGGCCATAGTTTCTCTGCTTGCAGTAGACTATAACAACAATAAATATAATGTCATAATAGAAATTAGAGAAAATAAAAAAGAAGATGAAAACGAATCTTTAATATATAAAGGAAGTGGTACATCCCTAATTAACGCCCTTCAAGATATATCATTTTCTATCAATAAAGCCCTTTACTTCATTAATTTAGATGCAGTAATTCTAACCGAAAAAGCAGCAAATAACAAACTAGACTTTATAATAGACTACTTAACTAGAGAAAATAATGTAGGAAATAACTTTAATATAGTAATAGATAATAACATAGATAAAACTATTGAAATAATAAAAAATAAAGACAAAGTAGTAGGTAACTATATAAAAGATATAATAAAAAGTGAATTTAATAATACTATAAATTTAAAATTTAGTAACTTTCTAGAAAACTATATATCTGGCTACTATGATATTATTTTACCTAAAATAAATGATAATAAAAATGAAGACATTAAAATAAATGAAGCCATTATCTTCTCTAATGAAAATATTGTATATAAACTAAATATTGAAATGATTCAAATATATAACATGATAAATAGTAGTAATAAACTAACTTTATTTAATATAAACTATAAAAATAAAGAAATAGTATATAAAACTATTAACTCAAAAAGTAACATAACATACGAAGATAATAAATTTAAAATCAACTTAAATATTTTAGGAATCTTTAATGAAACTGAAAAAGTAAATTTAAAAAATGAAGAAAATATCAATAATATTATTAAACTAGTCCAAAATAAAATAAAAGATGAAACTAATGAACTATTAACTATTATAATAAATAATAATTCAGATATTATCGGACTAAAAAAGAAATACTATAATGTAAAAAGAACTAAAATAAATGATATAACTAATCTTAAATATGAAATAAATATTCAAGTTAAACTAGATAGAAAGGGTCTAATATTTGGACCAATTGGTGAAGAACATGAAAAAAATAACTAACTTAGAAAATATTAGCTTAATTTATCTATTAACTTTTCCCCTATTTATGGGAGTAGGGTTTTCTAAAATTATTAAAAATGTTGGATCAGATGCTTGGATATCTATTTTAATTGGAACCATTATAGGATTAGGAATAAACTATATTATTAAATCTATGCCAAAAGAAGACAATAAACTTTTTAAACTACTATATAATATATGCTTTTTAGTTATTGGAACCATGCTAATAGGTAAATTAGTATCATCAATATACTTATCTAGAACCCCTACTTATATTGTTCTTATACCAGGAGGATATTTAATTTACTATACATCATTAAAAGGAAGAAAAACCCTATATAAAAGTGTTAGTATATTAGTCTTTCTACATATATTTTTATTTCTATGTGCAGCACTAACCCTAATACCAACAATCAAAATAGATTACTTTCTTCCCATAATGACCACTAGCATAAATAAAATACTATTATCATCCCTAGACTTTGCTCTAATAAGCACTAGTCCCATGATACTAATAAATAACTTTAAAGAAAAATATAACTACAAAATATATCTTATATCAGCCCTATTACTATTAATTATTCTATTATGTACTATAGGTAACCTAGGAATAGAAGTATCTAAACTATATAGATACCCAGAATATATGGTATTTAAAAGAATATCCATACTAAACTTTATAGAAAACATAGAAAACATACTATTTACCCTATGGATAATAAACATATTTGTACTAACAAGCCTATCATGCATTAACATAAAAGAAATAACTAATAATAAATTTCTACTAATTATATTAATAATAATGATTTACCTACTAGATAAATATGCCCTTAACACTTACAAAGTAACAGACTTCTACTTAAAATACTACACATACATGTTACTAATTATAATGTTATTATTTTTATTAAGTAAAATATTTAAAAAGAAAAAAATATAAACAAATATTATTAATCAACAGATATTACAAATGGATCTGAAGAAGTACCATTTCCAGAAATTATTGTAGTTGTAGATACAAGAGCAATTGATGGTCTAAGGCCTTTCCCATAGTTTGATGGGGTATGTAAAGCACCAGGTCTTATTTCACCATAAATCTGTGTATAATAAGTAAAATTTATTGGGGACATAGTCCACCATGGACTTTGTGCATTTTCATATAAATAAAACGTATAATTGTTAGTATAAAAAATATTTCCTGCAAATACTATTTCATCTGCAGTAAGTAAACCTATTTTGTATGTTAAATTGCCATTACCATATGTGGTATCATCTACGGTAAACTTGGATAATTTACCACCATTATCATCATTTGGGCATATGAGTGTTGGACCAGTGCCACCAGAATAACAAGTAGATGATATTAATCTTAAAGACGTACTATAATAATTAATATTTTTACCTACACCATAATTTTCATCATTTACATTAAGTTCTTTATAATATGGATTATATGTAGTATCTTGGACGGTACTTTTATCATTACACCAAATTACATCTGCTAGCTTATTTACTATATCTTTCTCGTGTATTACATTATTTTCATCTGTATAAGTAAACGTTCTTATGTACCACTTTTCTAAATTTTGTAGGATAGTACTTTTATTTATATTGGCATGGGTTTCTGCATATGTTGTCCCATCTGGGTTTCCATACATAAAACCAACATAAGCATTTGAATTAGAAGATTTATTAAAGGCACTTTGATAAGTTATACCATCATATCTAGCATAAGCAGCTGATGAATCATTGTTTATGGCATTACATGGGTTAGATACATTATTTATATTATCATTCTGTAATACTAATTTTATCGCACCATTTCCGGTTATTCTAACTATTCTCCAGCATTTGTTCGCAAACTTGACATAGTTATTTTTTACATTCCCTCTAAAGTAATAACTTGTTCCATAATCATCTTCAGTCTCTGCTAAAAGTGCTTCATCAGATGTAGATACTGCCTTCC
>CAVIQT010000089.1:0-14274 GCA_963645165.1 Phocaeicola vulgatus
GTCTACTAATGAAAAGAGTAATTTCTTACATATAGTTACAAATGATATAGATAATAAAATACATTTAATTGAAAAGAAGTGTGATAATATTCTTTTAGATAAACCTAAAAATAGTATTAAAGAAGAAGTTTTAGATATAAAAGAAATTTTAGATGTAGCTAAAATTAAAATAAAACAAACTATAGATGTTTCGGAGATGGATTCTAAGAATTTAAAAAATGTTAATTCTAAGTATGATATTATGCTTCTTTTAAATAGTATATATTTAAATACTAAGGATAAAGTTAATTCTAGTGTTAAATATAATCTCAATATTAATGGGGAACTTCCTAAGGAATTATATGGGGATTCAATTAAATTAAAACAGATGATAATGACTATACTGAATAATTCTATTAAATATACTAGGAGTGGTTATATTGAGTTTAGAGTTAATTCTATTATTAAAAATGATGTATGTAGATTAATTATTTCTGTAGAAGATTCTGGTAGTGGGATGGATATTACCCTTTTAAATGATATTCTTAATAATCATGATGATTTAACTAAAGAAGATTTAGTTGTTTTAAATAATAATGATTTAAATTTAAAGATAGTTAAAAAGATTGTTAATTTAATTGGGGGATCATTTTTAATAAGTAGTAATAATACAGGTGGTATAACAGTAACTATTACTATTGATCAAAGAATAGTTGAACTAAAGAAAAGTGAGTTAGAAAATAAAATAGATAAGTATTCAAATACACTTAATAATCAAATAAGATGCGGGATAATATCTTCTTCTTTAGATGATATAAAGATAATAAAAAAAGCATTAAAGAAAAGAGGATATATAACACAGGATTATAGTGTTACTAAAGATTGTTTAGATGATATTAGGTCAAATAAAAATTATGATGTAATATTTATTTTAGAGGATATGGAAAAGATTAATGCGATTAGTTTTTTAAATAAAGTGCGTGATATTAAAGATTTTAATGGTAAAGTAATTGTCATGACTAAGACAAAGGATTTACAAAAGCGTAAAGATTTGCTTGATGAAGGTTTTAGTGGGGTAATTAGTACACCAATTAATAGAAAAGAGTTAATGACTTCTATAGATAATATATAGTTTATAGAAGTTTTTTATTCGACAAATATTTACATAAATTTACATTTCTTTACAATAAATTTTCTTTTTATTTGTCATATTTCATGTTATATTGAAATTGCGTGGTAGTTATGATAAAAAGGAGAGAAAATGAATAATAAAATACGCGTTTTTATGGTAGATGACAATAGAGATATTGTTAGGGAAGTAAAGGAGTATTTTGGAAGTCACGCTAGTATAGAGGTAGTTGATGCAGCTTATGATGGTAAGGAAGCATTAGAGAAGCTAAGTACTAATTATAATAATTATGATATTGTTTTAATGGATTTAATTATTCCTAAAATGGACGGATTAAGTGTTTTAGAGGAACTATCTAAGAGGGGTATTCATTTAAAAAGTATTATTACAACTAGTATGAATAGTGCTTCAGTAATAGGTAAATGTATGCAGGTGGGAGTAAACTACTATATGCTAAAACCTTATGGGTTTAAAGCTTTGGAAAATCATATTATTTCTATTTTTAATCGAAAGAGTAATAAATTAGTTGTTAGTGATAAGGATTTAAAGCAAGCAATTACATCGCTTTTGCATTCTTTAGGGATACCTTCTCATATTAAGGGTTATTTGTATATTAGAGATGGTATTAATTTAATGTATAATAATCCTTCAATGATAGGCGCAATTACAAAGGAGTTATATCCGGAGATTGCAAATAGGTATGATACTACATCATCAAGGGTGGAAAGAGCAATTAGGCATGCGATTGAGGTTAGCTGGAGTCGTGGTGATTATGATTTAATGGAATCATTATTTGGGCATTCTGTTGATTATGACAGAGCTAAGCCAACTAATTCGGAGTTTATTGCGACACTGGCAGATAAGTTAAGGTTGGATAGAATTTTTGAATAATACTTAAATATTATCCCCATTATATACATATAAAGTATATAGGAGGATTTTTTTATGGATAAATGTTTTAGTAAAAGTGTTTGTAATATTTTAAAAACGGCAGAACAAGAAATGATGAATTGTCATCATCCTTATGTAGGTACTGAGCATTTACTTCTTTCTCTTTTAAAAACACAAAAAATATCCAGTATATGTTATAAATATAAATTAACTTATCAAAATTTTAAAGATGAGTTAATTAAAGTGATGGGGATGGCTAGTAAGAAAAGTGAGGCAATTTTGTATACACCTTTACTTAAGTTAATAATAGATAAAGCATATAATAAGGCATATGATGATAATAAAGAACTTGATGAGATTTATTTATTTAGTGCTTTAACTTCTTCTGGGGATGGGATTGCTTTAAGAATAATGGATAATTTGGATGTGGATATAGATGCTTTAGTTAAGGAAGTAAATAAGCCTCATTTGATTTATGAACTGGGAATAAGTTTAAATGATAAGGTTTCTGACCGCGTTTTTTTAAGGGAAAAAGAGATAAATGAAATTATTGAAGTTTTACTTAGAAGAAATAAAAATAATCCACTTCTTACGGGACACTCTGGAGTTGGTAAAACAGCAATAGTGGAGGAACTTGCTAGGAGAATAAGTGAGGGAGACGTTCCAGATAAGTTAAAAAGTTACGAAATTGTAATGATTAATACTTCTGTACTTGTTGCTGGGACTAAGTATAGAGGTGAGTTTGAAGAGAGAGTTAATATGTTAATTAAGGAAGTTATGCGTGCTAAAAATATTATTTTATTTATAGATGAAATACATACGTTAGTTAAAACGGGTGCATCGGATGGCTCGATAGATGCGGCAAATATATTTAAGCCTTATTTAGCAAGAGGGGATATAAAGATAATTGGAGCAACTACTACGGAAGAGTATAATACTTATATAAAGAAAGATCCTGCTTTGGTAAGAAGATTTACGCAAATTAAAATAAGTGAACCATCAAATGGGGATATGGTAGAGATATTAAATAAGGTTAAGGGTAATTATGAAAAGTATTATAGTTTAAAAATAGGGAAAAAGGTTATAAGTAAAATTATTGATGCATCTTCTAAGTATTTACCTAATGCTTATAATCCAGATAAGTGTATTGAGTTACTAGATAAAACTTGTTCTAAAAAGGTATTAAGTAATTTTAATGATAAAAATGGTAGTAGAGAAGTAAGGGAAGAGGATGTTATAAAGGCATTAAATATGGTATGTTTTAGTAATATAAATGATGATATGTATAAAAGTATAGCTGAGGAACTTAAAGATAATTATAATGAGAGTTTAATAAGAAATATTATTAATTTATTAAGGGATGATAAGTGTAAAAATAAATATATGTATTTAAATGGTGATGATTTAAAAGATAAAAGAAAATTAATAAAAACTATTTCACAAAAATTAGATATTAATTTAATTGAGATTAATTGTTTAGATTATAATGATGAGTATTCAATAAGTAAGTTTATTAATAGTAATTATTTATATAATTTATTAGATGAACAGGGGAATTCTTTTATAATTTTTAATGATTTTGATAATTGTAATAAAGTAATTTATAATTTAGTTAATTCAATGGTGGTTAATGGTTTTATTACTAATAATATTAATGAGAGAGTTTATTTAAATAATACGGTAATGTTTATTTTTAATAATGATAAGTCTTCTAGTTTGGGTTTTAATAATAATCTTTTATTTGTTAATTAAAAATGGTAAAATACTTTATGGAGGTATTTTATGAAATTTTATAATACTCTTAATAGAAAAATAGAAGAATTTAATCCTCATGTTGAGGGAAAAGTTAATTTTTATACGTGCGGGCCAACTGTTTATCATTATGCTCATATTGGGAATATGTGTAATTATATTGGTCATGATGTTTTAGATAAAACACTTAGATATTTAGGTTATGATGTTAAAAGAATAATGAATATTACTGATGTTGGGCATTTAAAAAGCGATTCTGATACTGGTGAAGATAAAATGGTTAGCAGCGCGAAAAGAGAGCATAAGTCTGTAATGGATATTGCTAAGTTTTATACTGATGCGTTCTTTAAGGATTTTGAGGCTCTTAATTGTAAGGTACCTGAGGTTGTAGCACCAGCGACAGATAATATTGATATGTATATTAAAATTATTTCTAGGTTATTAGAAAAGGGATATGCTTATCAAAGTGGTGGTAATGTTTATTTTGATGTAAGTAAGCTTGCTGATTATTATCAGTTGACTAATCACAAGGAAGATGAAATGGTGGTTGGGGTAAGAGAAGGCGTAGATTTTGATGGTAATAAAAAAAATCAGGCTGATTTTGCTTTGTGGTTTACGAAATCTAAATTTGAAGATCAGGAATTAAAGTGGGATAGTCCTTTTGGGACTGGTTATCCAGGATGGCATATTGAGTGCTCTGGTATTAGTATTAAGTATGCTGGTGAATATTTAGATATCCATGGTGGTGGGGTTGATAATATATTTCCTCATCATACTAATGAAATTGCTCAAAGTGAGGCTTATTTAGGTCATAAGTGGTGTAATTACTGGTTTCATAATGAACACTTAATGGATGAGACTGGTAAAATGAGTAAGAGTAAGGGGGGTATTTTATCAGTTAGTAAACTTATGGAAGAAGGTTATAATCCTCTTTCATTTAGATATATGTGTTTAAATAGTCATTATCGTAAACAGTTAGTTTTCTCTTATGAGGCTTTAAATGGAGCAGAAACAGCATATAAAAAATTAAAGAATAAAATTGATTTAATAAATGAAGATGGTGATTTATCAGAAGGAGATTTTGATATTTATAAGTCTAGATTTATTGATGCTTTAGCGAATGATTTAAATACTGCTAATGCGATGACAGTTTTACATGATTTAATTAAAGATGATATGATTAATGGTAAAACAAAAATAGAGTTAATACGTTCTTTTGATAAGGTTCTTAGTTTAGATTTACTTAAAAAAGAACATAGTGTAAGAGAAGATGATGATAAAATAAAAAAATTAATTGAAACAAGAAATAACGCTAAGAAGAAGAAAGATTTTGAACTTGCAGATTCAATTAGGGATGAACTACTTAGTAAAGGTATTGTACTAATTGATACTAGAGAAGGTACAATTTATAAAGAGGTGTAGAAGTGGATAGTTTACTTTATTTGTTAATGCTTATTATTCCTTTAATGGCGCAGATATATGTAACATCTAGTTATAAAAGATTTAAAAAGGTTTATAATAAGAAGAATATTACTGGTTATGATGTAGCTAGAAAGATTTTAAATGCGAATGGACTTAATGATTTATATGTCGTGGAAATAAAGGGTACAATGACTGATCATTATGATCCAACTAGAAAAACAGTTAGATTATCTAGCGAGGTTTATCATGGAAGTACTGTAGCTAGTATGGCAATAGCGGCTCATGAGTGTGGACATGCCATTCAGGATAAGGAGGGTTATTTATTTTTAAAGATACGTAGTTTTATTTATCCAGTTGTTAATTTAGGAACAAGACTTGCATATATCGTACTTTTAATTGGGATAATTTTAGAATATTTTGATTTAATTTTATTGGGGATTGCTTTAGTAGGTTTAGGTTTAGTATTTCAATTAGTTACTTTACCAGTAGAGATTAATGCATCTAAAAGAGCTCTTATAAAATTAGAGGAACTTAATATTGCTGATAAAAATGAATTAAGTGGAACTAAAACAATGCTTACTAGTGCAGCGCTTACTTATCTAGCGGGTGTATTATCTAGTGCGATTGAAGTATTTAGATTATTATACATTTATTTTGATAGAAGAGATTAATTCTCTTTTTTTAGTTTTAAAAATAAGTTATAATTGTATTAAGATATAGTAGTAGGAAGGGTATTATGGCAAAGAGAAGAAAATTAAAAAAATCAGTTAAAAAGTTTTTGATATTATTTATATTTGTTATTGCTTTATTAATTGGTGGAATTAAAACTTATAATAATATAATGTATAAAAAAACGTATGAATATAAATTTTTGGAGAAAAGTTATACAATTGATGAATTTAAGGTTATTGATAAGTTAAGTGCGAGCGAAAAAAATATTTTGCTAGATATGGAGTATAATAAGAATATTCCTTTACTAATTAGTGAAAAATATTTTATGTTTAAAAATTTAAATAGATATTTAGATTATCAGAGGGATAATGATTCTTTAGAGTTAAAAGATGTGGTTGCGCTTGTTAATGTTAATCGTGATAGGGATTATTATAAGGATTTAGAGGTTACGGATACTAGTAATTTTAATGCGATGCTTGTTAATAAGTATCATGCTTTAGATAAGGAATATACGGTGGGGGATATTGTTAAGTGTAGTTCAACTTATGCATATGCGAATAATGAATTAAATAAGGAAGCATATGAAGCATTTGTTAATTTGGCAAATGCTGCTAAGGAAGAGGGACATACAATTTTAATTCTTTCATCTTATCGTACTTATGAAACTCAGGATAGTTTATGGAAGAAAAGAAAAGATGCTTATGGTATTAAAAAAGCTGATGCGTATGCGGCTAGAGCTGGCTCTAGTGAGCATGAAACGGGTTTAGCAATAGATGTTGCTGAGTATATGGATGTTAATGATGAGTTTGCTAAAACGGAAAGTTTTAAGTGGATGCAGGAAAATGCTTATAAGTATGGTTATATTTTAAGGTATCCAGAGGGTAAAGAAAATATTACTGGTTATGCATATGAAGCTTGGCATTATAGGTATTTGGGTGTTTCTTTAGCAACTAATGTATATAATGAAGGAATTACTTATGATGAGTATTATGAATTTTATTTAAATAATTAATAAAATCAGAACTAAATTTTTAATTCTGATTTTTCTTTTTGTATTTGATAGTTAGCATTCCATCTTTGTAAAAAATATTCTTTATCTGTGTCATCATAAAATAAACAATCTATTAAGTATTTAGCGCGATTATCTATTTCTAAACTAAGTAGTTTATCAACATAATTTAAGCCATTATCGTAATTGATACTTAACTTTTTGGTAAAATTAAGAAGTAATGCAAATAATTTTAAATTTTGATGAATTGTATTAAAGTCAAGAGTTCCATTAGCCATTCTAAATTCAATGGTATTTTTATTTTGAGTATTAGCATTTAAAATATTAACTGATTTATGGCGAAATGTTTGTGGTTGAACGCTTTCTTTTAAACGTTCTAAAAATTCATTGTAACTTTCACTTTCATCAATGGTTAAAATACCATCTTCAACTGCTTCTAAAAATTCATCTGTTAAATATTGGGCAAAGTAATCTGATTTTTTTCTGGGGTAATTATTTTTTTCATTAGATAGGAGGTAGATTATTTCTTCACAGGCAGTAAATAAATAGAAGAAGATAAGCCATTCTTCTTTAGTTTTAAAATAATCTGCTCCAATGTGGATATGAGATGCACAAGAGGCGGTTGCTTCTAGGCCGTTATCTTTCATAAACTTGCATACTTCATATAGTTCATATAAATCATTTTGATTGTAATGTATAATGGGAGAATTTATTTCTAGAGAATTTTCTTTTAATGATGGATCATCTTTTATAATCCATCTATTAAATAGACATTTATTTAAGAATCTTATTACTTTACTATTTCCGTTTTCGGCTTCTAATTCGATACCAAAGGTCATTTCTTTTGGAATAAAATAAGATAATTTAATATTTTCTTTAGGATTTATATTTGTTTCATAAGCATAGGAATCTTTTAATAATTTAATAATTCTATTTTTATCATTTATTGAATTATATAAAAATAATAAGTCAACTTTAATTTTAAAACTTTTATAGGCTTCTATTTTATCATCGTCATTATTAAATAATAATAATGAATGAATGCAGAATGCTTCAATATCATACATACCTACATATTTTAATTTTAGTTTAACGTCTTTTAAATGTATCATGGCATTCATGATAATAACATTTTTATCTATTGATTTTAAAGTATCTAAAGCTATTTTTAAATATCTTTCTATTTCTTCATCACTTTTATTTTGAAAGTGTTCTTCTGTAATTTTTTCTAATAATTCTTTTTCTTTTATGGATTCCATAATTACCTACTTACTACTTTTCATTTCAAATAATATATCTCTAAGCTGCATTGCTTTTTCAAAATCAAGTTCTTTTGCAGCTTTACGCATTTCAGCTTCTATTTTTAACATTGTATCATGTTTTTCTTTTTTGGATAGTTTTTCAACATTATCTTCTTTAACTTCATTAGATATTAAATCTCTTATTTCTTTAGTGATTGTTTTAGGAATAATATGATGTTTTTCGTTATATTCCATTTGAATTTTTCTTCTTCTTTGAGTTTCATTAATTGCTTTTTCCATTGCATCACTTATGGTATCAGCATACATTATGACATGACCATTTGCATTTCTTGCGGCTCTACCAATGGTTTGAATTAAACTTCGCTCACTTCTTAAAAATCCTTGCTTGTCAGCATCCATAATGGCGATTAAACTTACTTCAGGAATATCTATCCCTTCTCTTAATAAGTTAATTCCAACTATACAGTCATATTTTCCTAGGCGTAAATCTCTTATAATACGAAGTCTTTCAAAGGTTTTAACTTCATTATGTAAATAAGCAACTTTTATATTTAATCCTTTTAGATAATTTGTTAATTCTTCTGCCATTCTTATTGTTAATGTTGTAACTAGAATTCTTTCATTTTTTTCGATTCTTTCATTAATTTCGTTTATTAAATCATCAATTTGACCTTCAGTTTTTTTAACCTCAATGGTTGGATCTAGAAGACCAGTAGGTCTTATGATACTTTCTACGACTTCATTATTTACTAGAGATAGTTCATAATCTCCTGGGGTTGCAGATATATAAATGGCCTTTTTAATTTTGTTATTAAATTCATCAAATTTAAGAGGCCTGTTATCTAAGGCACTAGGAAGTCTAAATCCGTAATCAACTAGGGTTTGTTTACGCATGCGATCGCCATTATACATAGCTTTAACTTGAGGCAAAGTAACATGTGATTCATCAACAACTAAAAGATAATCATCACCAAAGAAGTCCATTAGTGTGGAAGGCGTTTCTCCTTCTGAGCGAAGAGCTAAGTGTCTACTATAGTTTTCTATACCATGACAAAAGCCGGTTTCTTTTAACATTTCAATATCATATTCACAGCGTTCTTTAATTCTTTGTTTTTCAATATTTTTTCCTTTACTTTCAAAGTATGCGATTTGTTTATCTTTTTCTTCTTCAATTCTTTTGATTGCTTCTTTTAATTTTTCATCTCCAGTTACAAAATGGCTGGCAGGCATAATGGTAGCATTTTTAATATTTTGAATTATTGTTCCTGATAAGATATCAAATTCACTAATGCGGTCAATAACGTTTCCAAATAATTCAATACGGATTCCGTTTTTTCGCTCACTGGCAGGAACAATATCGATTATATCGCCATTAACTCTAAATGTTCCGCGGTGAAAATCTAGTTGGTTTCTTTCATAAGTCATAGTTACTAGTCTATCAATAATATCATTACGTTTATAAGTATCACCAACTCTTAGTATTAGCATATTATTTTTATACTCTTCTGGTTCACCAATACCATAAATACATGATACACTAGCAACAACAATTACATCTTTATAATTTATTAAAGCACTAGTAGCAGCATGTCTTAGTTCATCAATTTCATCATTTATACTTGAATCTTTTTCTATATATGTATCAGTAGAAGGAACGTATGCTTCTGGCTGATAATAATCATAATATGAGACAAAGTACTCAACATGGTTTTCAGGGAATAACTCTTTAAACTCACTATAAAGTTGACCAGCAAGGGTTTTATTGTGTGCCAAAACTAGAGCTGGCTTGTTAACATTTTTTATAACATTAGCAATCATAAAAGTTTTACCAGTACCAGTGGCTCCCATTAGTACTTGGTGTTTTTTGCCTTCCTTGATTCCATTTGTTAATTTTTCAATAGCTTCTGGCTGATCACCTGATGGTGAAAAGTTTGAGTGTAAATTAAACATAATATTCCTCCTTATAATTTTTGGTAGTGTGAATAA
The DNA here is from genome assembly GCA_963645165.1 of Phocaeicola vulgatus. Lineage (GTDB taxonomy): Bacteria > Bacillota_I > Bacilli_A > RF39 > UBA660 > CAG-533. The sequence continues at coordinate 10,103 of CAVIQT010000089.1, forward strand.
TTTCTACTTTTTTATTTTTTTTGAATTATAGGTCTGAATAGTTACCACTTTTTTGATATTTTTTTCAACATTTATTGAATTTTTTTTCATAATATGGTATATTTTTATTAAGAATAGGAATAGTATATTAGTGATGAATAACACACTTGACAAATTTATTTTTATAGTGTAATATAGTCACCATTGTTAGTCCTTTACTTATAGTCTGGGACTTATAGAGGCTTTAACCGTTGCGCCAGTAAGCAATGGTTTTTTTATGAAAAAAGGGCCAATAATTAAGTCCATAATGGCATTTTTCTTATTTCACTGGCAGAATTATCAGCATAATAAGCAGTTATAAATTTTGCAGTATTATTACTATTAATTCTAATTATTACAACATAGTCTTCTGGACTTATTATTGTTACTCTTCTATCTTTATTATATCTTTTTTTATCTCTATCCCATCCTAAATGTAGTTCTACTTTAGGATTTTTTAATACATACTCTATCCAATCTATTCTTAATGCTCTATCTAAAGAAAACACATCTTTATTTCTTTTTATTTTATTTGAAGATTCATAAAATGCATATTCAAACTGATCTTCATAAAATTTAACTTTAATTCCATCAAATGTTTGTAATCCATTTTTACAATATTTTTCTACATAATATTTTTTATATTCATCTGGAGATGATAAAGTAACAAAATTTGGGACACCACTCATATTATAACCTTATTTCAAATAAATTGAATTTTGTTGCATTTCTATTAGTTGGCTCTAATTCATGTCCTAATTTAGCTTCAATATAATCAATTAATTCTAATTTTACACTTGAATTACCATTTTTACCAAAATTCATTTTATATGAAGTTGCCCCCATTAATATATCTTCTAATTGTAAAAAAACTGATTCATGTGATTCTATTGCATATATTTTTTCTATACTATTAAGATGATTTTTATTATTTAGACATCTTTTTAAATCATTTAAAATATTTGGGTCACTATAAGTTTTTATATCTGTATATATAGTATATTTTAAATCTTTTGAAATCCAATTATTTAATAATTGATAGTAAAACTTATAAAATCCTAATTCTGCGCTGTCATTATGGTATTTTAAATCTATTTTATTTGAGTCAATACATATTGTTCTAAAATTAATATCATAATTAATATATATATCTATCATTTCTTTATATAAATTCAAATATCTTTTTGTGACTCTATTCCATTTTAATTCTGTTTTAATATTCAAATTATATTTTTTCTTTAATTCATTTATTTTATTTTTAATTACTATTCTATCGCCTCTGTTAATCATCACTCCACCAATAAATATATATTTATTAGTATCTGAAATTACATTTTTATTATAGAATAGATCTTGTCTACTTTCATCACAATATAGTTCTATCATATTCATCACCTCGGATTACAAATAACATTATACTATATTTCTACATAATTTTTAAGTGTTTAAAAGAAATGTTAATCCTTTTTTTAAATACAAGTTTCACGTTTCTTTTTAATCTCCTATATTTGATATTTTTTTTTTAGAAAATGTATTGTATAATGTATATACTTAAAGGGTGTGAAAAATGTGGAAAAAGTACTAGTTTTTGGACATAGAAAGCCAGATACTGATTCAGTATGTGGCGCTATAAGCTTAAGTTATTTAAAAAAACAAATGGGTTTAAATGCAGAGCCAAGGGTCTTAAGTGAAATTAATGCTGAGACTAAGTTTGCTTTAAAAAAGTTTAATACTCCTGAACCTAAATATTTAAATGATGTAAAAGTACAACTTAAAGATGTTAAATATAAAAAGAATTATTTTATAAATGAAAATGCATCTATATATTCTACTTATACTTATATGATAAATAAGGGAGTAACAGGTATACCTCTTGTTGATGATAAAAAACATTTTAAAGGATACGTTTCATTAAAGGAAATTGCTAGTGAATTAGTTGTAAGTAGTTCTAATTATTTAAATACTTATATAGATTCAATAGCGGAAACATTAAATGCTAGTAGTGTTTATAAATTTGATGAAGAAATAGAAGGTAATGTAATGGCTGTCGCGCTTCCTTATCAGTTATTTATAGATACAATTCATTTAGATAATAGTTCGATTATAATAGTAGGGAATAGGGAACATATTATAAATTATTCTTTACAAAGTAAAGTTAAGTTAATGATTATTATAAATAATCATGATTTAACTAAAGAACAAATGGCTCTTGCTAAGAAGAATAAAGTAAATGTAATTGTTACACCTTATGATACATTTAAAACTTCTAGAGTTATAACTCTTTCTAATCCAATTGGAAGTATAAAGAGAAATTCATCTGCTACGTGTTTTGGACCAAAAGATTATTTAACTGATTTTTTAGATACAAGTAATAAATTAAAACATACAAATTATCCAATTGTAAATGGTAAAGGTATATGTGATGGAATGTTAAGAGTTATTGATACTGGTGAGTATTCTAAAAAGAAAATTATTTTAGTAGATCATAATGATCCAGCGCAAAGTGTAGATGGACTTGATGAAGCAGATATATTAGAGATAGTTGATCATCATAATATTGGTGATATTAATACATTTATACCTATTAATTTTAGAAATATGGCAGTAGGTTCAGTAAATACAATAGTATATACTATGTATGAAGAACAGGGTGTAAAGATTCCTCAAAATATAGCTGGACTTATGTTAAGTGGAATAATATCTGATACACTTTTACTTAAAAGTCCAACAACAACTGATTTAGATATTAAAATAGCAGAGAAACTTGCTAAAATAGCTAAAGTTAATTTAGAAAAATATGGGATGGAACTTTTAGGTAGTGGAGTATCTATAAAGGGTATGAGTATTAGCGAAGTAATATATAAAGACTTTAAAAATTATGTTATTAATGATAATAAATTTGGTATTGGGCAAGTATTTACAACTAATTTTAAAGATTATGTAAATGATTTAGATAAATATAAAGATGAATTAAATTCTATTGCAGAAAATAATGGGTATAAATTAGTATGTTTATTTGTAACTGATATAATTACTAATGATAGTTATTTACTATATAATAGTGCTTCAGAAAATTATTTAATGGATGCATATAATCTAGAACAAATAGAAGAAGGAACAATATTAAAGGGAGTAATATCAAGGAAAAAACAGATGGTTCCACCAATAATGGAAGTTTTGGAAAAAGTATAAAACTAGAGATAATCTAGTTTTTTTGATGGTAAATAAATGTAAAGAAGTAAATAAAAAAGTGTAAAGTTTCTCTGTGTAAAATATATGTAATGTGGTACGTTTGTTTGCGTAAAATAATGGAATAATGAGAGCGAAAAGTTAACTTGACATGGGGGGGTAATTAGTACAATTATATAGAAATATTTAGGAGAAATTGTATATGAGAAAGAGTAAGAAAATCTTATATTTATTTGCTATATTGGGCTCTTTGTTTACACTTGTTTCAGTATCTTATGCATATTTAAGAACAAGAAACACACAAACTAACAATAATAATGTGGCAGCTTTAGATTGTTTAAGTGTAACTTTTACAAGTGAAGCAGATGATATTAATTTAACTAATGCATATCCAATAACTGATTTAGGAGGAGATGCAACAACACCATATAAGTTTACTTTAAAAAATAACTGTGATATTGATGTATCTACAAGTATTAACTTAGAAAGTTTAAATCCAAATAGTTTATCAAGTGATGATTATTTAAATAGTTATTTATCTGATAGTTATATTAAGGTTAAATTAAATAGTGTAAATTACGATATAAATACAACAGATATATTAAGTAATTATGCTGATGCAGATAAAACGGAAAGTACGGCGATAACATCTCATAAAATAAAAAGTATTTTATTAGAAAAACAAGAAGAAAAGTCATTTGAACTTAGATTATGGATAGATGAAGATGTTACATGGGAAGAAGGACAAGGTAAAAATTATACAGGGAAGATGGTAGTTCTTGCTACACCTGTACCTGATTTAACACTTGCGTCTATGATAAGAGCATTATATCCCAAAGTGCAAAGTACATTAACTGTTCCGGGCACGCAAATTTCTACCTCGAGTGAAGCAATACTTGCCAGTACTTTAGATGATTATGGAACAAGTTACTACTTTAGAGGAGCAGTAACTAATAATTATGTTC
>CAVIQT010000090.1:0-6738 GCA_963645165.1 Phocaeicola vulgatus
AATAAGTAGTATGCTTACAGACAGTACTCTAAATTATGGCTCTTTAAAAGTAGATGGAGAAATAGTAACTTTAACTAATAATAATTATCGTCATATAATGACTAATCGTAATCGTAAAACTAGAAAAGAATGTTATAACTTACTTACTAACAAATTAAAAGAATTTAGTAATATTTTTGCTGAACTTTTAATAACTAATATGAAAAGTGTAAGTACTGCAGCAAACATTAAAAATTTCTCTAGTACTTTAGATATGCAATTATTTTCATCAAATATTCCTAAAGAAGTTATTGATAATTTATATAAAGTAGTTCATAAAAGATTAGATGTTTATGCTTCTTACTTGCAATTATTAAAAGAAAATATAGGCTTAGAAACTCTAGAGTATTATGACTTACAAACTGAATTTTTACCATCAACTTTAACCTTTTCTATTGAGGACGCTCAAATGATAATTACTGAAGCAACAAAAATATATGGAAAAGAATATAATGACATTATTAAGAAAGCATTTAAAGATAGATGGATTGATTATGCCTCTTATAAAGGTAAAAAATCAGGTGCTTATAGTATTAGCAATTATCCTGATTCACCTAAAGTACTAACTAGTTTTCATGGTAAATTTACTGATGTAAGCACTATTGCGCATGAACTAGGTCATGCTGCAAACTTTTATTTAAGTGAAAAAAATAATGATAAACATAATTATCAAAATGATATTTTTGTTGCTGAAGTTGCATCATTAACTAATGAAATAATATTATCTAGTTATATATTTAATAACTGTACAGATAAAAATTTAAAACTAACTGCAATTTATAATCTTATTGATATTTTACAAAATAATATTTTTGATGCTTGCTTAGAGGGTGAACTAGAAAATAAAATGTATGATTTAATTGATAATAAAGAAGAAATAGATGTAAATACTTTATCTAATTGTATTTATGATTTAAGAAATAAATACTATCAAAATAATGTTAAACTAGATGAAAATGTAAAATATTTATGGACAAGAAGAAGTCATTATTATTCACCATTTTATTTATTTCAGTACGCGACTGGTGCATCTGCTGCCACTTATATAGCAACTAAAATATTAAACGGAGATGAACAAATGAAAAAAGATTATATAAAATTTTTATCTAGTGGTGATACTGATTATGGAGTAAATTTATTAAAAAATATTGGTATTGATATGACTAAAGAAGAAGTTTATAATAATGCGATTGACTATTTTAAATACTTAATAGACGAATTTAATAAGGTAAGTGAGGAATAATGGCAAAGAAAGATTTATACGAAACATTGGGGGTAAGTAAAACGGCAAGTGATGCCGAAATAAAAAGTGCCTTTAGAAAAAAAGCTAAAGAATACCATCCTGATGTAAATAAAGATCCAGGTGCTGCTGACAAATTTAAAGAAATATCTGAAGCATATTCTATTTTAAGTGATCCAACTAAAAGAAAACAATATGATCAGTTTGGCAGTGCTGCATTTGAAAATAATGCTGGTGGTGGTACTGGTGGTTTTGGTGGCTTTTCCGGAGGTAATTTTGGTGGCTTTGACTTTGATGATTTTGACTTAGGAAGTATTTTTGAGCAGTTTATGGGTGGTGGCCGCTCTAATAGAAGTAAAGCATCTCAAAGTACTAAAGGTTCTGACATCTTAGTAAAACTAACGTTAACATTTGAAGAAGCTATTTATGGTTGTGAGAAAACCTTTAAAATAAATATAGATGAAAACTGTCCTACCTGTCATGGTAAAGGTGGAAGTAATCCTACTAAGTGTTCTCACTGTAATGGTCGTGGCCGTGTTATAAGTCAGCAAAGAACTATTTTAGGTGTCATTCAAACTGAAACTGTCTGTCCATATTGTAAAGGTAGTGGAGAAGAATTTTCATCAATTTGTTCTACTTGTAAAGGAAAGAAAACAATTAAAACAGACAAAAATATTACTCTAAAAGTACCAAGTGGTATTGAATCAGGCGATGAAATGCGCATGAGCGGTAGAGGAAATGCTGGAAGTAATGGAGGGCCAAATGGAGACATTTATATTGAATTTACAGTTAAAGAACACTCTCTATATCAAAGAGATGGTAAAGATATTTACTTAACAGTACCTTTAACTATCACTGAAGCTGTTTTAGGATGCCGAAAAGAAATTCCTACAATTAAAGGAAACATGTATTACACTTTTGATAGTGCTACTCAAAATGGTACTAAATTCAAAATAAAAGGTGCTGGTGTTGATGATACTAAATCTGGTAAAACTGGTGATATGTATTTAATTGCTAAAGTAATTATCCCGTCTAAACTAGATAGACAGCAAAAAGCTCTATTTAATGAATTAAATGAAACTACATTAAATAATGACTCTGAATTTAAAAACTTTAATAAATATTTATAAGAAGATTAGTTTTAATCTTCTTATTTTTATCATCCCATAAATTGACAAGCAACTATGACCTTAGTATAATTAAATCATGCTATAAATTATGAAGGGAAAAACACATATGAAAGAAAAATTAAATGCCAAAAATAAAAAAGAAGACGTTCAAAAAAGAGCCACTAAAGATATCTTTTGGGATTATGTTCCCTACATAATTATTATTATAGTAGTAATTATTATCAGAACCTATATAGCAACCCCTATTAAAGTAAATGGTAACAGTATGGATCCTACTTTAAGCGAAGGAGAAACTATGATTCTAAATAAAATTGCTCTAAAAAAAGGAATAAAAAGATTTGATATTATTGTTATTAATGCCGGAAGTGATTACATCATTAAAAGAGTTATCGCTATGCCAGGTGAAACTATCGCCTACATTGATGGTAAATTATATATAAACAGTAAATACATGGAAGATAAATACTCCCTAAGTGAAACTGAAGACTTTGATGTCGTAAAACTTCAAGATAACGAATACTTTGTCATGGGTGATAACAGAGCCATATCAAAAGATAGTCGTATAATTGGCCCTGTAACTGAAAATCAAATAGAAGGTATAACTAACTTAGTAATATTTCCTTTTAGTAAGATGGGAATTATAAAAAAATGAATACCTATTTAATAAACATATTCTCATTAAGATTAACCTATGATGAAATAGAAAAAATAACCCTAGGAAAAAATAATATCATTAGAATTAACTATAATGAAACTACTATTGATAATATCTTAGATGAATGCTCTTACTTTAGTTTATTAAATGAAGAAAAGATAGTCATAGTAAATAATTTTAAAATAGATGCAAATAGTAAACCTCTAGAAAAATATTTAAAAAATTCTAATCCTAATACTAAATTAATTCTAATAACTAATAATATAGATAAAAGAAGCACTATATATAAACTAATTAAAGAAAATGGCACTATTATTGAGCTTACTGAATTAAAACCTAGTGAGCTTACTTCTAAAATAAATGCTTATGCTAAAAAAGAAGGTATTATGATTGATTACTTAGCAGTTAATAAACTAATTGAATATAACTTAAATAATTATGATTTAATTCTAAGTGAAATAGATAAATTAAAACTTATTAAAAATAAAATTACTAAAGAAGATATTATAGACTATGGAAGTAAAATAATAGGTGAAGAAAACTTTGCTTTATGTGATGCTATTACTAATAAAAATAGGGAAGAAGCAAGTAAACTATTAAAAGACTTTATTCAAAATAAAGAAGAAGTAACCCCTTTTATCGCCCTTTTAGCAAGCTCATATCGCATCATTCTAGCAGTTAAATCTCTTAATAATAAATCAAATGAAACTATCGCTAAAGACCTAAATATCCACCCATACCGCGTAAAATTAGCAAGAGATAAAGCTAAACTATATACTCTTACGGAACTATATAACATAATTATCTCCCTAACTGATTTAGACTATAAAATTAAATCTATGAATGTAGATAACTATACACTTCTTAAAATATTTCTTATAAACATATAAAAAACGGAAAAATCTTCCGTTATTTTTCTTCTAATAAAGCTTTAATTTTATCTGTATTTTTAAAATTTAACTTAGCAATTTCATATAAAACATTTTCCCCATACTTACTAACTAACATTGCTCCTTGCTTATCAACTTCTGTGCCAGCTCCTTTTTTAAGAAAAATATCATATTTATCTTCGATTTTCTTCATTTCCTTTAAAAAGATATAACGACAAATTATTGAAGATGCTGCAACTGATAAACATTTATCTTCTGCCTTAGTAGTAAATGTAATCTTAGTAAACTTTTCCTTAGCCTTATAAATATAAGAAAAATAATTTCTTGGATAACAAAACTGATCTACTACTACATACTTATAATCATACTTCTTCTTTACCATCTCGCATAACACTTTATTATGTAATATTGCTTTAATTTGATTCAAATTTGTAGGCTTATCATTATATGACTTATTATCTAAAATAAAAGTAGAGTGGGGAATAGTCTTTATAATAACAGGTGCGATAGAAATAATTTTTTCATCAGTCATCTTTTTAGAATCCTTTACCCCTAAATCATATAATAACTGAATATTCTCTTTAGAAACATAAGAAGCCGTAACAACAATAGGGCCAAAATAATCACCCGTACCAACTTCATCAGAACCAATCGTATTTACATTCAAAAACCTAGTATCTTTTTCTTCTGTTTTCTCTTTCTTTTTCTCTTTCTTAGTTTCATCAACATCTCTATTATTTAACTTTTTCTCTAAATCTTTCCATATATTCGCGTCAATATCTGCACTTATTCCCTGAAACATAACCTTACCAGATTCATATAAAGTAATAATAGTATCTGCATCATCTGCTTGAAATATTGCATAAGGAGGAGTCTTACTTCTACACTTATCAAAATAATAATCCATCATTTTTTCTTTAACATTATCACTAACTTTAAATACGATAGTCATCTTATCACCTATTATCTATCTTATCATAAAAATATAAATAAATCTTTCTTTTTTTCACATATTATAATATAATTCTAATAGATAGGATGTGTAAAAATGAATGTACTTGATTATATAATCATAGGTGTACTTCTAATTAGTGCTTTAGCTGGTTTTAAAAAAGGTTTTATCAATAGTATTATTGCCTTTGTAGGTACCTTACTTGTAATAATATTAGCTTATTATCTTAAAAACCCTATATCAATATTTTTATACGAACACTTACCATTTTTTAATTTAGGTGGTAAATTTGCTGGTATAAACTCCATTAGTATCCTAATATATGAAGGTTTAAGTTTTATGATTACTATAGTAATATTAAGCACTATAGTAGGAGTAATAGTAAAAGTAACAGGTGTATTTGGTAAAATAGTAGATAACTCTATTATCTTAACCTTACCAAGTAAAATACTAGGAACTATATGTGGTTTTGTAGAAGGATATATTGTTGCTTTTATACTAATATTTATACTAAGTTTATTACCATCAACTAGTTTAGTTAATGATAGTAAATACGCTAATAATATTATGACTAAAACTCCAGTATTATCTAATATTACTGAAAAAACCTTTAACAGTGTTACCGAAATATATGATATAGTAACTAACTATGAAAATAATAAAGATAAAGAAGCTGCTAATAAAGAAAGTTTAAATGTACTATTAAAATATGAAATATTATCTGTTAACTCTGCTGATAAACTATTAGAAAAAGGTAAAATAGACTTTAATGGTGCTAAAGAAGTAATAGATAAATATAGAAAGGAAAATTAATAATGATTGAATACTTAAGTGGACAAAACTTAGAAGATGTTTTAACTAATGATTTAACTATCGTTGATTTCTTTGCTAATTGGTGTGGACCATGCAAAATGTTAGGCCTAGAACTAGAAGAATTAAATGAAAAAATAATTAAAATAGATACTGATACCCATAGTGATTTAGCTAAAACTCATGGTGTAATGAGCATTCCTACCGTAGAAATTTATAAAAATAAAAAAATGGTTACCTCTTTTATAGGATATAAAACTAAAGAAGAAATAGAAGAAATATTAAAACAATATAAATAATCTATGATAAACTCATAGATTTTTTGTTTTAAATAAATAATATATATGCTAAAATAAATTTATGTAGGGGAGGTTTACTTATGCTAAGCGAAAATGAAATTAAGAATGAATATATTAAAAGAAATTTAGATATTATAATGAAAAAAATAGAAAGTAATAACTATGACTATAATGGTGAAAATCATGATGAGTTAAATGCTGTACTTAACTATTTATTATGTTTTTCTGAAATTTCCTATTTTAAAAAATTTATTGAAAAAGTAAAAAATATTACTTTTAATGATGAACAAATTAAAATGATAATAAATTTAAAAACTTTAGGTATTGATTATATTATATTAATTGCCCAAAATATCAAAGATGATAGACTAGAAGAATGGATATTATCTTGTAATAATGCTAAATATAAATACTTATTTGCTAAAAATGTACCATGGATAAACATAGAAAAATTTACTGATGCTATTATTAAAACAGGTAATATAGAATTTATTTTATACTTTGCTAAAGATATACCAAATGCTAATACTCTAAAACTAGAAAATGCTATAATTGCTACCAATAAACCAAATGCTATATTATGGTTTGCAAGATATGTAAAAAATGCTAATATAGAAAAGTTAGAAGATGCTATCATTAGTATTAATGATCCTGAGTACATATACTTATTTGCTAAAGATATACCAAATGCTAATACTCTAAAACTAGAAAATGCTATAATTG
>CAVIQT010000091.1:0-3498 GCA_963645165.1 Phocaeicola vulgatus
ATTTTTCCATCATATAAAATATGGACATGGGTTGCACCTAATAATTTTAATAATTCTTTATGATGGGATACTATTATGATGCTTACGTCATTATCTTTTTTATATTCATTTAAACTATTACATACAGTTTTTAGACTATCTACATCTAGGCCACTATCTAGTTCATCTAATATAATTAGTTTTGGTTCTAGCATCCATAAGTGAAGAAGTTCGTTTTTCTTTTTTTCACCACCACTCATTCCTTCATTAATTCCACGATGGATGAAGCTTTTAGGAATGTTTAGTTTCTTACATATTTCTTCCATTTTTTTATTAAATTCAAATATAGAAACTATTTTACCAGTTTTTTCGGTTAAACTTACTCTTAACATTTCAGCATTAGTTACTCCGGGTATTTCAATCGGGTTTTGGTTTAATAAAAAGATTCCTTTTTGACTTCTAATATTGACTGGCATTTGAAGTAAATCTTCACCAAAAAATGTAATTTTACCACCAGTAACAATATAATTAGGATCGCCCATTATGGTTTTACATATAGTGCTTTTACCAATACCATTAGGTCCCATAATTGCATGAATTTCATTTGTATTTATTTCTAAATTAAAATTTTTAAGTATTTCTTTATCTTGAACACTTACATTTAAATTTTCTATTTTTAACATAATTAAGCCACCTAAATTAGTGTATCACAAAGAGGGGAAAAAGAAAATATTTTAAAGAAAGTAAGAATATTAAAAAAGAGCAAAATTACTCTTCTGCACTCTTTTGTTCCATTTTTATTAGTACTTCTCTTGGCTTAGAACCATTGGCTGGACCTATAATACCTCTTTCTTCTAGTAAGTCTACTATTCTAGCTGCTCGGTTATAACCTAATCTAAATCTTCTTTGTAGTAATGAGGCACTTACTTTACCAGTTTGGATAGCAAAGTCTACTATTTCATTATATAGAGGATCATCATATTCTTCTTTAGGGCTGTTTGCTCCAGCCATGTGATTATCATCTATTTCAGTTATTGAGTTATCATATCTTGCTACTTGTTCTTTGCAAACATAGTCTATTAATCTTTGAGTTTCATCATCTGATATAAATGTTCCTTGGATTCTTACGGGGGTATTATCTCCCATTGGTTTATAAAGCATATCACCTTTACCTAGTAATTTTTCGGCTCCAGACATATCTAAAATTGTTCTTGAATCTATTGATGATGCAACGGCAAAAGATATACGTGATGGAATATTAGCTTTAACTACACCAGTAATAACATCAGTAGATGGTCTTTGTGTTGCAACTATTAAGTGAATACCAGCAGCTCTTGCCATTTGAGTTATTCTCATAATTGAGTCTTCTACTTCTTTAGCAGCAACTAGCATTAAGTCGGCAAGTTCATCAATTATAACTAAAATATAAGGCATCTTTGGAACATCTGCACCATTTGCTTTATTATTTTTTTCTATCATTTCATTATAGCCAGAAATATTTTTAACATTAGCATCACTAAAGACATCATATCTTCTTTCCATTTCGGCTACTATTTTTTGAAGGGCAATATTTGCTTTCTTTGGATCACTTACTACTGGACATAATAAATGAGGTATCCCATTATAATTAGATAATTCTACCTTTTTAGGGTCTACCAAAACTAGTTTTATTTCATCTGGTCTCATAAACATTAATATTGAAGCAATAAAACTATTTATACATACAGACTTACCACTACCAGTAGATCCTGCTACTAATAAGTGAGGCATTTTAGAAAGGTCTGCGCAGCAAGTTCTACCCATTAAGTCTTTTCCTAAGGCAACTAATATTTTAGCGTCTTGCATGGATTTAGGAACACTATTTAATACTTCTCTAATAGGAACAGCAGCAATATTTTTATTTGGTATTTCAATTCCAACTGTGCTTTTACCAGGAATTGGTGCTTCTATTCTAACGTCTTTAGCAGCAAGTGCTAGAGCTATTTCTTTACTTATACTTGTTATGCGGCTTACTTTAGTACCAGCTTTAATTTCCACTTCAAACTGAGTTACGGCTGGGCCTTCATGAATTTCTACTACTTTACCAGTTATTTGAAAATCAGCAAGTACTTTTTCTAAGGCAATTCTATTGGTATTTAAAAATTCAGTTGTATTAGTTTTTCCCTGTTTCTTTAAAGGATTTAAAATATCTATTGATGGCAGTTTATATTCGCCATTGGTGCTATTTTCTATTTTGACTGGTTCTTGAGGTGCTTCTTCTTTTTGAATATATTCTTCACTATGGTAATTTCTCATATCATCACTAGAAGTTATAATAATTTTCTTTTCATTTTCATTACTTGCAGGAATAGTTTTTAAATTAACATCTTCATCATCTGAATTTTCTGATGGCTTAAATACTTTACTTCCTTCAATACCTTCACCAAACTTTTTAAATCCATTAATAATTTTAGCAAAAATATCTGCTAAAGATACATTAAGTGCCATTATAAGACCAAATACTCCTAATACACTTAAAATAATATATGTTCCTTTTAAGTCAAATAGATTTACAAATATAAAAGCAAAAGCTGCGCCAATAATACCTCCACCTGTTTGACTTAAATTAATATATGATGCATCATTTATTGTATTCATAAAGTTATCTATTGTATTTTGAAATACTTCTTTATTTTTAATTACATCTACTTCTGATAAATAATCAATATGCGCAAACGCTAAAAGAGAAATAAGAAGTAAATATAGACCAATTAATCTACTATTAAAAAACTTAGGTAAGTCTCTTTTAATAATCATATAAAAACCTAATATCATTAATAATATAATTGCAATGGCCCACCAAGTACCCATTAAAAAAATTGCAAAAGATTTTATTATATGCCCAACTGGGCCAAAAGAACCTATTCCAATTATACTTATTAAAACAAATATTAAGCCCGTAAGTTCAGAACTAAACTTAACTTTTGATTTGTTATCTTGTTTACTTTTTTTCTTCTTAGCCATCTTACTTCACCATAACAATTATAATATATTTAGATATCTTTTGCAAAAGAAAAAGAACAAGTTAGACAGTCATTAGTTCTTGTTCTTTAATTTTTAATTTTTCATCTATTTCTTTATTATATTTATTAATTAATTCTTGAATATCATCATAATATCTATTTTGTTCATCTTCTGATAATTCACTTTTTTTAACACTATTTCTTGCATCTTCTCTAGCGTTTCTTAGAGCAACTTTAGCATCTTCTCCCATAGATTTTACTTGTTTAACATAATCTTTTCTTTTTTCTTCAGTTAGTTCTGGTATAGTTAAGATTACCATTTCGCCATTATTTGTTGGGGTAATACCTAAATTTGCTTCATATATAGCTTTTTCTATATCTTTAACAATATTTCTATCAAAAGGTTTAATTAATAACTGTCTTGCTTCAGGGACAGTAATATTTGCTACAGATTGTAGTGGGGTTGGTGCCCCATAATAAGATACCATAATACCACTTAGCATAGAAGGATTAGCTC
>CAVIQT010000092.1:0-19500 GCA_963645165.1 Phocaeicola vulgatus
GTCTTAGGCATGCCGCCAGCGTTCATCCTGAGCCAGGATCAAACTCTCAATAAAAAATTGATTTATTTTTAAAGTTTAATCTGACTACTTGAAATTGACATTTTACTCAGTTTTCAAAGATCATATTGCGCTCTTTCAACCGCGCATTAGTAATATATCAAATCTCTTTTGTTAAGTCAACACTTTTTTCGACTTTTTTTTAATTTTTTGAAATTTTATTAAATTTGATATATTTTCTTGCTATTCAAGGCTTTCCTTGCTTCGCATACATAGTATTATATGCCAACAATATCAAAATATCTAGTCTTTTTTGCAATTTTTTCAAAAAAAATAGATATTTCCTTTAAAAACACCTATTTTCCAGCTAATTTTAAGTAGATTTTATGATATTTCTCTACTATTTTTTGATTAAATGGTCCTACTTCTGCTCTTTTCATGTTAATTAAATCAGTTAATTCACAGCGAAGTACCAAATCCAAGTCCTCAGAATATTTCATTATTTTTTTGTGATATTTATACTCATTGCGATCTAAAATCCTAAAATCCCCATCAGGAAATACTTTTAAATCTAAATCATAATCAATATATTTTATTATGCCATCATCGATTAAAAATGGGCTTGCCATATCAACTTTATAATATAAGCCATTATTTTTTAATTGTGCCGTTACATGAAACCATCTCTTTTTAAAAAAGAATATTATGGCTGTTTCTTTTGTTTTATGCGTGCGTCCATCTGATTCTGTAATTTTAACTTTATTGTTGCCGCAAATTAGACAGTCTCTTGTTTCATCTAGTATTACTACTTCATCCCAAGTTCTATGGATTTTACCATTATGTTTGTAGCAGTGTACTTTTAACTTGCTACCAAGTAAATCTTCCATATAAACCTTCCTTGCCTACATTATACAATATTACCATCAAAAATACAAACATCAAAAAAAGGACAGTTAGTCCTCAAAACAATTTAACTTACCAGTTCCAATATACTCTAAAGTGGCACCGCCGCCAGTAGAGGCAAAACTAAATCCCGTAACATTAAACACTTTCGCACTTGAAATAGCATCGCCGCCGCCAATAATACGCTCACAACTAGCATCAGAAACACACCTTAAAATATTAAAAGTCCCTTCTTTAAATCTATCATCTTCATACATACCCATAGTCCCATTTAAAAATATAGTTTCAGCCTTACTAATATATTCCTTATATAAACCTATAGTCTTACTTCCTATATCATATATAACATCTCCACTTGCTATATCAGCAATGTCCTTTTCCATAACTATCCCATCAGATAGCACCTTTACATCAACTGGTAATATTATCCTTTCCTTATATATAGAAAGAAGTTTTTTTAAATTATCCTTTTTACTTTCTATATCATCCATAATGCCAACATTATATAAGCAATCTAAAAATGAATTAGCTATCTTACCCCCAACTAACAAATAATCACACTTAGGTAAAATATTTTCAATAATATCTAATTTATCCTCTATCTTCGCACCGCCCATAATAACCACATAAGGCTTTTTAGGTCTAACAAGCGCATCTAATCCATTTATCTCATTTTCCATTAAAAAACCTACCGCACTTGGCAAATATTTACTAATACCATAATTTGATGCATGTCTGCGGTGTGATAGTCCAAAAGCATCATTAACAAAATAATCTCCTAGACTAGCCCAGTATTTCGCTAAATCTAAATTACAACCACTTTCCTTTTTACCATCTAAATCCTCATATCTAGTATTTTCTATTAATAATACTTCTCCATTTTTAAGGGCATTAATCTTATCCTCTAAAATTTTCCCTCTAGTTGCACTAGAAAAATACACATTAGTTTTTAATAACTCACAAAGTCTTTGATACACTAAAAACAAACTATTTTTTTCACAGTCTTCCTTAGTTTTTATCTTCCCTAAATGACTCATTAATATAACTTTAGCGTTTTCCTTAATTAAATACTCTATAGTTGGTAAAGATTTAATTATCCTCTCGTCACTAATAATCTTTCCATCCTTAATAGAAACATTTAAATCACACCTTAAAATAACCTTTTTTCCTGTTACATTTAATTCATTAACTTTCTTCATTATTCTCCTCTTTTTATTCTTTAATAACCAAGTGTTCCATCTAAAGAATCATCATTTTCTATCCAATCATCAACATTATATATAGTATACTCATTATTTGGCTCTCTAACAATAACTTCCTTAATACCACTATTTATAACCACTCTTTTACACATTATACAAGATGTACTATGTGCTTCAACTTCTTTAGTTTTTACATTAATACCTGTTATAAACATAGTCCCACCAATAATATCCTTGCGTGCTGCACTTATTATAGCGTTTTGCTCTGCATGAACACTTCTACATAACTCATATCTTTCCCCGCGATTAATATTTAACTTTTCCCTGTAACAATAACCTAACTCATCACAATTTTTTCTGCCTCTAGGTGCTCCATTATAACCAGTTGAAATTATCTCATCATTGTTAACTATAACTGCCCCATATTTTCTTCTTAAACAAGTACTTCTAGCCGCTACCTCTTTAGCTATATCTAAATAATAATTAATTTTATCTTTTCTCATTTTTATATCACCAGCATTATTATAATAAAATTGCTATCTTTTTACAAATAAAAATAGAAACCTATTAAAGACAGAGTATAACTTAGCATAATAAAAAGAAGAAGAAATTAAAAGTGTGAGTTTGAGTTTATATTTAATTTAATATTATATTACATTTCTTCTTCTTTTTTAATTTAGCAAGTGTTTGTGAAAATATTATGAAATTTTAGCTTTATCTATTTCAAAGTAGAAGTTACTTCCTTTATCTTTTTTAGATTTTACTCCGTAGTTAAATTTATGTTTGGTTAGTACTTCTTTTACTATGGATAGACCTAAGCCAGTTCCTACTACATTTCTTTGGTGGTTTTTTTCATTTTTATAGTATTTAGACCAGATTAGTTTTAGGTTTTCTTTGTCTATTCCTTTTCCGGTATCAATTATTTCTACTAGGTAGGTATTCTTTTTTTCTGTTATGTTTATTTTTACTGTTAAGTCTTTTCCTGTATAGTTTATAGCGTTATTTATTAAGTTATATAGTACATTATTTATTTTGGTTTTGTCGGCATGTACTACAGCTATATTTGGGGCATTTAGTACTATATTATAGTTTTCTGTTTCTTTTATTATTTGATATCTATTTAGTATAGAGTTTATTTCTTCTATTAAGTCATAGTCTTCTAGTTTTAAATTACTACTATTATTTTGTAGTTTAGATAGATCTAAGATATCATTTACTAATATATTTAATCTATCTGCTTCATCAATTATAATGTTTAAGTTATCTGTTCTTTTTTCTTCATTGTTATTATTTATGTCTCTAGCCATTTCTGCATAGGCTTTTATCATAGTTAGAGGTGTTTTTAAATCATGGGATACATTAGCCATTAAGTCTCTTCTTAGTTCATCTGTGTTTTTTATTTCTGTACAGGCATAGTTTAAGACATCGTTTAGTTCATCTAGTTCAGCGATATTATATTTTATATTATCTTTTTCATAGTTTCCTTCTGCCATTAATCTTGCTTTTTTAGTGATATTTATTATTGGTTTATTTAACATTTTACTTACAAAGAATGATACTACTATAGATAATATAATTGTTATTAGAGTTATATATATTAATTGATTAGTTAGTACGTTAGTAGTAGTTCCGACATCTTCTAATTTAGTATTTAGAATAATATGAGTATTATTATTTAAGTTAATACCATATATAAGACTTTTAGAGTTATTAGAGGGATTTTCTACTTTATACATTAGAGTTTCTTTAGAACTATTAATAATTTTATGTTTTATTTTTTTTATATCTACATTATTAGAGTTTAATATACAGTCTTTATTTAGAGTATTATAGTTTAAATTTTTATTATCAGTATATATGTCTATACATATTTCATTATTATAGGCAGTTGTTTCTAAGTTATTTAGTATATCTGATTGATTATTTATTATATTAGATGCGATTTGTTCTATTTTTTTTACTTGGTATCTTTCATAAAATACTTTTAGAAAGCCAATTTGGAAGAACCATAGTAGTAATAGTATACAGGCAGAGAATATTATTAAATAAGTAAATGTTTTTACTCCTAGACTATTTTTCTTTATATTCAAATTTATACCCTACCTTTCTAATGGTTTTGATATTATCTCTATAGATACCTATTTTACTTCTTAGTAGTTTTATATGAGCATCTATGGTGCGGTCATCTGCTTCATAGTCATATCCCCAGATAGAGTTTATTATTTTATCTCTAGTTAGGACTATATTTAAGTTTGTTAAAAATAAGTATAGTAGTTCAAACTGTGTATGAGTAAGTTCAACTAGTTTTCCTTTAATTAAACATTCTCTAGTATTTTTATTTATTATTATATCATCTACAGTTATTATTTCGTCTTTGCCTGTTCTTTTAGTTACTGCTTTAATGCGAGCCATTAGTTCTTTAGGGCTAAAGGGTTTAGTTACATAGTCATCTGCTCCTAGTTCAAAACTGTTTAGTTTATCAAATTCCATAGTTCTTGCTGATAGCATTATAACGGGTACATCTTTTATTTCTTTTATTTCTTTTATAGCGGTTATACCATCTTTTTTAGGCATCATGATATCTAATATTACGACATCTATATCTTTTTCTTGGAGTATATTAATGGCTTCTTCTCCATTTTCTGCTTCATATACAGTATAGCCTTCGTTTAGGGAATATTCTCTTATTACATTTCTAATAAGGGCTTCATCATCACATACTAATATTTTCATTTTTTTCATCACCACATAGGTATATTATAGCAAATATGTGAATTTAAAATGAAAATATTTTAAATAAATTTTGCAAATTAAAAAACCACTTTAATAATAGTGATTTTAATCTATTTTTACATTAGTATATATAGCAGTTACGTCATCTATGTCATCAAGCATATTATATAGTTTATCAAATATTTCTTTATCTTCGCCAGTCAGGGTTATTTCTTTTTTAGGATACATTCCTACTTCATCATATTCATAGTCTATATTAGGGATAAGTTTTTCTAATATATCTTTTATTTTATGGATATCTGTTGGGTTTGAAGTTATAGTGATTAGTTCATTATCATCTTCAAAGTCTACTAGTTCAATTCCTTCATTTAATAGACTTTCAAATATTTCTTCTCCTTTGTTAGATTTAAAACTTAGGATAGCTAGATAGTCATAGTTATATGATACTGAGTTAGTTACTCCTAAACTTTTATTTACTTTGTTAAAAGCAGCTCTTACAAATCCGACTGTACGATTTACATTATCTGTTAGGGTTTTAATTATAAATGTTGAAGCACCTGGGCCAAATCCTTCATAGATTACTTCAGTATAGTCTTCAGTTCCTGCTCCTTTGGCTTTATCTATCGCTCTTTTGATAATATCACTTGGTACTTGTTCTTTTTTAGCTTTTTCAACAATTCTTTTTAGGGTTATATTAGCTTCTAAGTCAGGTGATCCTTTTTTAGCTGCTAGATATATTTCTTTAGCATAATTACTATATAATTTGGCTTTTACTGCGCCATTTTTTTGGATACTTGCTTTTCTTACTTCATAGGCTCTACCCATGTTATGCACCTTCCATTTCTTTTGGTATTATATAAATTTTTAGAATGTTTTGCAATAAGAAATAAATTCTTGTAATGTTTTATCTTTAATTATTAAATATTTTTTAATGTGTTTAATTTGTTTTTTAATATTCTTTAGTTCTAAGTTATTTATTTTATTTTGTTTTAGGATAATTTCTACTACATTTATAAGTAAGTCTTTATTAGTTTCAACTTTGTATTTAGTTTTTAATTTAGTTATTAATTCATATGGTACATTTCTTATAATACGATTATAGTATTTATCTTTTTTAGGAATAAAGTAGTAATTATTACCATCACATTTGTTTATAACTTTAAGAGCATCTAAATAGCCTAGGATAAGATTATTTTTATTTGATTCTTCATCAAATAAAATAATAGATCCTAAGTTTACTTTTGGTTTAATTTCAATTACTTTGGTATCTTTTTTTAGTTTGTTATGGGAAAAACCAATACCTTTTATTCTTATAGAGTAAATAGTATCACAGCCATAGTTTTCAACTAGGGATAGAGGTACATTATTATAAAAGCCTCCATCTAAGTAATAGTTATCATCTATGATAGGTTTAAAGTTAAATATTGGTAGGTAACATGATGCCATAATATATTCAGCAACTTTTCCTTCGGGGATATCATCAATGGTAAGTTCTAGAGGTTTCATACCTTTTACTTTTACAGTGATAAGACCAAATTTAATTTTACTTTTTCTTAGTTTTTTTTCATTAATATTTTCTTTTATTACTTTTAGAAATTTATTAGTGTTTATTCCTTTATTTTTAATGATAGATTTTAAGTTATCATAGCCTAGTGATAAATCTTCTTTAGTGAATTTTTTCTTTTTTAAGTCTTTTATTAGTTTACTATTTATATCAAATATATCAGTGGTGGTATTAAGCCATAGGGATACTAGTTTTTTTATGTCTCCTTGAGCCATTAGTGCAGCATTTAATGAACCAATAGAGGTTCCAGCAATGATGGCTGGTTTTATATTATTTGTAACTAAGGCAATGTAAGCACCTGCTTGATAAGCACCTTTTGCTCCGCCACCTTCTAGGGCAAATCCGATCATAATAATCCTCCTACTAACATTAAAATTATACCAGTTATTATACCAATAGTGCTATATTTATTATAGTTTTCTTTTAATTCAACTAATAATTCAAAGATAATTAGGTAAATAATCATACCAATAGTTATACTTAGAAGAATACCTAGTATAGTATTAGTTAGTAAATCTTTAAATAAGTATATAATAATGCCGCCAATAAATGTGGATATAGATAGTAAGATTAGATATGTCCACATAACTTTTTTATTTTTATTTTTATTTAGCATAGTGGTTATTTCAATACCAAAGGGAATATTATGTAGACCAACCCCAATAGAGTATATAATACCTGCTTTTAAGTCATTTTGAGTAATACCATATATACTCATTCCTTCAACAATATTATGAATGATAAGAGCAAGTGATGTCATAATACCAATATGGTTTAAATGGTTTTCATGGTGTTTTATTTCTTCATAGTGGTTATGGTGAGGCACTTTATTTTCTAGTATGAATAATAAACCCAAACCAATAAGGGTACCAGATATGGTATATATATATTTATAATTATTAAATAAGGAAATAGTTTCTGGTATTATATCTATTATTAAAAGTAATATTAAAACAGTAAAGCCACAGGCAACACTAAAGTTAGTTAGTTTTTTACTTTTTTTATTTTTTAGAGCAATAAGGGCTCCAACTAGGAAGAATAATCCAACTATTATGTTTATTAAGTTATATTTCATTTTTATCATCCTTTTTATTTTAAGTGTACTTAGGAATCAATAATTATTATATTAGTTATTGATTTAGTTCTTTACTTACAGTCTGAAACTTATAGAGGTTTTTAACTGCTCTCCATTAAGCAATGGTTTTTTATGAAAAAGAAACTACTCTGATAATATAGTTTCTTTATTTTCAATAAATTTTTTACATGCTTCGTCTAGTTCATAAATTAGTTTATCAATATCATCAGGGCTTTTAATTCTAGCTCCTGATGCGTATTTATGACCTCCACCATTATATTTAGCTGCTATATCATTAATTATTGGACCTCTAGAGCGGATATTTACTTTGTATAGTTCTTGTTTTTCATCATAGGTTATAAATGCCCAGGCAATTATTTCTTTTATATAGTTAAAGTTATTTACTAGATTAGATGGGGTTGATGGATCAACTCCATATTCTTTAATCATTTCACTATTTACTTTCATATAACCAAAACCATTTTCAGTTATTGTCATATTTAAAGTTAAAAATGATTGAAAGCGAATGTCAGCAAAGGGGCGTTCATATAATTTAGTATATATTTCATTTAAATCTAGTTTATAGTCATTTATTAATTTAGATGCGATTTCTAAGGTTTTACCGGTAGTAGTAGGTACTAAAAATCTATCACTATCTGAAGCCATACCAATATATAGTTTAGATGCAATTTCTTTATTCATTTTTAGTCTAGTTTTATATATTAGTCTTGCAACTATTTCAGAAGCAGATGAGGCATTTTCATCTACGATTTCTAAGCCCATTTTATCTTCAAATGGGTGATGATCTATTTTTATTACTTTATCATAGTTATTAAAGGTTATACCATCAATTCTAGAAATATTAGGAACATCTAAAACAATTAAAAGGGGTTTTTCAAGGCTACTTTCATCTATTTTGTCTAGGTCGCCTAAATATCTAAAACGGGATACTCCAATACCAGCTGCTAAAACATTTTTTTTAGGAAATGTTAGTTTAATTGCATCTTTTAGTGCCATTTGGCTAGCAACTGCATCAGGGTCTGGCCCAATATGACGAGCAATAACAATGTTTTGATATTTAGCAATTGTTTTATAAATGTTCTTTTCTTTCAAAATTTACCTCCTTATTTTACTAGATTATATGTATCAATCGCTATCATAAGTTCTTCATTAGTTGGTATTACATAGGCTGGTATTTTAGAGTTATCAGCAGTTATTAGTTGTTCTTTGCCACGAACGTTATTTCTTTCTTCATCTAGTTTTACTCCTAGTACGGCTAATTTTTCTAAAACTTTCTTTCTAGTTATTATAGAGTTTTCACCTAAACCAGCAGTAAAGATTATAGCATCACAGCCACCAAGTTCAACATAATACTGGGCAATATAGTCAACAATTTTTTTAACTGACATATCTTGCGCTAGTTCACATCTTTCATCACCTGATGCGATACCATCTTCGATATCTCTAGAGTCTGATGATACACCACTAATACCAAGTAACCCAGATTCTTTATTTAGTTTGGTATTTACTTCTTCTACAGAAAGGTTAGTGCTTTCACAAATGTAAGATACTATTGAAGCGTCTATGTCACCACATCTAGTACCCATCATAAGACCAGCATTAGGAGTTAGTCCCATTGATGTATCAACACATTTACCTGCTTTAACAGCAGAAATACTAGCACCATTGCCAATATGACAAGTAATTAATTTAGCATCATCATTATTTAATATTTCCATAGCACGACTAGATACATATTTATGACTTGTTCCATGGAAACCATATTTTCTAACATTATATTTTGTATACCATTCATAAGGTACAGCATATAAGTAATTTACTTCTTCCATTGTTTGATGGAATGATGTATCAAATACTAGAGTTTGAGTAGCATTTGGCACTACTTCTTTAGCAGCATTAATACCAATTACAGCAGCAGGATTATGAAGTGGTGCGATTTGTGATAGTTTTGATACTATATCAACATTTTCATCACTAGCAATTACACTTTTATCAAAGTAAGAACCACCTTGAGCTACACGATGACCAATACCTTTTATTTCATCATAATTTTCAATTATTTTTAAGTCAATTAATTCTTTCATAAGAATTTCAAAAGCTTCTTTATGAGTAGGTAAAGATGCTTCTTTTTTAGTTTTTTCACCATTAATTTTTACAGAGTAAAATGAATCTTTTAAACCTATTTTTTCAAAAGTTCCACTTACTAGTTCTTTTTCTTCTGGCATTTCAAATAAAGTAAACTTTAATGAAGATGAACCAGCATTTACACTTAATATTTTCATTTTTTCTAATCACCTATGCCCATTATACAAAAAAAAGAAGCATTTTGCTATCTTTTTATATTTTTTATGTTAGAGTTTATAATATTTCTAGGCTTTTGAAAAGTACTGATATTTTCTTTGGGACTTTTCAAGTTAATACCATATTCGTTATTAAATTCATTTTGAAGTTTATCTTTTAGAGTTTTATCTATATTATATCCTTTCAATAGTTATCACCCATTATTATTATGGGTTTTATTTTATAAAATATTTTCAAATTCTGAATTTTTTATGGGTAATTTAATAATTTCTTCAGTAGCAACCGCTTGTTTTATCATGGTTTCAAAATCAAAGAGTTTTTCGTATTCTCTTGCTAGAGAAATATTAGGGTTAATAATTGGGTGTTTAGGAACAAAGATAGTGCAGCAGTCTTCATAAGGTCTTATGCTTATATCATAAGTGCCTATTTTTTTAGCTATGTTAATTATTTCTAATTTATCAAAGCAGCATACTGGTCTTAATACTGGTGTAGTTGTTACATCATTAATAGCAGCCATGCTTGTTAAGGTTTGACTTGCTACTTGGCCAACTGATTCACCATTAATAATAGCTTTTGCGTTATTTTTTCGAGCTATTTTTTCGGCGATGCGATACATTTGACGGCGCATAATAGTAATCATATATTCTTTAGGGCAATTTTTATAAATTGATTCTTCTATTTCAGTAAATCTAATAATATGGACTTTTAAGTAACCGCTATAAAGGGATAGTTTTTCAGCAAGTTCTAGGACTTTATTTTTAGCATTTTCACTAGTGTGAGGTGGAGCATCAAAATAAATAGCTTCTATTCTTATACCTCTTTTCATAGCAAGATAACCAGCTACTGG
This sequence comes from Phocaeicola vulgatus, assembly GCA_963645165.1. Taxonomy (GTDB): domain Bacteria; phylum Bacillota_I; class Bacilli_A; order RF39; family UBA660; genus CAG-533. The sequence goes on from CAVIQT010000092.1 coordinate 10,644, forward strand.
AGAGTCTATTCCCCCACTTAACATAAGGATGCCTTTACCTAAAGTACCTACTGGGTATCCCCCAATACCTAGTTCTTTTTCAAAATAAATATAGGCTTTTTGAAAACGAATTTCTACATTAATAGTTATTTCGGGATTATTAACATCAACAGAGATATTTTTAATATTTTTTAAAATAATACCTCCAATATGTTTAGATATTTCCATACTATTTAAAGGATAATTTTTATCACTTCTTTTAGTTGCTACTTTAAATGTTTTAAATTCTTTATTTTTTAATAGTTCTAAGATATTTTGCTCTAGGGCATTAATATTATTATCTTCTAATTCATAGGCAATATTTATTTCATGGATACCAAAAATATTTAGTAATGTATTTTTTACTTCTTCATAGTTTTCTGTTTCAATAAACATACGACCTATATCATATTTTATTTCATGGGGAATTTCTTTTAGAGATGAGTTAATATTATCTTTTAGGGTTTTAATAAAAAAGTTAATATTATCGTGTTTAGTTGTTAATTCTCCATATTTAATCATTATTAGTTTTTTCATTTTTAACCTCTTTTATGGTCTATATTTACGGTACTCAAAATTATAGTCAGCTACTTCACCATAAAGAACAAAGCCAGCATTTTGAGCAGCACGCATACTATTTATATTGTTTTTATTGATATATAATTTTATAAAGTCTAAAGATGGTGTTCTTTTAAAAACGGCACTAGATGTTTCTTTAATAAGGGATGCGCCTGTTGTTTCAGTTTTAGAAAAGGCAAAGCCACGAGCAGATCTTAATAAGGCATAATGCATATCAAGAAAGCGGTAATAATCAAAAAAGGCAACGTAACCAATTATTTTATCAGCTCTTGATACTAAAAAGGCGGCATCGTTTAGGTAATACTGATCTGGAACTTCTAAAAATTCTTCAATTGAGTCACCTAAATATCTTCTAATATCAGGATCAGTATTTAGATACATTTTTGCTTTTAGATGATCTAATCTATTTGGATCAAATGTCATAAAATGATAATTTTCAGTACTAAATTCAAGCATAGGCAAGCTCCATTAATTTGTTATAAACATTATCAAATATTTTTAGAAATTCAGTAATTTCTTCAGGAGTTGTTAAGTAAGATAAACTGATTCTGATGGTTGTTAAGGCTCTTACTTTATCACGGTATAAGTTTAATACCGCAGCAGATATTTTACCACTTGAGCAGGCTGTGTTAGAGCTTACATAGACTTCATGTTTTTCTAAGGCATGAATAAAGGTTTCTGGTTTAATATTCATTAGGCTTATATTTAAAATATTAGGTATTGAATATTTAGTTTTATTAATTTTTATATTAGGGTATTTTTCCAAATGTTTACAAATTTTTTCATTATATTTTTTTACTTTATATTCTTTTTCTGTTAAATCTTCTTCGGCAATGCGTAAGGCTTTGGAAAAAGCAACTATTAATGGTAGTGGCGGAGTACCTGGTCTTATATCATTATTAGAACCATATAGTATAGGTTTAATATTTATATCACTTCTTTTATATAACATACCAATTCCTTTTGGTCCATAGATTTTATGACCAGATAATGATGCCATATCAACATCTTTTAAGTTAATAGGTACTTTACCAGCTGCCTGAGTCATATCACTATGAAAGATGGTATTAGGGTTTTCTTTATTAATTATTTGTTTAATTATTTTTAGGGGCTGACGGATACCTGTTTCACTATTAACTGCACAGATACTTACTAAGATAGTATTTTTAGTTATTAATTTTTTTAAATGTTCTAAATCAATAACACCTTCAATAGTGTTATCAACATAATCAATAATAAAGCCATTATTTTCTAAATATTTACATATGCCATAAACTGATTCATGTTCAAGTTTAGATACAATTATATGGTTTCCACTTTTACCTTTAGCAAGTGCTAGACCAATAAGGGCTAGGTTATTACTTTCAGTAGATCCACTAGTATAGATGATTTCTTCTTCTTTAATATTTAAAATTTTAGAAATTTGTTTAGTGGCACTAGTTAGTAATTCATGAGATTTTGTTCCTAAAGAGTGCATACTATTAGGGTTTCCAAAATAATCTATTGTTACTTTGTTATAACTGTTTAATACTTCGGCAAGTACAGGTGTAGTTGCTGAATAATCTAAATATATCATAAAAATTTCTCCTCCAACGTATTATATAATAATTTATAAGAAAACAAAAGACATATAAAAAGTAAAGAGTTTATCTTTACTTAATATTTTCGATGTAATTTATAACTGCATTTACAGTTTTAGAAAAATCTTCATAATTGGTTTCAAACCAAGTTATATTCATTTTATTATTAAACCATGTATATTGTCTTTTAGCATAGTGTCTACTTCTTTGTTTAATTAAATCTTTAGCTTCTTCTAGGGTTATTTTATTATCAAAGTAATCATATAGTTCTTTATATCCTATTCCAGTATTTACTGCTTTACTATGAATATTTTGGTTATATAGATTTTTTACTTCTTCTAATAGACCACTAGTAAACATTTTATCTACTCTTTTATTGATAATATCATATAAATTATCACGGTTAGTTGTTAGGCCAATAAATATAGCATCATATAATAATTTATTACCTGTTAGGTCATATTCATCTTTTTTATTTAAGGCTCTAATTAATCTTTTACGATTATTTATATCTACTTTTAAAGTAGGATATTTTTCTTTTACTAGGTTTAGTAGTTCTTCGTTTGATAGGTTATCATAGGTATTAAAAGATGTTTCATTAGTAAATTTATAGTCATAAAGAGCTGCTTTAATATATAAACCAGTACCTCCTACTATGATGATATTCTTATCTTTATTATTATCTAATATATTTCTTAAATCTTTTTGATAATCATATACAGTATACATATCTGTAGGGTTTACTATATCAAATAAGTAGTGTGGTATGTTTTCTTTTTCTTCTTTGGTTATTTTAGCGGTACCAATATTTAAATCTTTATATACTTGCATTGAATCAGCATTTACTATAATAGCGTGATATTTTTTAGCTAGTTCAATGCTTAATTTGGTTTTACCAACACCAGTGGGGCCAGTTATTACAATAATCATATTAGAGTTATTACAATGGCTAGGGCGCCATATTTTAAGATATCTTCTTTAGAGTAATATTTTTCCATATCTAAGTATGATGATGATTCTTCTTCTTTATAACCTAAAGATATTTTATCAAAATCAGCATATAATTCTTTAAAGCTTGGATATTTTTTTAAGTCTATAATTTTAACATTAATTTTTTCTTTAGTTGTAAGGTTTTCTAAAATAATTATTTCTCCAATATGAAGATTTCTTCTTTTTACATCGTTTAATCTTAATTCAACAGTTTTAGTGCCTTCTTTAATTTTTATAAAGGCATCATTATCTAAATGCATATCATGAATCATTAGTCCATCACCCTTTTAAACATCCTTTCTAATTCATATTTGGTAAAGGTAATAATTGTTGGTCTACCATGAGGACAATTATAGGGATTATCACATTTTACTAAGTCATTAAGTAAGTTTTCGGCTTGAGTAGTAGTTATATTAGTATTTCCTTTAACACTCATTTTACAAGCACATGTTTTAGCAATGTGGTCCTTAAATTTAATTTTATCAAATTCTTTAGGAAGTGTTAATACATATTCAATTATTCTTCTAATATTTTCTTCTTCATATCCTGATACTAACCATGTAGGATGAGATTTAACAATTATAGTATTAATACCAAATTCTTCTATATTAAATCCTAGGTTAGTTAATATATACATATTTTCTTTAAGAGTTAAATAATCACTAGGGCTTAATTCTATACTTATAGGAAATAATAAATCAGTTATAGTATTTTTTTCTTCTTTTAAGGCTTTGATAATTTTTTCATAGTTTATTCTTTCTTGAGCAGCATGCTGGTCGATTAAATACATGGCATTATCATTTTGGGCGACTATGTAAGTTCCCATTACTAAACCACATGGGTATAATTCTAGTTTTTTTATTTCTTCATTTTTTTCATCTTTGGTAAAGTCAAATGAATTTTGAATAGGTTTAGTTTCTAAGGTTATATCTAAACTATCATTAATCATCATAGGCCTTTCTTTAGGTAAGATGAATTCTTCTTTATCTTTCATTATAGGTATTTCATTTTGATTATTATTTATAGTTTTTACTTCTACTTTAGGAATAAGTAAGGATGTGTATAGGGCTTTTTTTATAGTATTTAATACTAAATCTTTTAATTCATTCATTTTACTAAATTTAATATCTTGTTTAGTAGGGTGGATATTAACATCTATTAATGTAGGATCAGTTTCTATTTTTAATATTACGATAGGAAATTTAATATCTGGTTTATAAGTATAGTAGGCATCATTAATAGTTTTATTTAATTCATTATTTTTTACTACTCTACCATTTACAATGGTTATCATGAAGTTGCGGTTAGATTTTAGAATAGCGGGTTTACAAATATAGCCATGCAGATCATAGTCATCATTAGATGCGTTTATTTCAATCATATTTTTACTTACTTCAAGTCCATATAGTTCATGAATAGTTTTAAGTAAGTTATTACTGCAAGTGGTATTTATAATAACATTGTTATTATTACTTAAGTAAAAAGATATTTCTGGATATGATAAAGCAAGTCTTTCTATATAATAAGTTATGCCTGATAATTCAGTAGTTTCACTTTTTAAGTATTTTAATCTAGCAGGTGTATTATAAAATAAATCTTTTACTTTAATAATAGTTCCTTTATTAGCACTAGTGGAAGTTATTGATTCTATATTGCCTCCATTTAGTATGATATTTGTACCTACTGAGCCATCAGAGGTGATTAGTTCTATTTTAGATACTGATGCGATACTAGGCAGGGCTTCACCACGAAAACCTAGCGTATTTATAAAGAATAAGTCTTCTAGTTTATATAATTTACTAGTGGCGTGTCTTAGAAAGGCATTTTGAGCATCATTTTTATCCATACCAGAGCCATCATCTGTTACTTTAATTTCTTTAAATCCAGAGTCAATTAGTTCTATTTTTATGTTTTTGCTTCCAGCATCAACGCTATTTTCTACTAGTTCTTTGACTACGTTCGCGATTCTTTCAACTACTTCACCAGCTGCTATTTTATTAGATAAGTCTTCACTCATTATTTTAATTTTACTCATTTAAGCCTCCAAAAATGCTTGGTCTTTGTTCTAGTAAGTCACTTGGTAAGTTATGTAGTTTTATAGTAGTATCGTTTTTTATATTAATAAAACCAAGACCTTTAATTATTAAATCATGATTGGATTTTATATTAATATCTTCTTCAAAAAAGATTTCTTTATAATATTTTTTGATAGGGATATCATTATTTAAGTATATTGTTATATTAGATGAGTTAGTAAAATTTAAATAGGTATTATCTAATTGAAGTGTTTCACCACTTTTCATTTGGAAAGTTATTGGTTTAATATATTTTTTAGATACATTTAAAGTTTTTAATTCAATAGTTTTTAAGATAAAACCGGGGGTATCTATAATAAGTAAGTCATTAGTAACATTTATTCTAATAAAGTCTAGAGTTGTATTAGGGGTACTACTAGTAGTTACTTTAGATAAAGCACTATTTTTTTCTTCAAGTATTTTATTAATTAAAGTACTTTTACCAGAATTAGATTCACCAGCAATAATAATTTCATTTATTTTATTTTCACTTAAATAATTTAATAAACTTTTAATACCTATATTATTTATACTACTTATAAATTTAATATCATCATCTATTTGATAGTAAGTTTGTAAGTAATTTTTAATATTAGTATATTTAATACTTCTAGGAACGATATCCATTTTACTTATAACTAATATTTTAGGTGATGTTAATTTTTTATATATATTGATAATATCTTTTCTTATTGTTAAAAAGGGTATTAAGAAGATGACTAATTTATTTTCTTTATTAATAGATTCTATTAAATTTTTAGTAGTTTTAGGGGTAGTAGTTTCATTATTAATACCATAGTGAATTAATTTAAAACATCTTTGACAGTAACTACTATCTTCTTTTTCTTTAGGAATATATCCTGGTAAGGAAGAGTCTTTAGTTTGAAGTTTAATACCACAACCATAACATATTTTATTCATAATAAGTTCCTTTCTTTAATAGTTCTCTTTTTTCTAATTTAGCATATATAAAAGGTTCAATATAACGATTAATTTTAGTTAAGGCATAGTCAGTGGTACCAATGGGATTAACTAGGATTGTTAGAAATTCCATTTTATTTGAACCCCATATATCAGTTAGTAATTGATCCCCAACAGCAGCTACTTGTGATGGTTTTAAACGATAAATATTAAGAACTTTTTTATATTTATTTTTTAAAGGTTTTAAAGCAAAGCATGCAGAGTCTACTCCTAAGATATTTTTAAAGGGTTCGACTCTTTTTTTAGGGCTATTACTAATAATTAGTATTTTAAATCCTAGGCTTTTTAAATCTTCAATTAGGTCTTTTAATTTTTTATTAGGTTTTTTTAAACTAATGGGCGCTAGGGTATTATCTAGGTCAAATATTAAACATTTTATACCATTTTTCTTTAGCTTTTTATAATCAATATCATATATACTTTTTTGATAAATATCGGGAACAAATTTACTTAACATAACCTAAATCACCTAGGAAAATTATATCAAATAAAATAAGCCATGAAAACATATATTTAATTAGAGGTGTTTATGTTTTATTTAATTTCTGTGGTTAAAAGTTTATTGTTTTTTATGGGTTCATACTCTATAAATGTTTTTCCGGATAAGCTTAGCAAAGAGGAAGAAGATGAGTGTTTAAAAAGGTTATATATGGGTGATAAGGATGCTAGAAGTAAACTTATAGAGCATAATTTAAGGTTAGTTGCTCATATTGTTAAAAAGTATGAGAGTAAGAATTATGATATAGATGATTTAATTAGTATTGGTACGATTGGTTTAGTTAAGGGAATTGATTCTTATAAGCAAAATAAGAAAACAAGGCTTACTACTTATGCAGCAAGATGTATAGAAAATGAGATACTGATGTATTTTAGAAGTAATAAGAAGCATTTAAATAATGTAAGTTTGAATGACTCTATTGGATTTGATAAAGAAGGTAATGAGATTAATTTAATTGATGTTGTAAGGGCAGATAATGAGGATATTTCAGATGAAATTAATAAGCAGTATAATATTAATTTGCTTTTAGAGTATATGGAGTGTTTGTCTTTAAGGGAAAAGGAAATAATTGTTAAAAGATATGGTTTATATAATACTAAAGAGCTTACTCAAAAGGAAATTGCAGGGGAGTTAAAGATTTCTAGAAGTTATGTTTCAAGGATAGAAAAAAGAGCAATGACTAAGTTATTAAGGGAGTTTATTAGAAACAAAAAGACGCTTTAATTACTTTCTATACACTGAAAATATGTAGAAATGTAAATTGATAAAATTACGTTGAGGAGTAGTTTTATGAAAGAAAAAGAAGATGTAAATTATATTTATAAATTAGTTTCTAAAAGAATAAAATTATTTAGAAAGTATAGAGGACTTACGCAAAATGAGTTAGCAGAAGTTTCAACATATTCAAATGGTTTTATTGGAAACATAGAATCTCCAAATACCGAGCAATCATTTTCATTAGGTTTTCTATATTATTTAGCTAAGACTTTAAATGTTCCTTTGGAGTTATTTGTTAAAGAGGATATTTCTAAAGAATTAAAAGAAATGGGTATTGAAGTAGACGATTAAAGTCTATTTTTTTATATAAAAAGTACTCTTCTTACATAGAGTACTCACCTTCAACGTATATTTTACCTTTAAAGTTTTTATTTAGGATGCAAGATGCATCACTAGTGCTTGTGCACTGATCAAAGTTTGTGTTAGAAATCCAAAGTTTTAAAACAAAGTTATCAGTTGCTGATGGGGCAACTACTATACCGGTTGCTAAGGTAATGGTATTATCAGATGAGATAGTACTAAAACCTTTTTCATTATCAGAGTAAGTGCTTAAAACATTGCCATCTGAATCAACTTTTTCTAAACGCCATCTAAAGTCGGCAGTTTTTAGGGCATCATCTATTTGGACAATAGATAGTCCAACAGTATATTTTATGTTTCTGCCATTAGTAGCAGTGTTTTTAACTTGAAATGTTCCTTTAGATGCTTTGGTATCTACTTCACTTGGTTCATAGTATTTTCCATCATTGATGGGTACTAGATTGGTAGCAGTTATATAACCATTTTCATCAGGAGTTATTAGTTCAAAGTCAACTTCTTCTACTACTGTGCCTGTAATGGTACTTGGTGCATCACCTGTAATTTTGGGCAAAAAGTAAGCATAAGCTGTCCCTAAAATTAAGGGGAGCGCAACGGCAAACACGATTAATAACTTATAATTTAATTCAATCTTATTTTCTTTTTCCATAGTATATCAATACTTATTTTACTATAAAAACATTTTTATATCAATGTGTAAATAATGTAAAACTATTAAAAATTTATATAAACAATAAAAAAACCTTTAGATAAAGGCTTTATAATCAAACTGGTCGAGAAGACAGGATTCGAACCTGCGACCCCTACGTCCCAAGCGTAGTGCACTACCAAGCTGTGCTACTTCTCGATTTATAATAAATGGTACGCCCAGAGGGAGTCGAACCCCCAACCTTTAGATCCGTAGTCTAACGCTCTATCCAATTGAGCTATGGGCGCATTTCCCTAGGTCACATGAATAATTATATCATAAAATTAGTAAAATACAACAAAATTTTCGGCCTTTAACCTTATCTTTAGATATTTTATTAAAAATTAATAAA
>CAVIQT010000093.1:0-1617 GCA_963645165.1 Phocaeicola vulgatus
ATATTAAATTTTGATAATATTAAAAATTATTTGTTTTATTATATTTTAAATTATATTTTTGTTCAAATTTTTCCTTTGTTTTTCTTTTATTTTTCTAATCTTTATTTATCAGTAATTATATATAGTTTAGTCTTTTTTACTGGAGTAAAACTATATATAGAAAATAAAAAGTTAAATGAAAATAATTCTAAGTATTTATATTTTTATTTATTATCTACTGCGTTTTATTTAATATATTTTTTAGAATTAATTATTATAAACTAATAAGGGTATTTAAGAAGTCTTTAAATTCTTTAGGGATATCTACTTCAAAATGTAGGTGTTCTTTAGTTATTGGTTCATCAAAATCTACTAAGTAAGAGTGAAGAAACTGGCCAAAGCTAGTGGCATTTACATTTGTATAAACTGGATCATTTACTACTGGGTGACCAATATATTTCATATGGACTCTAATTTGATGAGTTCTTCCGGTTTCTAGTTTTAATTTTAGAAGGGTATATCCTTTATATCTTTTTAATACGGTAAAATGGGTAATGGCTTTTTTAGAGTTTATATCAGTTACACACATTCTTTTTCTTTCATTTTTATCTCTACCAATTGGGGCATCTATAGTGCCGGTATTAGTTTTAATTTCCCCTACTACTAGAGCAATATATTCTCTAGTAATAGTTTTATTTTTAAATCCTTCAGCAAGTAATTCATGGGCTTTATCATTTTTCGCTACTATAATAAGTCCGGAGGTATCTTTATCTATGCGGTGAACAATTCCAGGTCTAAATTCTCCATTAGTTTTACTTAAGTTTTTAGTGTATCCCATTAAGGCGTTTACTAGAGTATGATCCATATTACCATTACCGGGGTGAACTACCATACCTGATGGTTTATTTATAATCATTAAGTTATCATTTTCATAAACAATATCTAGTTTTATATTTTCAGGAGTTATTTTAATTTCTTTAATATAACCATCTTTTATTAAAATAGTATCATTTGCTTTTAAGTGATAATTTGCTTTTAGTATTTTTCCATTTACAAGGATAAATCCATCATCTATCATTTTTTGAATTAACGCTCTAGATAAAGTAGTATTTTCACTTAAATATTTATCTAATCTTTCATTATTATTTATTACTTTTATTTCCATTATCTTCACCCTTAATTACTGCGTATATAAGTAAAACTACCCCAATAAAGATAAATGTATCTGCTAAGTTAAATACGGGATAGTTATAATTAAAGACTATAAAGTCTAAAAAATCTCTTACATATCCATATATAATTCTATCAAATAAATTACCTAAAAGGCCACTTATTAATAGAGAAAATGCTAAAATATTTCTATTATTATTTTTAAAATCTTTTATCCATTTAAAGATAAAAAATAAAGCAGTAATTCCAATTACAATTAATAATATTCTTTGTCCACTAAATAGACTCCATGCAGCTCCTAAATTATGGACATTTGTTATGTAAAAAAAGTTATTTATTATAGTTATACTTTCTGTTAAATTTAAAGAGTTATTAACAATTAATTTGCTAGTTAGATCTAGAGAAAAAAAAATGATACTATAAATAATAATCTTTTTTTGCATATTTCACCTCTTAAAAGTATTTATA
>CAVIQT010000093.1:1627-3420 GCA_963645165.1 Phocaeicola vulgatus
GTATTACATCGGAACCAATGGTTTTTATTTGTTTGAAATTTATTTTATATTCACTAGTATTTAGTCTTTTCATCATTTTTATTTCACCTACTATTAGATTGTTAATTATGCCATCGTTTGTTACTTCAATATCTATTATTTTACCAATTTTTGTTCCGTTTGTGATATTAATAATATCTTTACTTTGTAAATCACTCATAAGCATAAACTTCACCAATAAATTATATGCATTTACTTATCTCATTAATCTTTTAATGTTTTTAATAGCGTTTTTTTCTATACGGGATACTTGGGCTTGGGAAACACCTAAGTCATCAGCAATTTCCATTTGGGTTTTACCATAAATATATCTAGCATATAATACATTTGCTTCTCTAGGGTTAATAATTTTTAATGCATTATGTAGTCCGATTACATCATCTTTATCTGTTTTATTAGAGTTATCAGATAATTGGTCTAATAAGTATATAGTGTCTCCGCCATCATTATATATGGGATCAAAGATACTAACTGGTGTTATTAAACTTTCTAGGGATGTAGCAAGAGCGTATTCACTTAATTTTAAGTGTTTACATATTTGTTTATTAGATGGTTCTATACCATGTTTTAGAGTATATTCATCTTTATATTTTAAGATTTGATAAGCATTATCTCTTATACTTCTACTTATTCTTACTACTGATGAATCTCTAATAAATCTTTTAACTTCACCTATTATTAATGGCACTGCATAGGTAGAAAAAACTACATTATAGTCTAGAGAAAAGTTATCAACTGCTTTTATTAGACCAATACATCCGATTTGGAATAAGTCATTCATATCATATTTACCATTATTATATTTATTTATAATACTTAAAACTAATTTTAGATTACCTGTTATAATTTCTTCTTTTACTGTTATTTCTCCATTTTGATATCTTTTAAATAGTTCGGTCATTTCTTTTGGTTTTAATACTTTTAATTTATTTGTATCTATGCCAGGGATTTCAACTTTATACTTTGCCAATAAAAAAACTCCTTTCACCAAATATATTGGGGTAAAGAAGTATTTCTTATTCAGTTATTTTTCTTAAAAGATATAGTAAGATAAAGTATGATATTAAACCAATTAAAATTAATATTTTAAAATAGAATATATTAGCAAGTAACCCTATAAAAATTAAAATTATATAGCTAATAAGTCTACCTAATTCTAAAAAAAATTCAATGTATAAGTGATATTCAGCTTTATATTTATTTTGAACTTCTTTATATTCATTAGTTATGTTAGCAATTTTATTTTTACTTAGTAAGATTACGTAAGTTATAACGCTATTATAGATTATTAAGTATAATGATAAAGAATAAAGGGATGCTTTAATAAATAAGTAACTTAAAGATAGTGAGGTAATAATATTAGTAAATATAATTATTTTGTTATCATTTTTGCCTTTATTATAGGCATATATTATTGTGGTAATTAGAGTTATAATGGCAAGAAAACTATTAAATATACCATAGTGAGTATTATTTTTTAAAAAGATAATTGAGTATAGAGTCATTATTACATTAAGAGCACTGGCATTATGGGTAAGACCTTCTAGAGTTCTTATTATAGCGACCTTTTTAAAGATATCTTTATCTTTAATGTATGTTTTAAATTTTTTAATATTAAATTCTTTATTAGTATATTTTGCATCTTTGATAAAGATGCTATTTATAAACATTATTATAATAAATATCATTATTATTTTACCTATAGTTATATAAGAGTATTTGTCAATGAAGATACCTAGTATAATGGGTAGTAT
>CAVIQT010000094.1:0-4510 GCA_963645165.1 Phocaeicola vulgatus
CGCTATAAGTGCTAGTTCTTATATTGTTATGGATACAGATAATAATAGAGTTTTCGAAGGAAATAATATCAATAAAACTTCTTTAATCGCATCTATCTCAAAAATTATGTCTAGTATGGTAGTTATTAATAATGTTAGTAATTTAGAAAAGAATATTATAATTGATAATAATGTTTTAAAAAGTTATGGTAGTGGTATATATATTGAAGTAGGTGAAAATATTAAAATTATTGAATTATTATATGGATTAATGTTAAGAAGTGGTAATGATGCTGCCATTGCTCTTGCTTATAATGTAGGTGGTTCTATGGAAGGCTTTACTAAAATGATGAATGAACTAGCTTCCTCTATTGGAATGAAAAATACTAATTTTATTAATAGTAGTGGTCTAGAAGAAGGTAATAATGGTAATACTTCTACAGTTTATGATATGGCTTTACTTTCTAGTTATGCAATTAAAAATAATACTTATAAAAAAATAGTAGGTACTAAAAATATCACTGTTAAAACTGATAAAAAGACTTATATATGGCATAATAAAAATAGATTATTAAATGAATATAAATACTGCATAGGTGGTAAAACTGGCTTTACTAAAAAAGCCAGAAGAACTTTAGTAACTAATGCATCTAAAGATAATATTAATTTAACCATAGTAACATTTAATGATGGTAATGATTTTAATGACCATAAAGATTTATATGAAAAATATTTTAATATACTTAAAAATTATGAAATAGTTAAAAAAGAAAAAATTAAAACTAATATAGATAATACTTATATTAATGAAGAATTTAATATGTCTTTAACTAAAGAAGAATATAAAAATATAAAAAGAACTATTAACTATTTAGATAATAATGCTAGTAAAGTAATAGGTAATATTGAAATATCTTTAAATGGAAAAGTATACTTTAAAACAGATATTTTAGTTAAAGATAAAAATAGCGATGCTAAAGAAAATATATCTTTCTTTAAAAGATTAGTAATGTGGGTTAAATCATTATGGTAAATATTATTTGGGGATTATTTATTATTATTGGAATTATATATAGCTTTTTAACTGGTAGTATTGAAAGTATTAATACTGAACTTTTAGAGTGTGGCAAAAAAGCATTTGATTTAATATTAGATTTAATGCCTCTTTTAGTTATATGGATGGGATTAATGCAAATAGCGGAAAAATCAGGTCTAATAAAGAAACTATCAAAGATAATGAGTCCTCTTTTATCTAAATTATTTCCAAGTATACCTAAAAATCATGAAGCAATTGGTTATATAGCCAGTAATGTTGCTGTTAATATGGCCGGATTAGGAAGTGCTGCCACCCCTTTTGGCCTTAAAGCAATGGAAAAACTAGAAGAATTAAATCCAAATAAAAAAGTAGCAAGTGATGCCATGATAACATTTTTAGTATTAAATACTGCTGGTGTAACAATTATCCCTACAACAATTATCGCTCTTAGAATGAGTGCTGGAAGTAGCAATCCCACAAAAATACTACCATTATGTATCTTGGCAACATTTACATCACTAGTAGCTGGCCTTTCTTTAGATTATATAATTAGGAAAATACATGGGAAACATTAGTATAATTGTTATGCCATTATTAGTATTATTTATAATTAGTTATGGCTTAAAAAAGAAAATAGATATTTATGATGAATTCCTAATCGGGGCAAAAAATGGACTTATTACTACTTTTAAAATTTCCACTAATGTAGTAGCAATGATAATGGCTGTTAATATTTTAATTAAAAGTAATATTTTAACTGATACTTTTTCTTTTTTAGATAATATACTTGCTAGATTTTCCTTAACTAGTGAAATAATTCCTATGTGTATTATGAGAAGTATATCAGGAAATAGTACTCTAGCTATAATGATAAATATATTTAATAAATATGGTCCAGATTCTATAATGGGATTACTAGCCTCAGTTATTCAAGGATCTAGTGATACAACTTTTTATGTTATCGCATTATATTTTGGAAGTGTAGGAGTTATTAAAAGTAGATATGCTCTTCTAGCAGGCTTATTTGCTGACTTATTTGGTATTATTGCATCTTTTATTTTAGTATATTTATTTTGTTAGTAATTTATTATGTATAAAGTAAAAATGACTTGCTACTGAATTTTACTGTCATTTGTGTCAGTAAAATTCAGTAAAGTAGATTACTATGAAAGAAATTAAAAGAAAACGATATTTAAAAATTATTTATTAGAACTAGGAATAAAAGAAGACCATATTATAAAACTAAAGAATATCACTATAGACAAGGCATGGAAAGAATATATTTTATATGGTGGTTTACCAACTGTTATACTTCAAGAAGATGAAAAACAAAAAAGAGAGTATTTGCATAACTTATTTGAAACAACATACATAAAGGATATTATAGAAAGAAACGTTATAAAAAAAGATGTTTTAGATTCATTAGTAAATATTTTAGCATCTTCAGTTGGTTCTTTAATAAATCCTATGAATATTTATAAAGTTTATATAGTAATACTATTACTATATATATTGAATATATAGAAAATGCTTTTTTAATAAAAAAGTAGAAAGATATGATATTAAAGGAAGAAAATATAAATCTACACCTATTAAGTATTATTTCACTGATTTAGTACTTAGAAATGTTAGATTAAATTTTAGACAGCAAGAAGAAAACCATATAATGGAAAATATTATTTTTAATGAATTATTAATTAGAGGCTATAATGTAGATGTTGGTGTAGTAGAAACATGAAATAGTAGTGGCATAGTATATTATGAAATAGATTTTATCTGTAATATGGCAAGTAATAGATATTATATACAATCTGCTTTAAATACTGATTCTCCTGAAAAAATTATCAAGAATCAAGATCACTTAATTGTGTAGGTGATAATTTTAAAAAAATCATAGTAGTAAAAGATGATATTAATCCTTGCCATAATGAAGATGGCATATTAATTATTGGAATAAAAGAATTCTTATTAAATGATAATAGTTTAAATTTATAAAATCACATAAGGCTAGCAATAGTCTTTTTAATTGAAAGAATATAAAATGATAAAGAATTATAAAAAAAGTAAATATTTTTCTTGACAAACAAATGTATGACATGTATGATATTAGTTGTAGGGGAAAAAGTATATAAAATAGGTACAAATGTGAATATAAATTTTGCTATAATGTATAGAGAAACAAATGAGGTGAAAGTGGTGGAAAGATTACAAAAAGTAATTGCTTCTTCTGGTTATACATCAAGAAGAAAAGCAGAAGAATTAATAGTATCAGGAAAAGTTTATGTTAATGGAAAAAAGGTAACTGAACTTGGTACAAAAGTAAATGGTGATGATGATATTGTCATTAATGGTATTCATTTGAAAAGGGAAGATTATGTTTATTTTTTACTTAATAAACCTAGAGGTGTAATTTCTTCTGCAAGTGATGAATATGGAAGAAAAACAGTAGTGGATTTAATTGATACAGCTAAAAGAATTTATCCAGTCGGAAGATTAGACTATGATACAACAGGATTAATTATATTAACTAATGATGGTGAATTTGCAAATATGCTTATGCATCCTAAAAATAAGGTCCCTAAAAAATATGTTGCTAAACTTAATAAGGCACTAGCGATATCTGATTTAAAAAAACTGCAAGATGGAATTAAGGTTGAAGGTAAATTATGTAAACCAGTAAAAGTTAAATTAAAGAAAAATGATACTGAAGAAGACTACTCTTTAGTAGAAGTAACTTTAATTGAAGGAAGAAATCATATTGTTAAAAAGTTATTTAAAGAGCTTGGTTACCTCGTTGATAAATTAACAAGAGTAGAGTATGCTTTTTTAAGCACTGATAATTTAAAAAGCGGATATTATAGAGCATTAACTTTAAAAGAAGTGAAAAAATTATATGAGTATAAGAGTAATAATCCAAAAATATGATCATTTAGCAAGAGGTATCGCTCACCTTAATGGTAAAGTAGTCTTTGTAAAAGGTGCCTTAAAAGGGGAAGAAGTTTTAGCAAACATAACTAAGGAAAATAAAAAATATATTGAAGCAGAAACAGTTAAAGTAATAAAAAAATCAGATAAAAGAATAGACGCGATATGTCCTTTTTTTGAAAAATGTGGAGGATGTAGTTTTTGGCACGCCGATTATGATGAAGAAGTAAAAATAAAATTAGAAAATTTTAAAGATATTTTACTTAGATACGGTAATGTTAATTATGATCCTAAAGTAGTAACAGGAAATAAAAGTTATGGATATAGAAATAAAATCACTTTTAAAATAAATAATTATGAGTGGGGATATTATAATGATGAAACTCATGACTTTGTAAGTGTTAATTATTGCTTAATTGCTAAAGAAGCTATAAATAATGTAATAAAATGGAAAAATTTATTTTATATAAAAGATGGAAGTATTGTTATAAGATGTAATTATAATAATGAAATACTTATTGGTATTGAAGCGCCTAATGAAGCCAAAATAGATGTTGATAAGTTATCGGA
>CAVIQT010000095.1:0-6149 GCA_963645165.1 Phocaeicola vulgatus
ACAGTATCAACCACCTGCATTAGTAGTGTACCAACATCAAACTGTTCAAAACAAGGTAGTGGATATGCGAGAATAACTTATGTATCATAATTTAATTTGCTTATATCTCATAAAAATTATATAATCTTTATGAAATGAGTGATAACTATGTCTTTTACTACCCAGATTAAAGATGAAATAACTAAAATATATAATAATTCCCCTGAAGATTTAATATCTTTACTTGTTTATTTATCATTTAATAGTACTATTACTAAAGAAGAAATATCTATCTATACTGAAAACGCATCTGTAGCAAGGTGGCTATTTAAACTACTTAAAATATTTTATAACGTAGAAATTAGATTAACCGTTCGTACCATTAAAAGATTTAAAAAGAAAAATATCTATATTCTAGAAATAAAAGAAAAAAAAGATATCATCCTTTCTGACATTAATAACACTCTTGCCAATATAAATGATGCCAGTAAAGAAGAAAAAGTAGCGTTCCTTAAAGGAATATTCTTATCGTGTGGTAGTGTTAACGATCCAAAGAAGAATAAATATCATTTAGAGTTCTTTACCAAAGAAAAAAATAAAGCCACACTAATAAATAAACTCTTACATGATCTAAATTTAACTAGTAAAATCTTAAAAAGAGAAAAAGAATATATGGTTTACATTAAAAAAAGCGAAAACATAGCAGACTTAATCAATTACTTAGGCGCAATAAACTCATTATTTTACTTTGAAGACATTCGTATATATAAAGACCATAAAAATATGGTAAATAGACTTAATAACTGTGAACAAGCTAATGTCGAAAAATCATTAAAATCCAGTAAAATAGTCCTAGAAAACATTAAATATTTAGAAGATAATGACTTAATAAATCTTTTAGACGACCGCGCTAAAGAAATAATTTCTTACAAAAAAAAATACCCCGATACATCAATGGGGGAACTTGCTGAAATTATCTCCCTAGAAACAAATAAACCCATAACTAAATCTGGTATTAATCATCATTTTAGAAAGATAAATGAATTAATAAATAGACATAAAGGTTAAATAATTTCATCTACTATTCCATATTTTAAAGCCCCTAAAGAATCCATATAATAATCTCTATCTGTATCTTTATTTATTTGATTAACACCCTTACCAGTTAAAGAAGCAAGAATTAAATTAAGCTTCTTTTTTGTTTCTAAAATTCTTTCCGCATGAATCTTTATATCAGATGCAACCCCAGAAGCACCTCCTAAAACCTGGTGAATCATTACTTCCGTATTAGGTAAAATTAATCTTTTTCCCTTTGTACCTGCTGCTAAAATAACTGCTCCCATACTAGCACAAAGTCCCATCCCAACTGTTCTAACATCACTTTTAATATAATTCATCGTATCATAAATTGCTAGCCCTGAAGTAACACTGCCTCCAGGAGAATTAATATATAAAAATATATCCTCATGACTAATTGAATCCAAATATAATAACTCACTAACAATCAAATTAGCCATATCATCATTAATTTCTCCATTAATAAAAACAATCCTTGACTGAAGAACCTTAGTATAAATATCAAATATCTTTTCCCCATTATAATTTTTTTCTACTACATTTGGAATAATAAGCACTTTTTAATCACCTAATAATATCATAGATAATTTTTATAAATTTTATACCCTAAAACATTTAACTTTTAATATCTTTTTGATATAATAACAATATACTATAATAAAAGGGTGTGAATAGTGTGTTAGTAGATAGATATAAACATAAACAGTATCAATCTGGTTTAAAATTTGTCCTATATGTTGCTGTAAGAGAACTATATAAATGTGATGTCTTCTTCGAACATTCTTTAGATAAAGGATTATACTGTAAAATAATGACTGATAAACATTTAACTAACGATGATATTACTTTAATAGATAAAAAAATGAAAGAAATAATAAATAAAGACTGTAAGATAACTAGAAAAGTAGTAACTAAAAAAGATGCCTATGATTTCTATTTAAAAACTAAAGAAATAGAAAAAGCAAGAAATGTCCTAAACTTAAATAATAAAACTGTAACTATTTATGAACTTCTTGGATACTATAATTACTTTATGGATGATATGGTACCATCTACTGGAGTCTTAACTAACTATCTTATAACTTACTTAAATAATAATGACTTAGTATTATCTACTGTTATAGATGAAACAGGTAAAGTACCAGCATATACATCTCAAGATATGATATTAAAAAGTTATACTGACTACCAAAATTGGTGCCGCATTCAAAATGTAAATTATGTTTCTGATTTAAATCAAATAGTATCTGAAAGTAAAATAAAAGAATTTATTAAAAAGAATGATATTATGATGGATAATCAAGTATCAGATTTAGCCAAAGTTATAAAAAATATAGATAGAAAAATAATATTGCTTGGTGGTCCCTCATCTAGTGGTAAAACTACAAGTACTAGAAAACTTGCTTTATATTTAACTGCTAGTGGTTTAAATCCTATTTATTTAGGTTTAGATGATTACTTTAAAGAAAGAACTGAGTCCCCTAAAGATGAAAATGGGGAATATGACTTTGAAACTATTGATTGTATAGACTTAGAACTATTTAATAACCAATTAACAAGTCTATTAAATAATGAAGAAGTACTAGTTCCAACATTTAATTTTATTACTGGTAAAAAAGAATATAATAGACGTGTTAAATTAAAAGATAATGATATAATTTTAATTGAAGGATTACACTGTTTAAATGAAGAATTAACTAAAGATATACCCTACAATCAAAAATTAAAAATATATATAAGTCCCTTTATGCCTCTATCTATTGATAGACATAATCACTTATCTACTGTAGATATTAGACTTTTAAGAAGAATAGTAAGAGATAATCGTACAAGAGGATATAATGTTATAGATACCTTAAAATCATGGGAAAAAGTTCGTAATGGTGAATCTAAATATGTATTTCCATTTACTAACGAAGCAAATATTATATTAAATACTGCATATATATACGAAATGGGTATATTAAAAGTATATGTAGAACCACTTCTTTATAGTGTACCTATGGAAAGTAAATATTATAATGAAGCAAGAAGATTAATTAATGAATTACAAATGTTTTTCCCTATACCGAGTGAATATTTAAGTGATACTAATATTTTAAGGGAATTTATTGGAGATAGTTATTTTTAAAAAGGAAAGGAATTATAGAAATGAAAAAAATAGCAATTAATGGTTTTGGTAGAATAGGAAGGATCGCATACAGACTTTTAGTAGATAGTGAAGACTATGAAGTAGTTGCAATAAATAGTCATGGTACCCCAGAAGATACTGCATATTTATTAAAATATGATACCGTTCATCGTAACTTTTTATTAGATGAAATATCTTATGATGAAGATAGTATTGAAGTATCAGGGATGCACACTAAAGTACTTAATATTGATGAACCAGAAAATTATCCTTGGGCATCTTTAGGTGTAGATGTAGTATTAGAATGTACTGGTAAATTTACTAAATTAGAAGATGCTAATAAACATATTATAGCTGGTGCTAAACATGTAATTATATCAGCTCCTGGTAAAGGAGATATGAAAACTATCGTATATGGAGTTAATGATGATATATTAAGTATAAATGATAAAGTAATATCTGCTGCATCTTGTACAACTAATTGCTTAGCTCCAGTACTAAAAGTATTAAATGATAATATTGGTATTACTTCTGGCTTTATGACTACAGTTCATGCTTATACTAACGATCAAAATACTCATGATGGGTCTCACAAAAAAGGAATAAACTCAAGAAGAGGTAGAGCCGCTTGTGAAAATATTGTTCCTGCATCAACTGGCGCAGCTAGTGCGATTGGTTTAGTTATTCCTGATTTAAAAGGTAAACTAGATGGTGCTGCTTTAAGAGTACCTGTAGTTGATGGCTCATGCATTGACTTAACATTAAATATGAATAGAGAAACAAATACTGATGAAATAAATCATATATTTGAAAATAATATAAGTGAAGTTTTAAGTATAACTGATGATCCAATTGTATCTTCAGATATTATTGGTCAGTCTCTTGGCGCTTTAGTAGATGCTAAACTAACTAAAGTATTAGATACAGATAGAAAAGTTATAAAAGTAGTCGCATGGTATGATAACGAATATGGATATACAGCTCAAATGCTTAGAACAATGGATAAATTACTAAAACTAGATAAATAACTATCTAGTTTTAGTATGGAAAAATGTGATTTTTAGGGAGTAGAAACTATTGGAATTTTGTGATAAACCATACAAACAAATGAATATAATATAATATGAAAACTTTAAAATTATTAATACTAATATTTATTATTAGTTACTCATTAATGTTTTGGTTCTTTTACTTAAATAATATATCTATCAATTTAGGTTTGTTATCTTATCTTAAAGATTGCTTTACTCATATAGAAACATTAATTATCTTCCCATCAGGATATTTTCTATATAAATGTATATATAAGTGATATAAAGTATATAGTTAGTAATATAATAGTAGATACATAGTTAATATATAGATAAAATATAGTGAATTAATTACCTAATTCAATAATTTGTAGTATATTTATATTGAGCTTAGTTAGTGTAAATATTTCTTATTTCACATGTAAACCTCTCATTCAAAATAATTCCGCCTTCATTTTAGAATATAGATAAATAATATGATATATATTTTAACTTTACATTTAAATTTTTAAATGCTAAGATTATTTAAGTAGAGGAAGGTGTAATGAGTAGTTTACTACTTAATTATTATGAAAAAATATATTCATTTATTAATTACAATTTTATTATTACCAGTAATGGTAAAAGCAGATGGCTACAAAGTATTAAATCATATTATAGATGCAGAAGTAGAACTTGCTGGTGGCTTAAATGTTAAAGAACTTATCATAATTGAAGGAAATACTGATATCTTTCAAAGAAAACTAAACTACTATAGTTTCTCTGGTGGTAAATGGGATGGAGAAACAGTCAATCTAGATAATGGCACTATATATAATGGTTATGATATCTCTATAAGTAAAGTAAGTGCCTTTAAGGCTCCAGAAAATTTAGAAATAAATAACCTAACTAATGGTATAACTGAATACTTTAAATCATTTAATATAAAAGACCCATCATCTAATACCTACTTAGGTACAGATAACAAAGATGGTACATATGACTTAAATATTTATTATGATACTAAAAATGATAAAACTGCTTATTATTTTGAATACTCTATTACTAATGTAGTAGTAAAACATAATGATGTTAAAGAATTAAACTATACCTTTAAAAATTTAAATTATAACTCATCAAATACATTCTTAAGAATATTACTTCCTTTTGCTACTAAAGATGAAAATTTTAAAGTATACTTTCATGGTAATCAAAGTGGAGTAAGACAAGACATAACTACTGATGATGGATATATGTATGGCGCAGCTGCTAGTTTTACAAAAGTAGGTAGTAGTATTAACGTTAGAATGATTATTCCTCAAGAATCAGTTGGTATTGATATTTACCTAAATAAATCTAATATTGATGCTTTAGATGAAATAGAAAAACTAGAAGATAATAGACTAGATGATACCTTAAAAAGTGCCTCTATAAATAAATGGACTAAATGGGTATTAATTGGTGTATCTATCCTATACTTACTAATAACTTACTTTGTATCTAAACTAAAAGTAAAAGCACTAGATATTATATATATCCTATTTGGTATATTTATAAGTATAGTAAACTATTTATTTGGATTTAATCTATGGTATATCTACTTATCATTATTACTTCCAATAATAATGTACTTAATAAGAAAATATCTTGTCAAATAAATACCTTTTCTTGACATAAAGGGTATTTTTTTTATATCTATATGATAAAATCTTAAAAAGAAAAGAAGTTGATATATATGAAAAAAAGAAATAAAAAGAAAAATTTTTATAAATTTCTATCTTTTATATTAATTGTTTTTACTGTTATTTCTTCTGGCTTTTTAATATATTTTAATATTATACCTGAAAAGTATTTAATAATATTATTAAGTGTATTATTTTGCTTAGTATTATTTATTACTTATAAATTAAATAGTCGTAATAACTTATTTACTAAAATAATATGCTCTATAT
>CAVIQT010000096.1:0-12547 GCA_963645165.1 Phocaeicola vulgatus
TTATATTACATATAGTATCATTATATAAAGTTATTTCTTCTGGGTGCACTTCATCTAAATTATTACCATAACATAAGGTTAAAATATTTTTATAATCATCAGATAGACTACTTAATATATCATACATTTCAGAAGTACTTGATACATAAGGTGATACTCTTTCATAAAATGTTTTGGGATTAGGAAGTTTAGTTTTCTTTTTATTTTTAAATTTATTATAAATAATAGTACTTATAATGCCTTGATTTTTTAGGATTTCTTCTTCATGCATTTTATTTAAATTTTCACCATAACATAAAGTTAATACATTTTTATATTTATCTGGTAAATTATTAAATATATCATACATTTCTTCTTTGCTTGAAACATAAGGCGAAACCCTGTCAAAGAATGGTTTAATTCTTTGTCTAGGGGAAGCGGATATAGTTCTATTTTTAAATTTACGATAGATAATATTATTTATAGTACTAGAGTTATTAGAGATGTTTTTTTCATGAACTTCATCTAGATTATTACCATAACAAAGTATTAATACATTTTTATATTCTTCTGGTAAAGTATTAAATATAGCGTGCATTTCTTCTATACTTAGTACATAGTCTTTTACTCTTTCATAAAATGGTTTAGCTTTAATACTTAAGTATCTATTTTTAAATTTATTAGTAATAATCCTATTTAATTCACTAGTATATTTATATATTTCTTCATTATGAATTTCATCTAGATTAGCACCATAACATGAAGTTAATACTTTCTTATAATAATCATTTAAACTGTTAAATATTTCGTACATTTCGGATGCATCAAAAACATAATCTTTTACTCTTTCATAAAAGGAATGTTTATTAAGATTATCTTTTACTTCATTAGTATATTTATTACCATATAAATTTATTTTACTTTTTACCATTTCATTAAATACATTAATTATATTTTCTACTTGTTCTTCTTTTAAATAATATTCTTTTGCTACTTTAGAGATAGTATAACCATCAGTATAGTATTTTAAAATAATATTACGGTAAGTATCTGATTTTATATTTTCTAAGTAAAACTTTATATGGGCTTTTAATAAAGTTATTAAATCATTATTAGTAATATTAAATGATAACATAATATTATCTATAGCACCATTAAAATATGAGGGTACGGCAGGAATTGGATGATTTTTAACTTGATAGTAAATAGATGAATAAATACACTGTCTAGCCCAAGGGATAAACATATTAGATTTATCTTTATCATAGTACTCAATAGCATTAGAAGCACCTCTTAAACCAAATAAGTATAATACATTATATTCGTATTTACAGTCTTTAAATTCTTTTAAAATATCATAAATAATAGAATTTAGATTACTAATGATTTTCTTTCTAGAATCTATATTACCATTTTTTACTTCACTTAATAATTTTTGATACTCTTCTTCACTAAAAAGTGGTAAGTAACTTTTTTTAGGTATTTTCATAACTATTCCCCCTAATTAATTAGGTTATATAATAGCACATATTCCTTATATAAACAAGAAAAACTACTAGATATTACCTAATAGTTTTATGATATTTGCTAGTCTTTTCTTTTCTTCAGATAAAGATTCTTTTTCTTTATTAACAATATTAATAGGAGCTTTAGATGTATAATTTTCATTAGAAAGTAAATTTTCTCTTCTTGTTATTGATTTTTCTAAAGTTTCTTTTTCTTTTATTAAGTTTTCTTTTTCTTCTTCTTTAAGAGAATTATCATAAAAAATAGTATATTTATATTCTTTATATTCTATTTCTACTATACCATTATAGTTAGAACTATTAACTATTTTATCAGTTAGTTTAAGCATTTTATTTAGTAAATCATAGTTATTGTTAGTTATTACTTCAAATTCTTTTAAATTTAATTCTACCTTTTTATTACGGAAAATAGTAATAAACTCTAACATATCATCAATACTATTTTCTTCTTTTTCATAGATATAATTTTTATCATACTTTGGATATGGGCTTATTTGGATATTTTCGGCATCTTTAATAGGTAAATAGTTATATATTTCATCAGTAATAAATGGAGCGAATGGATGAAGCATTTTTAATATATTAGTTAATACAGTTAGTAATACAGATTTAGTGGTATTATTTTGATTAAATTTAGCCATTTCAATATATTTATCACAAAAATCAGTCCAGAAGAAATTGTATAAATTTTCTCCCGCTAAGTTTAAATCAAACTTTTCCATATATCTAGTTACATTTTTAATAGTTTTTTCCATTTTAGTTAGAATCCATTTATCTGGTGAAGTTAGATTATCTAAAGTATAGTCTTCTTCTTTAAAGTTTTCTAAATTCATTAAAGTAAAACGAGATGCATTCCATACTTTATTTAAGAAGTTCCATGTTGATTTTAATTTTTCTTGGTCATATTTTAAATCTAAGCCATTAGTTACTGCTGTAGTTAGATAGTATCTTAAGGCATCTGCTCCATAGGTATTAATTTCATCTATTGGATCTATTCCATTACCTAAACTTTTAGACATTTTTCTTCCTTTAGAGTCTCTTACTAAACCATGGATAAGACAGTATTCAAAAGGTCTTCTATGAGTAAATTCTAAACCTTGGAAAGTCATACGGTTAACCCAGAAAGGAATAATATCATAGCCAGTAACTAATACATTATTAGGGTAATATCTTTTAAAGTCATCTGTTTCATTAGGCCAGCCTAGAGTTGAAAATGGCCATAAGGCACTAGAAAACCATGTATCTAATACATCTTCATCTTGAATCCAACCTTCTTCTTTAGGTGCATTTTCTCCAACATATACTTCATCACCTTTATACCAAGCAGGTATGCGGTGTCCCCACCATAACTGTCTAGAAATACACCAGTCATAAGTTATTTCCATCCAGTGATTCATTACTTTTTCAAATCTTGATGGAACAAAGTTAACTTTAGTATCTTTAATTTTTTGATTTTCTAAAACAGCATCAGCAAGTGGTCTCATTTTAACAAACCATTGTTTAGATAGATATGGCTCAACAGCGGCTCCACTTCTTTGAGAGTGCCCAACTGAGTGTATTATTGGTTCAATACTTATTAGTAAGCCTTCTTCTTTAAGATCATTTATTAAGTTTTCTCGGCATACATATCTATCTTGTCCTTCATACTTACCAGCATTTTTATTCATAGTAGCATCAGTATTTAAACATATAATTCTTTCTAAGTTATGTCTTTGTCCTACTTCAAAGTCATTTGGATCATGAGCAGGTGTTATTTTAACTACACCAGTACCAAATTCTGGATCAGCATGTTCATCGGTTATAATAGGTATTTTTTTATTAACTATTGGAAGAATTACATTTTTACCTACATATTTTTGATATCTTTCATCTTTAGGATTTACTGCAACAGCAGTATCTCCAAATAAAGTTTCTGGTCTTGTAGTAGCAACATCTAAATATTCATTGGTTCCTTCAATCATATATTTAATATGATAAAAAGCCCCTTTATCATCTTTATATTCTACTTCTTCATTAGATAAAGCAGTCATAGCCGCTGGATCCCAGTTAATTATTCTTTCTCCGCGGTATATTAAACCTTTGTTATATAAGTCAACAAATACTTTAGTTACAGCTTTATTTAAGCCTTCATCTAAAGTAAATCTTTCTTTACTATAGTCTAAAGACAAACCTAGACTAGCCCACTGCTCATGAATACTTGATGCATATTCTTCTTTCCAAGCCCATGCTCTTTCTAGCCAAGATTCTCTATCCATTGAGCGGGGATTAATTCCTTCACTTTTTAATTTAGCATCTATTTTTGCTTGCGTAGCAATACCAGCATGGTCCATGCCAGGAAGCCATAAAGCATCAAAGCCTTGCATTCTTTTAAAGCGAATGATTACATCTTGAATAGATGTATCCCAAGCATGACCTAAGTGTAATTTACCAGTTACATTAGGTGGTGGTATTACAATAGTAAAAGGTATTTTACTTTTATCTCCAGAAGAAAAATATCCTTTTTCTTTCCATAAATTATATTTCCCCTTTTCTACTAATAAATGATTATACTTTGGTTCTAGCATTTTTAAGCCTCATTTCTATATAAATACTTACTTCATTAAAGTATCTTTTAAATATTTCTTTATTTTCTAATAAATTATATATTTTATCTAAATAATTCATTTCATCAATTAATTTTAATGTGACATCATAATTAATATCATAGATAAACCCTAATATACATAAGACATTATCCACATATGTTTTTATATTTTTTTCATCAATGGCTTTATGATTCATAAAGTCATTATGAATTTTAGTTGATGCATTAAGTCCATTATATTTACTAGTAAATTTTTCACTATTTCCAATCTTATATAAGATATCAGCTTTATCGGCATCTCTTATTAATTTACAAAACTTATTGTTTATATATTTTTTCTCAATTAATAATTTATTATGGTTTCTAATGGCAGCATAAAGTGTTTCTTCATCAGAATCATTAACATTAAATTTTTTAATAAAATTATCATTTTTAAGAATTAAAGTACCAATATATCCATGATCAAAAGTTTTTATATTAGTAAACGTACCATATCTTGTATATTCATAAAAACGCGCAATATCATGTAAAAGCCCAATTTGGGTAGCAAGTCTTACTTCGTGAAAATTAAAATTTAATTCTTGAGCTAATTTCTTAGATAATATAGCTACTCTTTTAGAATGATAATACTTTGAACTTATCCCTTCTAGTTTCATATCATAATTATTAAAAACATATTCTTCAAATTCCCTATACATACTAATCAATCCCTTTCATAAAAAAATAGTTATAACATAAGGACGATTAAACCGTGGTACCACCTTATTTTATAACTATTGTTACCTTTATAATATTTAACGCATATTAACGATTTTTCTCTATATGTAACCTTCATATATATTGTTTATTAACTTACACCATATGTTAACTCTCTATAAAACAATAATATATTACTCCTCATACTTCCTTGAAAACTAAATATAGTATATATTATTTTTATTAAAAATTCAAGAAATTAATTTACCAATAACAACAAATCTACCATTATCAATACTATAATCACAGGTAGATAAAGTAATAAACTTATCTTTATAATTTAATTCTACTTTAGTATCAAATAAACTTAATTTTAATATATTTTCTTTATAATAATTAAATTCTTCTTCATTAGATGCATTATAAAACTTATAATATTTAAATACATTATCCGTTTTATAAAATACTTTAGATACAAACATAGATACTATTTCATACTTTTCTTTTACTTCATCAGTAGTAAAGTAAAAATATTTATGATTATTATAAAATTCTTCTTCTTTATAATTTAATAATTCATGGAACATAGAACCATTTTTCATATTATGACCATAGATAATTAAATTATCATCTTTAGGTGATATAGTATTATATTTATCTATATATAAACTACCAGCAGTACTAGATTTTTTATCAAAGCTTCTTCTTAAATAATAATCTTTCCCTTTAGTATACATAACTGGATAATTAATTATAGTATCTGGTATAGTTAAAATACCAACAAAATCACTATTTAATTTTTTTAAATTTTTAGTTTCTTTAAATATTTCATCGCTATCTTCATTTATATTAGTTTCTGTTTTAGTTAGTACTTTATCTACTGTTTGTTCTATTTTATGATGTTTATATACTTTAATAAAAACAAATGATACAAGAAATAAACCTAATATGATAAGTAAAATAATAACATATTTCTTTTTTAACTTATATTTCTTCATAAATAAATCACCACTTAAATTATATATTATATTTTAGAAAAATAAAAGAGTGGATATTCCACTCTTTATAAATTATTAGTTTCTTTTTAGAACTTTAACAGCGCCTAAGCCTAAAATAGATATAGTAATAATTGCAGCAGCATAACTGATATCTCCAGTTTTTGGAGTGTCATCTAATTCAGTATTTGCTACGTCTTCATAAACTAAAACATAATCTGAGAATTTATCAGTTTGGAAAGATAATTTTCCATTTTCAAGTTTAGTTTCTAATCTTTCAGCAACACCATCATGAACACGAATCATATAGTATGTTCTAGAGAATCCTTCTTTAACAGCAGGAAGTTCTTTTGGAACATCTACAATAACTACGATCTTCTTATCAAGTTCAGTTAATTTACCAATGCTTTCATTATTTTGTTTAATTAAAACATTAATATCGAAAGCAGCTGCTATTTTTTCATCTTTATTTAGAACTTTTTCTACTTTTTCAGTAGTTTCTTTAGATAGATCATCAGTTTTAACTTCTTTATTTTCTAATTCAGTAGTAATTACATTACCTTCTTTAACAGCAGCTGCTATTTTTTCAGAAGTTTCAGTATCAATACCTTTAATTTCTTTTTTACCAGCTAAAACATCAGATACAATTGCAGAAACATTGTCTGAAATTGCTACAGCAGATTCAGTAGAAACATTATTGCTTTCAGTTTCAGTAGTTTCTTCAGGAACTACTTCGAAAACTACAACTTTAACAGATCCACCTAAACCAGGAGCATCTAAAGTAATTTCAGTAGTACCAGCTTTAACACCAGTAATCATTCCATCACTAACTGTTGCGATAGCTTTATCAGCAGAAGTAATTTCTAAATATTTTTTAGCAGTATCATTAGCAGTATAATTTAATGAAACTGATTTACCTTTTTCTACATAGTAAACAGTATCAGTATCAACTTTAAGCTCTAATGTTTTATCAATAACATTTTTATCTGCTAAAGTTAAAACTTGATATCCTTCTGGTACTTCTGGTGTAACATTTGAATTAAATGAGCCGCCAGTTATAGTAGCAGTATAAGCACACATTGCACCATTACATTGTTTTTCAGGACTAATTACGCCATCAGTAACTTTTGTAAAATCTCCACCTGTAATAGTTAATTTACCATCATTATAAGCACTAGCAATATATTTTGCTTCAAAGTTACCTCCTGAAATATTTAAAATTCCTAGATATGCAGGAGAATTAAATCCATATAGTATAGCAACAGAAGAATACCCTGTAAATGTGCCACCACTAACTTCAACAGTTCCAGTAGCTTGAATTAAAAAGCCTTGTTCACTTATAAATTCTCCACCAGTAATAACAGTTTTACTCCAGTCATCACCTTTAATAGTTGAAGTTGTATTTTTGTGAGTAAATTTACCACCATTAATAGTTAATAGAACTTTACCAGTATAATCTTCTTTTGGATAATTGCTTTCATAACCATAGAAGCCATTAGCAACTAATGAAGAGTTTTGTTTTTGTAAAGTTCCACCAACAGTAGCATCATTAATAGTCATTATGCCTAAGTTTTTAATAGCATACCAACCAGTAGCGATGTATTCTCCGCCGTTAACTTCTACAGTACCACCATTATTGAATATAGCACCATAATTAGCAGTTGAAGCAGTTACAGTACCTGTTCCTTTAATAGTTAAAGTACCACCTTCATTAACTTCAATAGCATGATTATTAGTAACTGTAATATTATTGCCATTTAAGTCAAGAATTACATTTTCGCCTTTTTTAACTAGAACTTGTTCTGTTCTTTCTTCAGTTAATTTAATTGTAGTCGTTTCGGCTGCATTTACGTTAATAGCCATAAATAGTGCTGCGATGACAAAAGCAAAAATATGACTTAAACGCAAACTTTTTGAAATACGTTTCATCTATTTTTCCCTCCTTCGTATTTACACTAATAGTATATGATATTAGTTTAGATATTTCAAGCAAATTTTTAATTTTTGTTGTAAATTCACATTTATTATTAAAAGGACTTAGTAAAGTCCTTTTATGTATATATTTTCTTCTTTGATATCAAATGCTACTTTTTCTATATTTGTTCCGTTTTTAAAGTAGATGTCTACTGTTGATTTAGATTCATTATAGTTTTTAAATAAGTATGCAGAGTTTAAGTTATTTCCTACAATAAGTGTTACATCGTCTGATATTTTTTCTAGTTTACCTTTATTATATTTAGATAATGTACATGAGTGATCAGATATGCAGTCAGTGTATAGTAATAAGTCACTTCCTACGATTGTAAATCCATTTGATTTATCATATGTTTGACCTATTTTGCCATCTTCTATAGTTGTTATTTCATTATCATTTATATAACAGTATACATCTTTTATATAGCCTACAAAGCTTACATTATTATCTATTAATTTAATATTATCATTAGAGTATGTTTTAACTGAATATAAGTCATTATTAGTATTTAATACGTAAATATATCCATTATTAGTTATAGCGGATGATGATATATCTATTAAGTTTTCATTATTTGTTTGAGATATATAGTCAGTATGTTCTTCTTTTAATTGTCTTTCTATTGAGCTAATTATTTTTTCTTTATCACTTTCACCAAATCCTAGGAAATAATCTTCTCCAATTACAGTAAATGGTACTCCACCAGCAAATGAACTTATACCCATTTTTTCTGCTACTTCATCATATAAATTACTATTTTCATAGTCATTTACTACATCATATTTAATAATATCAACATTTGGATAATCATCGATAATTTCATCTAACCATGTTATTTCTGATTCACAATATTTGCAAGTTTCTGAATAAAATAAATGAACTGTTAGATTATTATTATTTTTAGTAGTATCTTCATCAGTATAATATTTTAATTTTATAGCATCTTTACCTAATTCTTTATAATAGTATATTTCATTTTTATTTATATATCTATTAAAGTCATGTATAGAATTTAATGAGCTTAAATTTATTTTATTATCTTGATTTAATTTTTTGTATATTATAGTTTTAGTATTATAGTTTATATTTTTTAGAGCAGTTATATCTTGTTCAATTAGTTTACTTTTTCCATTTTTATAATAGTATATATCATTTAATTGGTAGTTATCTTGCTTTTCTTTAATACTTGTATATATTTCTTTACTCGCACCAGTTATATCATCATTTATAATATTTATTTTATTTTTACTAAGGGTTACATAATAAAAATCATTTAGTATATAACTATCGTTAGTACTATTATTATATATATCTACAATATTATCTAATAGTCTATTATTTTCATTAGTTTTTAAGTTATATTCATAGAACATATAAGTACTATTATCTTCATCTTTTTCTTTAAAGTAATAGAATTTTTCATAGTCAGAACTTAAGAAATAAGTATCACTAAGGCCATCTGGTATGTCTGATATTTTATTTTTACTACTTCCATCATTATTAGAGTAATAATATGCTTCTTCTAAATCATTATTATATGTATAAATAAAGCCATTATCTAATATTTGTTTTATATCTATATTATCTTCATCATCAAATGATAGTAGTTTATTTTTATTATCATTTTTAATATTATAAACCATTAAATTAGAATCATCATAATAAATTATATTTTTACCATCTTTAGTAAATCTTGTATAGATTATATTAGTTGCTATTTTATTAGTTTCTTTTTCTTTAATATTATATAGATATAAATTATCTTCATCAACATAAGTAATATAGTCATTTGATGTATCTCCAATTAAACTAGTATTTTTTTCTTCATCATATTCATTTAGTATTACTAGTGGTTTTTCCATACCTTTTTTATAATATTTTAATTGTTCGTTTTCGACAAATAAGATAGAATCATCATACTGTTTTATAGTTTTCTTTTCTTTTAATAAATAAATTATTAAACTACTAATTATTATAAATAGTATTATAAGTATAATTATTATCTTATTAGATATATTAAACTTCTTTCTATTATTATTTTCTTTACTTTTACTCATTTTACTCATCACTCCTACTATGTTCAGTATATAGAATAAAGTGTTATTAGTCAATAATTTTATACTTTCACTAATAAAAGATTTATGATATAATTTTTTTTAGAATAGAAAGGTGTATTAGTATGAATGATAAACCTAATAAGAATAAAGATAATATTAATGAAGTAAAGTTTATTGCTTCTCAGCTTAGTACACCTACTAGTAAGCTTGTTTCTTTTAATTATGAAGAGACTCCAATAACAGAGATAGTTAATCAAATTATATTGGATGCGATAAAACAAAAGGCATCAGATATTCATTTTGATCCTCATGAGGATGGTTTAAAGATTAGAATTAGAATTGATGGTAGATTATCTGATTATTCTATTGTACCTATATATGTACAAAAGAATATGATTACTAGAATTAAAATTATTTCAGGTATGAATATTACAGAGACTAGAGTTCCACAAGATGGTGCGATTAAAAATAGTTTAGATAATGTTGATGTTGATCTTCGTGTTTCTTGTCTTCCTACTAATTTAGGAGAAAAGATAGTTATTCGTATTTTAGATTATAAGATGTCTTCTGCTGGTATTGAGAGTTTAAATTTTAGTAAGGAAAATTTAGATAAAGTATTAAAGATGATTAATATACCAAATGGAATTATTTTAGTTACTGGTGCGACTGGTACTGGTAAAAGTACGACAGTTTATTCTATTTTGCAAAGGTTAAATACAGAAGATAGAAATATTATTACGGTAGAAGATCCGATAGAAATGAATATTGAAGGTATTAATCAAGTTCAAGTTAT
Organism: Phocaeicola vulgatus; assembly: GCA_963645165.1. Lineage (GTDB taxonomy): Bacteria > Bacillota_I > Bacilli_A > RF39 > UBA660 > CAG-533. The sequence goes on from CAVIQT010000096.1 coordinate 10,606, forward strand.
TTCAGAAATTGGTTTAACTTTTGCAAGTGCTTTAAGAAGTATTTTACGTCAAGACCCTGATATTATTATGATTGGTGAAATTCGTGATGATGAAACTGCTAGAATTGCAGTTCGTGCTTCAATTACGGGGCATTTAGTTCTTTCTACTATCCATACTAATAACTCTTTAAATACTATTGAAAGACTTACTGATATGGAAGTTGAAAGATATTTACTTGGTGCTGCTTTATCTGGTATTATTTCTCAGAAGTTAGCAAGAAAGTTATGTACTAAATGTAGAAGAGCAAGAAAAACTAATGATTATGAAAAGAAAGTATTTAAGTCAGCATTAAATATAGATGTTAATGAAATATATGAACCCGTTGGTTGTGATGAGTGTCATCAAGGTTATGCAGGGCGTATCGCGATTCATGAAGTTTTACTTATTAATCAAGAAATTAGAGATGCGATTATTAGAAATACTGATAAGGAAGTACTTCGTAAGTTAGTTTATTCTTCTGGCACTATTACAATGCTTCAAGATGGTTTAGAAAAAGTAGTTACTGGTGAAACTACGTTTGAGGAAATTATTAAATTAATAGATTTAGAAGATGATTTAGGTTCTAATACTAATTTAGGTTTAAAGCAAACATTAATAGATAGTAATCAAAATAATCATACTACTGATTATGATACGTTAGATTAAAAAGAAGTTATGAATTACTCATAACTTCTTTTATTTTTTCTTTAATAGTATTTACTACTTCTTCATCTGGCTCCATAACATAGGCTTTAGCTTTACCTAAAGAGTAACATGTATTATATGAGTCTTTTCCTTCAGCAGATATATTTTCTATTTCCCAGTTAATATTTTTATCTAACTGGTAATTTACTAATTTAGTTATAGTTTTTTGATCCATATTAGTTCTTACTCCAGAAGATAAAGCATTTAGTAAACTATTATATTTAGTTAAAATACTAGGACTTATTACTTTATTTACTAAGGCTTTTAATACATCTTCTTGGTGTCTTCCTCTAGCGTTATCTCCATCACTATATTGATGGCGATTACGGACATAAGCAAGGGCTTCTTCTCCATTTAAAGTTTGTTTTCCTGTTTTAATATATATCATATTACTTCCAAATTCTCTTTTTGAGTTTTGTTCACATACCATACCTTTGCAGTTAACTCCTTGGTTAGTACTATAATCTGGTTTTTCAACATCTACAGTTACTCCCCCTACTTCATTTATTATATTTACAAATGAGGTAAAGTTTACTCTAGCATAGTAATTTACATCTACATCATATAAAAGTCCAAGTGTTTTAGCTGATTCTTCTATACCATAAATACCAGCATGTGTTAGTTTATCTTTAGCATTTTTACTATATAAAGTTACATAATAATCTCTTGGAGTAGATACAATAAGTAATTTACCAGTTTTAGGATTTACTATTAATAATAAATTAACATCGCTTCTAGCGCTTTTATTTACTTTACCATAGGAATCTATTCCACTTAAATATATAACAAATGGTTCTTTAACTACATTAGTATTATTAAATTCACTTTCGCTTTTTATTTTTATTTCATAACTAGTTAATAATTTAAATGAGTTATTATTATCTTCTAGGTAGATATCCATTAGAGCTTTATTTATATATATAGCTTTATATTTATTATTTAAAGTATCTTTTATTGCATCATCTTGGCTTTTAGATACATCTACTTTTATATTTGAATTTATTTTATCTAAAGCAAGTGATTTACTATTATCATTTTCAAAGTAAGATATTACAGTTTCATTTTTTAAATCTTTAATAGAAGTGATACTACTATCTGGTGTTATATATATACCATATGTTTCATATATATAACTATTATCATTTATTATATTAAAGAAGTCGATAGTACCATTTGCGTATAATGTGCCGCCTATTTCTATAATTATAAATATTATAC
>CAVIQT010000097.1:0-2867 GCA_963645165.1 Phocaeicola vulgatus
TTTAATTGTTCATGAGCATCATCGTAATAATCTGATAGAAAATGATTTATTAAAAAGTATAATTATTATGAATAATGCTTTTAAATCAGGCTATAATATTACTCAAGCAATAACAATGGTAACTAAAGATTTAACTGGACCAATAAGTGAGGAATTTGCTAAGATAAATACTGATTTAAAGTATGGTTTAGAAATAAAAGAAGTTTTTGACCGCTTTTATGATAGAGTTAATGTTAAAGATGCTAGTTATATAACTAGTAGTTTAAGTTTATTAAATTTAACTGGTGGTAATTTAATTCCTATATTTAGTAGTATTGAAAAGTCTTTTACTAATAAGAAAAGAATTAGAGATGAGTTAAAGTCTTTAACTAGTAGTTCTAAATTGGTTTATTATTTTTTACTTATAATGCCTATTATTTTATGTTTAGTATTAGTTTTATTAAGTCCAACTTATTTTAAACCATTAATTAGTAATCCATTAGGGATATTTGTTATTATTTTAGGTTTAACTTTATATATAAGTTATATATTAATAATTAAGAAGATATTGAAGGTGGATGTATGAGTGAGTTAATAGTTAAAAAGATATATTCTAAAAAGATAATAGATAGAATAAGTCGTAAAAATAAATTATTTGGTTCTAAAAAGAAATATAATACTTATGATATACTTAGTTCTCATTTATTTGTAACTATATTTACTTTTATACTTTTAGCGGCTTTTAAAGTCAATTTATTTATATCTTTAATTATATGCACTTTTTATTTTTTTCTAGCAGAAGTATTTTTCTTTGATGTTAGGTTAAAAAAGCGTGGTAAAGTTTTAGAAAAAGATGCAACATTCTTTTTTGAAATATTAGCATTAACACTAGAGTCTGGTAGTAATTTAAGAAGTGCGATTGAATTAACTGCTAATAATGTAGATAATGATCTTGCTAGTGAATTTAAAAAAGCTTTAGAAGATATGGAACTAGGTAAAAGTTTAAGTGAAAGTTTAAATGATTTAACTAATAGAATACCAAGTGAAAATGTTGATAATATTATTTTAAATTTAATGGAAGCAAATATTTATGGTAGTAATATGATTGAGTCACTAAATAATCAATTAGATTATTTAAATGATAAGATTCTTTTAGAAACAAGGGGTAAGATAAATAAGATGCCTGTAAAAATAAGTATTGTAAGTGTATTAATATTTGTTCCTTTAATTTTATTAATTATTTTAAGCCCAGTATTAATAACTTTAATTGATAAGTAGATGTAAAGTACTTTAAGATTATTTAAAAGTACTTTTATTTATGATAGAATGTATAGTAGGGTGAAGCGATGAAAAATCTATTTAAAAAGATGGATAAAACTTTATTTGTTTTTATGATACTTTATACCATACTAGGATTAGTTATGATTTTTTCTGCTTCTTCTATATCTGCTGTTTTATATAATAAGTTAAAAGAATCATATTTTTTTACTAAACAGTTAGAGTTTGCTGTAGCGATATGGCTGGTAGGTTTAATTTTTATTATTAGGTTTCCAACTAGTAAGTATCAAAAGTTAGGGCCTTTAATAATAGTAGGTATTTTAATTGCTTTAGTAGGTCTTTATCCTTATGGTTCTATTACTAATAGTGCCAAAAGCTGGTATGATTTAAAGTTTTTTTCTATTCAACCTAGTGAGTTTGCTAAAACTGCAATTATTATATATTTAGCAGTATATTATGAAAAATTAATTAAGCGTAAAGATTATGATAATTTTAAAATAATATTTCCTATGATACTTGTTTTAATTGCGACTGCACTTGTTGTTTTTCAGCCGGATTTAGGAACAGCAATCATTATAGCAGGAATTGCAACATTTATATTTTTAGCATTACCAATTGAAAATAAGGAAATGCATTATATGAAATTAACTTGTATTATTGGAATTATTATTGCTGGTTTAGTTGCAGTATTTGGTAGTAATTTTTTAGAAAATAGTAGTCTTTTAACATCTGAGCAGAAAGACCGTTTAACTTACAGGGCACCATGCACTAGATATACGGATAAAACTGGTTATCAAGTATGTAATGGATTTATCGCTATAAATAATGGGGGATTATTTGGGGTAGGTTTGGGTAATTCTACTCAGAAATATTTATATTTACCTGAAGCATATACTGACTTTATTTTTCCAATTGTTATTGAAGAACTTGGCGCAGTTGTTGGAACATTTATTATTATTGGTTATTTAATAATTTTATATCGTTTACTTAAAATAGCAAGAAATGCGGTTAATATGAGGGGATCTATTATTGCTTATGGGACATTTGCTTATATATTATTACATTTATTAGTAAATTTTATGGGTATTTTAGCACTTATTCCATTAACTGGAGTTCCAGTTCCATTCTTATCTTATGGTGGCTCATTTTATATAAATTTAATGTTCTTATTATTTACTTGTGAAAGGGTCGCAATTGAAACTAAAAATAATAAGACTAAAGAATTATTAAGGAGTATATCATGAATAATCAAAAAGGAGTAACAATTGTTGAAATAGTAGTTAGTGTAGCGTTAATATCATTAGTTATTATTTTTATCTTTAATTTAATGATAACTGTTAAAAATATTAATGATGATAGTAATAGTTCTAGTACAAATATTATAAATCAAAATATTATTATAAAAAAAGTGCAAGCTGACTTTAAAGATTTAAAACTTACAGGTGTTGATAGTTGCACAGATGATGAAGTAAATAGTTTAATGGTAAGTAATTATGATAAAAATACGGCTTATTGTTTAAAGTTTTTATATAATGAAGGAGAAGATGGATATTTAATTTATTATAGTTATCATAATAATACTAGTAATAAAGATTTGAATATTATAGGTT